>NZ_CP184360.1:2272200-2596800 GCF_048595755.1 Luteococcus struthionis
GTGGGCCTGGTGGCGATGACCGCGATCAGCGTGCGGTACAAGGCCTCCTTCCACTCGGGCGTGCTGGCGGCGATGGGCTCCGTCGTCGCCGTCGAGGTGGGATGGTGGACGGTGGCGGTGAGCCTTCCACTGCTGGGTCTGCTGGCCTGGGCGCGCTGGCGCGCCGGACGGCACAGCACCGGCCAGGTGGTGGTGGGGGCGCTGCTGTGCGCTGTCCTGGTGGGCGGCAGCTTCGCCCTGCTGCACTGATGGATGGGGCGTCGGTCTGGTATCACCCGCTAGATTTGGCGCATGACTTCTGCCACCACACCCGCAACTCGTATCGACGGCCGCGCTGCTGACCAGCTGCGCGAGGTGAGGATCACCCGCAACTGGCTCGACCACGCGGAGGGCTCGTGCCTCATCGAGTTCGGCAAGACCCGCGTGCTGGTGGCCGCCAGCGTCGAGGAGGGCGTGCCCCGCTGGATGAAGGGCCAGGGCAAGGGCTGGGTGACCAGCGAGTACGAGATGCTGCCCCGCTCCACCCACACCCGCAGCGGTCGTGAGTCCCGCAAGGGCAAGGTCGGTGGCCGCACCCACGAGATCAGCCGTCTGATCGGCCGCGCGCTGCGCGCCGTCATCGACTACGAGGCGCTGGGCGAGAACACCATCGTCATCGACTGCGACGTGCTGCAGGCCGACGGTGGTACCCGCACCGCCTCGATCACCGGCGCCTACGTCGCGCTGGCCGACGCCGTGGAATACCTGCGTGGCAAGGGTGCCCTCAAGGGGGAGCCGCTCAAGGACTCGGTGGCCGCCATCAGCGTGGGCGTCGTCGACGGCACCCCGATGCTGGACCTGGCCTACACCGAGGACTCCACCGCCGACACCGACATGAACATCGTGGTGGCCGGCAATGGCGACTTCATCGAGGTGCAGGGCACCGCCGAGGGGGTGCCCTTCGACCGCGCGACCCTGGACAGCTTGCTCGACCTGGGACTGAAGGGCTGCACCGAGCTCAAGGACAAGCAGGCCGCTGCCCTGGCAGAGCCCGTCGAGGCCAAGTGATGGAGGGCGACTCCCGCGCCCAGGTGGTGCTGGCCACCAACAATGCCAAGAAGCTCGCCGAGCTGCGTGCCGCGATGCTGAGCCTGGAGCTGCCCATCGAGGTGTTGAGCCTGTCCGACGTGGAGCCCTACCCGGAACCGGACGAGACCGAACGCACCTTCGAGGGCAATGCCCTCATCAAGGCTCGCGAGTGCGCCTTGCGCACCGGCCTGCCGGCGCTGGCCGACGACTCCGGCATCGAGGTGGGCGCGCTCAACAACTGCCCCGGCGTGCGCTCCTCGCGCTGGGCCGGCAAGCCCACCGGCGATCGCGAGACCGATGACCGGGCCAACAACGAGCTGCTGCTGGCCCAGATCAGCGACGTGCCCGCCGGGCAGCGCGAGGCCCGTTTCGTGTGCGCCATGGCCTTCGTCGTGCCCGACCAGATGGGCGGGATGCGGCACTGGGAGTCGCTGCGCGCCGAGTGGCCCGGGCAGCTGGGCTTCGAGCCGCGCGGCGAGAACGGCTTCGGCTACGATCCGCTGTTCATCCCCGACGACGCGCCGGAAGTGGACGGCCGTCGACTGACCAGCGCCGAGCTCGCGCCCGAGCACAAGAACCAGATCTCGCACCGCGGCCAGGCCGTGGCCCGCATCGTCCCGGCCATCGCCGGTCTGCTGAACCTCAAGATGCCCGAGGAAGGCGCCGGCTTCAGCGGCAACGACCAGAAGGAGTCCTGACAGTGCAGCAGTACCTTGACCTGCTCCGGTTGGTGCTGGACGAGGGGGCCGAGAAGGGCGACCGGACCGGCACCGGCACGCGCAGCATCTTCGGCCACCAGATGCGCTTCAACCTGGCCGACGGATTTCCCCTGCTCACCACCAAGAAACTGCACACCCGCAGCATCTTCGGGGAACTGTTGTGGTTCCTGCGCGGCGACACCAACATCGCCTGGCTGCACCAGAACAAGATCACCATCTGGGACGAGTGGGCCGACGCGAACGGCGACCTGGGGCCGGTCTACGGCTACCAGTGGCGCAGCTGGCCCACGCCCTCGGGAGAGTCGGTCGACCAGATCGCCAAGGTCATCGAGTCGATCAAGACCAATCCGGATTCACGGCGCCACATCGTCAGCGCGTGGAATGTGGCCGACGTGGACCAGATGGCGCTGCCGCCCTGCCATGCACTGTTCCAGTTCTACGTGACGCCCGGCCGCGACGGTGGCCGCGGGCGGCTGAGCTGCCAGCTCTACCAGCGCAGTGCCGACCTCTTCCTGGGGGTGCCCTTCAACATCGCCTCCTACGCGCTGCTGACCCATCTGGTGGCGCAGGTCTGCGACTTGGAGGTGGGAGACTTCGTGCACACCTTCGGCGACGCCCACCTGTACTCGAACCACGTGGAACAGGCCAGGCTGCAGCTCACTCGTGAACCGCGGCCCTTGCCGCAACTGCAGTTGAACCCCGACGTCCGTGAGATCGACAAGTTCGAGCTGGCCGACATCGAGGTGCTCAACTATGACCCGCACCCCGGGATCAAGGCGCCCATTGCTGTCTGATCAGCAAGGGGGACGACCCCCTTGAACCCCCGCGGCACTCGCGCGCACCGCTCCTCGCAGGCTCGGAGCTGCGGTCGTGTCAGGAATGACCAAGGGGGACGACCCCCTTGAACCCCCGCGGCACTCGCGCGCACCGCTCCTCGCAGGCTCGGAGCTGCGCTCGTGTCAGGAATGAGCAAGGGGGACGACCCCCTTGAACCCCCGCGGCACTCGCGCGCACCGCTCCTCGCAGGCTCGGAGCTGCGCTCGTGTCAGGAATGACCAAGGGGGACGGTGTACGGCGGCCGAGCCTGTCGAGGCCCCCACCCGAGGGAACTCGACAGACCCGGCCGCCGTGCTTCGCTCCGCCTCAGACCGCCAGTCGCTTGCGGATGAAGGCCGAGACCTGGTCCACCACGATGATGAGCACCAGCACCACCAGGATGTGGGTGAGCATCTCGTCGAACTGGAAGTTCTTGATCGAACGGTTGATCAGCAGACCGATGCCGCCGGCGCCCACCAGGCCCAGCACCAGCGACGAGCGCACGTTCACGTCGAAGCGGTAGAGCAGCAGTCCGGTCCACTGGGCGAGCACCAGGGGCAGCGTGGCATTGGCCACCTGCTGGATGCCGTTGGCCCCGGCTGTGCGCAGCGCCTGCTGGGGGCCGGGATCGACCTCCTCCATCGCCTCGGCCCACAACTTGCCCATCACACCGGTGTTGTGACAGATCAGGGCCAGCACGCCGGCGAAGGGTCCCAGGCCGACGGCGGTGACGAAGATCAGGGCGAAGACGATGTCCGGCACCGCGCGGAAGAAGCTCAGAATGGCGCGCGAGGCCTGGTAGACGACGCTGTTGGGGGTGGTGTTGCGGGCGCCCAGCACTGCCAGCAACAGCGCGAAGGGCACCGACAGCGTGGTTCCCAGCAGGCCGATCCACAGGGTCACCATGGTCGCCTGCAGGCTCGGCTTGAGCACGCGTTGCCAGTCGGTGTCCGGCGGCACGGCCTCGGCCAGGAAGCCGGCCATGCCGGCCCAGCCCTCCACCAACAGCTGGGGGCGGAACTGCGTTCCCTCGAAGGCCAGGGCGTGCAGCACCACCAGGGCGCCCGCGGCGATCGTGCCGCCGACCAGCCGTCGGGTGTGTCCGGGGTCCTTGGGGACGGGAATCGATCGGGTGCCGCTCGCGGGCAGGCTTGCGGTGCTCATGCTGTCTTCTCCATCAGATGGTGGGCGTCGGCGGGAGCCCGGTCGGGCAGGTAGAGCAGGTCCAGGTCGTCCTCGCTCAGTTCGTGTGCGGGATGGTTGAACAACATGCGTCCCTGCACCAGGCCAATGGCGCGGTCGGCGTGGCGACGCGCCAGGTCTGGCTGGTGCAGCACCGCGGCCACGGCCAGGTTCTCGGAATGGGCAAGGTCACGCAGCAGGTGCATCACCTGCTCGGCGGCGCGAGGATCCAACGCCGAGACGGGTTCGTCGGCCAGCAGCACCTTGGCCCGCTGGCACAGGGCCCGGGCCACGGCGACGCGCTGCTGCTGCCCGCCAGACAGCGATCCGGCCCGGTCGTGGGCCCGGTCTGCCAGGCCGACGCGCTCCAGACAGCCCATGGCCTCCTCCTTGATCTCGCGGGGGTAGAAGGCGGGGCTGAGCGACTGGGCGGTGCCCATCCGGGCCAGCGCTCCGGCGCAGACATTCTGCAGGGCGGTGCGGCGGGGAACCAGGTGGATCTTCTGGAAGACCATCGCCGCCTGGTGCCGGGCGGCCTGACGCTGGTGTCCCTTGAGCTCCGAGAGGTTCTGGCCCCCGAGCAGCACCATGCCCTCGTCGGGCTCGGTCAGGCCCATCACACACCGCAGCGTGGTGGACTTGCCGGAGCCGTTGGCGCCCAGGAAGGCCACCAGTTCCCCGGCGCGGACGTCGAAGTCGATGCCCTCGAGCACCTTGCGGCCGCCGAAGGCCTTGGTCATCGAGCGCACGGTCAGCAGCGAGGCGCCCTCGCTGGTGTGGGCCCGGCCCTGGGTGTTGGTCTGGTTCTGGGGACGGGTACGGGGCTGGCTGGTCATCAGGTGTCTTCCTCGGTGAGGTTCATCGTGCTGGCAAGGTCGAACAGCGGCTGGTAGGTCTCCTTGGTGACCTCCACCAGCGGGCCGGGAGGCGTCACGTCCAGGAATTCGCCGACCTTGGCGACGTCCTCCTTGGGCAGGTTCACCAGGGCGTCCTTGATCGCGGTCTTGGTGCCCTCGTCCAGCGAGCCGCGCACCGTAATGGGGTCATTGGGGATCTCGTCGGACTTCCACACCTGGCGGAAGTCCTCCTTCTTGAAGGTGCCCTCGCGGGTGGCGGTGGCCAGGGTCTGGGAGTTGATCTGGGCCGCATCGACGGTCTTGTTGGTCAGGGCCAGCAGGGCCTCGGGATGGCCGCCCGCGTAGTTGGTCTTGACGTCGGCCTCGTTGACGCCGGCCTTCTTCAGCGCATAGCGGGGCAGCACGTCACCGCTGGTGGAGCCGACGCTGCCCAAGGCCAGCGACTTGCCCTTGAGGTCCTCCACGCTCTTGATGGGGGAGTCCTTGGGCACCCAGATGCCGGCGGTGTAGCCGGACAGCTTGCCCTGGGCATCGCCGAAGGAGACCAGCGGCTCGGCCTTGGCCTTCTGGCTGGCGAAGACATAGCCGAGCGGCCCGAACTGGCCGATGTCCAGACGCTTGTTGCGCATCGCCAGCACCTCGGCCGAGTAGTCCTCGACGATCTGCACCTCGACGGGGCAGTCGAGCTGCTTGGACAGCGATTCGGCCAGCACCTTGTAGGCAGGCTCGAGCTTCGAGGGATCCTCATAGGGCTCGATGCCGAAGCGCAGCCCCTCGGAGGGGCAGCTGAAGCCGGAGGCGTCGGTGGTGGCCGAGGGTTCGTCGGAGCCGCAGGCAGCCAGCGTGGAACTGGCCAGCAGGGCTGTCAGGGTAAGGGCAAGAGGCTTTCGCATGGGATTCTCCAGGTCTGTGTCGTGGGGGCGTGATGCCGTGGGGGTGGGTGAGACAGGTCAGGCGGCGGCCAGGCTCTGGCGAGCCAGGCCGAAGGACAGGGTCATGCCGACACCGGATGTGACGGTCACGATGCGGACGCGCGGCTGGTGCTCGGTGACCAGCAGCGGGCCGAGGATGCTGTTGGCGTAGACGCCCTGCCACCGTTCGAGGACGTCGAACTTCTCGACGCCCAGCACGCGGGCCGCCTCGTCGAGCACCAGCGCGGAACGCTGCTCGGGGACGAAGGGCAGGGGTGAGTCGGAATAGTCATGGGTGTCTCCGACGAGCAGGCTGCCGTCGGGAAGCTGGGTGAACATCACATTGGCCAGCGCCTCGAGCAGCTCGGGGCGGGTCTGCTGCATGTGCTCGCGCAGGCGATGGGCGGCGGCCTGTTCGGTGAAGACGCCGTAGCGCAGCATCGAGGTGGTGGTGAGCACTGCCGGGTCGATGCGGGCACCGCCCGGGCTGGCGACGCGGTGCATGGCCAGCGTGCAACGCATCACCTGGTGTTGCGTGGCCAGATCGGGGAAGAGATGCATCAGGTCATGGCCAGTGGCGACGATGACGCGCTCGGCCGTCACCTCACCGCGGCTGGTGACCAGGGTGACCTCGTCGCCGCCGTCATGGATGGCACCCACCTGCGTGTTGCGGGCAAAGGCCACCCCCTGCGAGGCCAGCCAGTCGGCAAGCTGGTCGGCCGCCCGGCGGGGGTCGACGCGCATGTCCAGCGGCAGGTGCGCACCACCCATGAGGTTGGGCGCTCCCAGCCCTCCCAGCTGGGCTCGTGCCTGGCCGGCCGTGAGCAGCGCAACCTGCTCGGGTCCCCGGGCGGTGTGCAGCTCTTCCAGGAGTTCCATCTCCAAGGGGGTCCGCGCCACGACGAGAGTGCCGCATTCGTGCGCAGTCAGGCCGCTGAGCTGGGCGGCCTCGAGCCAGCCGTGACGTGATTCCAGGGCTAGTGGCAGCAGGTCGGTGGGCTGGGCCGTGAAGCAGGCATGTCCGAAGTTGCGCACGGAGGCACCGGTGGTGCGCCCCTCCCGGTCGATGACCAGGGTGGCAATGCCCCTGCGGTGTGCCTCGAGGGCGTGGGCCAGGCCGATGATGCCGGCTCCGACGATGACCAGCGGGTGCCGGTGCTGCGTGATGTCCATGGCTCAATCGAACGTCTCGCAGGGCAGGGGAAGCAAGCCAGATTCCTACTTGTATAAACAAGTTAACGCAACGTTCACTCTGCAGTTCACGCTCATTCGTCCAAGGAATTCGTGGGTGGGGAGGGCCTTGTGCAAGGTGCGAGTCAACTTGTATGGTCAAGTCATGGCTCGACTTGAACCGCTCCACGTCACCTTGGCGGAGGACTTCCGCCGTCGCATCGCCGACGGCGTCTGGCCGGCTGGCGAGTCCGCCCCCAGCGAGGCCGAACTCGTGCGCGAGACGGGTGCCTCACGCGGCACCGTGCGGCAGGCACTCAATGCCCTGCGCACCGAGGGTCTGCTGGTGGGTGGGCAAGGGCGATCCCCTCGGGTGCGCAAGGCGCCGCCGGCCCAGTCCTTCTCGCACTTCATCTCCTTCACCCAGTGGGCGGAGTCGATGGGTCGGGTGGCCGGCCAGCGACTGGAGGAGATGGCCCGTCGGGCCTGTCCGGCAGAACTGGCGGAGGAGCTGGAACTGCCACCGGGGGAGCAGGTGGTGCAGCTGCTGCGCCAGCGCACCCTCGATGGGGTGCCGACCATGGTGGAACGCACCACCTTCGTGCTCGACGTCGGGTTGCACCTGTTCACCTTCGACACCAACTCGGGCTCGATCTTCGCCCACCTGGCCAGCCAGGGCGTCGACCTGGCCCGTGGCCGCCACACCATCGACGCGGTGGGGGCCGACCAGACCGATGCGGCCCTGCTGGGCGTCCCGGTGGGGGAGCCGCTGCTGCGAGTGCGCCGTCTCACCCGCACACGTGACGACAGGCCCATCGAGTACTCCGACGACCGCTACTTGCCCAGCCGGGCCACCTTCTCCATCGAGAACACCGCCGAGAACCGATCCGCAATGCTCCACCTCAACCCCCAGGAGTCCGCATGACCATCACCCTGTGTGCCTTCGACATGGCCGGCACCACCATCGACGACAAGGGGCGCGTCTACGACGCCCTGCGCGACTGCGTCACCAGGCAGGGCGCCACCGTCGCCGACGACGACCTCCAGACCTGGATGGGCACCGAGAAGCGCGATGCCATCACCAACCTGCTGCGGTTGGGAGGGGTCGAGCCCACCAGCCAGGTCGTCGACGCGGGCTATGCCGACTTCGTCGAGCTGCTGCGCACCTACTACCGCCAGACCCCACCCGTCGCACTGCCCGGTGTGGAGCAGGCCTTCACGATCCTGCGCCGCAACGCCATCAAGGTGGCGCTGACCACGGGCTTCTCGCGCGAAGTGGCCGGACCGTTGCTGGAGGCACTGGGCTGGGGAGTGGGCCGGCAGCTCGACGCGGTGGTGTGCGCGGACGAGGTGGCGGCCGGGCGCCCGGCGCCCTACATGGTCCATCGTGCCCTGGAGCGCACCGGCACCGCCTCGATGGCGGAGGTCTTGGTGGCCGGGGACACCGTCGCCGACGTGCAGGCCGGCCTGCGATCGGGCGCCGCACAGAGCATCGGCGTGCTGACCGGCGCCCTCGGCAGCGACCAGTTGACGGCCGCCGGCGCCACCGCCGTGCTCGAGGGCGTCCAGGACGTCCCCGCACACCTGGGGCTGGGCGAATGATGAACCCAGACCTGGTTCCCGACAACGACTACCTGCTGCTCACCCCCGGGCCACTGTCCACCAGCAAGCGGGTCCGCGCGGCCATGCTGCAGGACTGGTGCACCTGGGACGACAGCTACAACCAGCTCACCCAGCAGGTGCGCTCCCGGCTGGTGGAGCTGGCCGGTTCTGACGAGTACGTCGCGGTTCCGATGCAGGGCAGCGGCAGCTTCGTCGTGGAATCCCTGCTGGGATCGGTGGTGGGGCCGGACCACGCCCTCCTGGTGCTGGCCAACGGCGCCTACGGCCGACGCATCGGACAGATCTGCCAGGTCCTGGGCATCTCCCACCACATGGTCGACGTCGGTGACGTCGGGGTCGTCGACGCCGAGGTGGCGCACCGCGGGCTGGCCGAGTTCCCCCAGGCCACCCACGTCGCGGTGGTGCACTGCGAGACCACCACCGGTGTGCTGAACCCACTGGACGAGGTGGCGCCGGTGGTGACGGCCTCCGGCCGCAAGCTCCTGGTGGATGCCATGTCCAGCTTTGGCGGCGTGCCGATCGACCTGGCGGGCCTGGGCATCGACCACCTGGTCTCCAGCGCCAACAAGTGCATCCAGGGCGTGCCCGGTTTCGGCTTCGTGCTCTCGCGCCGCACCGAGCTGGAGCAGGTGCAGCACGCCCCGCGCTCGCTGGCACTCGACCTGGTGGGGCAGTGGCGCGCCATGGAGCAGGGCGAGGGCAAGTGGCGCTTCACCTCGCCGACCCATGTGGTGCATGCCTTCGCCGAGGCGCTGACCGAGCTGGCCGAGGAGGGCGGCGTCGAGGCTCGCCATGATCGCCTGGCCCGCAACCAGGTCACGCTCGTCGAGGGGCTGGCCGCACTGGGCCTGCATCCCGTGGTGGAGCGCCGATTCCAGTCACCGGTGATCACCGCCTTCCGCTACCCCGAGGGCCCCTTCGACTTCGCAGCGCTCTACCAAGGGCTCAAGCGGGAGGGATTCGTCATCTACCCGGGCAAGGTGAGCCAGCTGGTCACCTTCCGGGTGGGGACGATCGGGGACGTGCAGCCTGCCGACATCGACCGGCTGTGCGCCGCCTTCGCCCGGCTGCGCCACTGGTGAGTGCTTGGGGCGGGTGACATCTGCCACTGGGGATGCTGGGTGCGGCGGCCCCGAACTGTCGTACCCAGATGGCAGGATGGGGTGAAAACCGAGGAGGCCAGCCATGCGAGTTATTGCCATTGCCGTCGTCAGCGAGAACGGCGTGATCGGTGACGGCAAGGACCAGCCCTTCAAGTTCGGTGAGGACTGGGCGCGGTTCAAGGCGACCACCATGGGTCACCCCATCATCGTGGGCCGCCACACGCATGAGGCCATCGGGGGTTATCTGCCCGGACGCACCACCATCGTCGTGAGCCGGGATCCCGAGCAGATCGAGCTCAGCGACGACCCCGATGCGCCCAGCTTCGCCGTCGGTTCGGTGGAACTCGCCCTTGAGCTGGCCGAATCCCTCGACGACGTGTGCTTCGTCTGTGGTGGTGGCCAGGTCTACGAGAACGCATGGGAGTACCTCACCGAACTCGACATCACCCAGGTGCACGAGACCGCCGAGGGAAGCGTGCATTTTCCCGAGATCGACCCGGAGGACTGGCTGCTCCTGCACCGGGAACCGCGGGGACAGTTCGACTTCACCCGGCTCTTCCCGATCACCCGCACCGAACGGCTCACCCTGGTCCCGGTCGGCCCCGACGACCTGGACGACTGGGCACGCCTGTACTCCGCCTCCGACCTGCCCGAGGTGCCGATCGAGCGCCACCGCGTCGGCCTGGAGGCGAATGTGGAGCACTGGCTCAATGACGGACTGGGCTACTGGCTGGCCAAGGAAAGCCTGCACGACCGTCCGGTGGGCGTCGGCGGAGTGCGGCGCAGCAAGGAGAACCCGGACGGCACCTGGAGCCTCTACTACCGATTCGAGCCGGACTCCCGCAACCAGGGTTATGCGGTGGAGATCGCCAAGGCGGGCATCGCGGCCCTGAAGGTGCTCGATCCGGATTCCGAGTTGCGTGCCGTGCTGCGTCCCGACAATGCCGCCGCCTGCGCGGTGGCAGAGAAGGTGGGGCTGCTTCCCACCGGCGAGACCAGCGACGAGCGCGGCCCGCTGCAGGTCTGGACCGCAGTGGTGGCCACCCTGTGACCGCGTGAGGTCCACCGCGAGCGTCCTGCACCTTGACCTGGACGCCTTCTTCGCGGCGGTGGAGCAACGAGACAAGCCGTCGCTGCGCGGCAAGCCGGTGATCGTCGGAGGCGTGGGGCAGCGCGGCGTGGTCTCCACCGCCAGTTACGAGGCACGGGCCTTCGGGGTGCGCTCGGCGATGCCGTCCCACGAGGCCCGTCGCAAGGCTCCCCATGCCGCCTTCCTCGGCGGCCGCTTCGACGCCTACCGGCAGTCGAGCCGGATCGTGATGGGACTGCTGCACGAGCTGTCACCCCTGGTGGAGCCGTTGAGCATCGACGAGGCCTTCGTCGACCTGGAAGCCGGTGGCCACGACTGTCGTGACCTGGATGCCCTGCGCGCCCTGGGGCAGAAGTTGCGGGCAGACCTGTTCGAACGCACCGAGGGGCTGACGGCGAGCGTGGGGATGGGATCGAGCAAGTTCATCGCCAAGGTGGCCAGCGAGATGGCCAAACCCAATGGCCTGGTGGTGGTGCCGCCGGGCAGCGAGGTGGAGGTCATCTCGCCACTGTCGGCCCGGGCGGTGCCCGGAGTGGGCCCGGTGACCATGGAGAAACTCGACCGGCTGGGCATCCGCACCGTCGCCGACCTGCAGCGCGCCGAGGTGCAGGAGCTTTCGCGCGAGGTGGGACGCAGCTGGGGCCCGGCGCTGCACGAGCTGGCCTTCGCGCGAGACGACCGCCCGGTGGGTCCCCATCGGGAGGCGAAGTCGATCTCGGTGGAGGACACCTTCGAGTCCGACCTGACCGATCGCGCGGACTTGGAGGCCATCGCCTCGCGTGACGCGGCGATCGTCGCCGGACGCCTGAGGGCTTCCGGGCAGTTCGCCCGCACCATCACCCTCAAGGTGCGATTGGGTGACTTCACCACCTGGACCCGCTCGCGCACCCTCAACGGCGCCACCGACTCCACCGAGCGCATCTCCCAGGTGGCCCGGGAACTGCTCGATGCGCTCGACGTGCGAGAGGGAATCCGGCTCTTGGGCGTGGGCGTCGCGAACTTCACCCAGGCCGCGCAGGAGGAATTGTTCGTGCTGGAGGGCGACGACGTGGTGGTCACCGAGGAACGCACCACCACCGAGGCGCCGCAACAGCGTCGGCGAGGACGAGGGGAGTGGAGCCCCGGCAGCGAGGTGGAACACCCCGAACACGGCCGTGGCTGGGTCTGGGGCTCCGGTCTGGGACGCGTCACGGTGCGCTTCGAGACCCGCCTGACCGGCGTCGGGCCAGTGCGCACCTTCCGCACCGACGACGAGGCGCTGACCCGCCCCGACGGCCCGCTCCCGATGGCCTGGGACAGTGCCTCGGCCGAGCCTGGTTCCCCGCCGGCCGAGTCTGGTTCCCCGCCGGCCGAGCCTGTCGAGGCCTAAGGCTTCGCCACGCGTCCGAGGAAGAGCGGCGTGGCGCTCTGGCGGTCGAAGATGACGTACCAGAAGGGGCGGTCGAGCACGAGCTCGTGCTGCTCCTCCGGCTCTTTCACCGAGGTGGCCCCCACGGTCAGGGCGGTGGCGGCCGCCGCCTCGGTACCCTTCTCGTCGACGGAGATCCACGTCTTCTGCACCGCCGCGGTCACGGCCAGCTCCTCGTCGCGGATTCCGGTCAGGTCGACGTCGGAGTCCCCGACGAACAGGTGCCTGACCCCCATCTTCCGCAGCGGTTCCTGAAGCGCGATCTCCTGTTCGTGCTGCCACAGCGGCACGGTGAGCCGCACCTGTGCGCGTCGCCAGCCGGTGAGCATGCGGTGCAGGCCACCCGCGGCCCAGACGTCCAGCAGCGGCTCGTCCTTGCCCTCTTCCGGCAGCACGAGCGCCATCGCCAGGTCACCGCCCAGGTAGTCCAGGACGCTGGCCTGCCAGCCCGGCCCGTCGGCCCAGAGCTTGCTGCTTGCGCGGAAGGATTCCACCGGCGTCGTGGTGGAGTCGTCATGGGTGAAGCTCAGTTTCTCGCCGCGGCTGAACTCCTCGGCCCAGGGCGCCTTGAACCAGATGGCATTGGTCACCACCAGCCGGGTCTCCGACGTGATTGCCTCGGCGGTGACCAGGTCCTTGATGCGGTCATTGGTGCGTTCGGCCGCCCAGTCGTTGATGGCATCGGCGGCTTGCTGCGAGGCGGTGAAGTCGACGCCGTGCACACCCGAGCCGTACCAACGGGCGCAGGCCTCCAGGAAGGTCTTCCTGACCGGTGTTGCCTGTTGCGCCCACAGGGCATTGGACACCTCGAGGGCCACCTCTCCGCTGCGCTGGCCGCTCTCCACCTTGCGGTTGCGCGAGGCCAGTGCCTGCTGCACGGCCCCCAGCTGGGAGTTCAGCTCGTCCAAGCTGCCGAAGCCCAGCAGGGATAGCAGGTCGCTGAGGCTTTCGGCCTTGGCGCCGTTGGCGAGCATGGCCAGGGGCAGCGCCAGCGAGGTGGGGGAGACCAACAGGTCACCGTCGTGGTCCAGGGACTTGGCCAGCCAAGCTGCGAAGGTGCACGCGGCCTCACCAGTGGCTTCCGTCGCCTTCCCCGGCTGTTGGGCCAGCTCTGCCTTCGTCTCGCCGGCGCCCAGCAGCACCATGCCGGCCGGTACCGTCGTGGACGGCGTGGGAGCAGGTTCTGGCTTCCGCGGACCGCAGGCGGTCAACGGGGCAGCGATGGCAAGGGCGGACAGCCCCAACAGGTGGCGGCGATGCATGCCCTCCATGGTGCCAGCGCGAGGGTCCCCACGGCCCGTGGCGCTGTTCGCGGCCACAACACCGGATGGTCGACGGTGGTTCAAGTGAGCTTCACATCGGTGGTCTTGGCTGGTGTGACACCCCCCTCACACAGGAGAACGAACCATGGAACTCGACCGTCGAACAGTCCTCTCCGCCGCCGGGCTCTCGGCCGCCGGAGCCGTCGGAAGCCAGTTCATCCAGGCAGACCAGGCCTTCGCGAAGGCACACCGACCGGGGCACCGGCCGCTGCCGGTGGCACCCAAGATCAATGCTCGTCGGCTGGCCCGCCATGAGCCCTACTGGGCGCGGGTTCGTCGTGAATATGACGTCCCCCGTGACTACGTGAACTATGAGAACGGCTACTTCGGGACGATGCCCGTGCGGGTGCGTGACGAGTTCCAGCACTGGGCCGACGTGCTGGCGCGCGATTCCTCCTACTTCATGCGCACCGAATTCGGAGCCAAGCAGGAGGCGGCCCGCAAGCGAGTGGCACGGCTGGTGGGTGCCGACCTGGACGAGGTCGTGTTCACCCGCGGTGCCACTGAAGCCCTGCAGAAGCTGATCGGCGGTTACAACCAGCTCAAGCCGGGTGACCAGGTGTTGTATGCAGACCTGGACTACGACTCGATGCAGTACGCCATGGAGGACCTTCGTGCCCGTCGCGGTGCCGAGGTGGTGAAGCGAGCCATCCCGGAGCCGGCCACCCATGAGAACGTGCTGGACTTCTACCGCACCTTCCTCAAGGACCACCCCCGCGCCAAGCTGCTGCTGATCACCCATCTGTCGCATCGCACGGGCCTGGTGGTCCCGGTGCGGGAGATCGTCGAGATGGCCGAGGAGCGCGGCGTGGACGTGGTGGTGGATGCCGCCCACTCGATCGGCCAGATGGACGTGGATGCCCACAAGCTCGGTGCCGCCTTCATCGGCTACAACCTGCACAAGTGGATCAGCGCCCCGATGGGGCTTGGCGTGATGTACATCCGCAAGGACAAGCTGGCCAGCATCGATCGTGACCACGGAGACCTGGACTACCCCGAGACCGACATTCGCTCACGGGTGCACACCGGCACCACCACCTCGTCGAACCTGCTGGCTCTGGAGGTGGCCCTCGACTTCCACGAGGCCCTGGGCCTGGAGAACGTGCACCGTCGCCTGCAATACCTGCGTGACCGTTGGGTGGAACAGGTGCTGGACGTGCCGCGACTGCAGATCCTCACCCCGCAGGATGACCGGATGTACGGCGCGCTGACCGCCTTCCGCATCGAGGGCCGAGTGACCAAGGCAGACTCGACCGCGATCACCAGTTGGTTGATGGACAACCATCGCGTCTTCACCGTGCGGCGTGGGGGAGTGTCCAAGGGAGAGGTGGTCCGGGTCACTCCGGGCATCTACTCCACCCGTCGCGACAGCGACCGGTTGGCACGAGCCCTGCAGCAGATCACCAAGGTCTTCTGATCGGCTGGGTGTCTGGCAGGAGTGGTTGCTCACAGGCGCTTCTGCCAGGCGCCTTCGGTCACACCCGCCACGAAGCCCAGCTGATCGTTGATCGCGAGCATCCAGCGGTTCTCCCCGGCATTCCAGGTGTGGAGCCGTCGTCGTTGGCGGAAGTGCTCGCCCACCGCTCGATGGTTCTTGATCTTGGTGAGCAGCCCCAACCGATGCCCCCGGTGCCCGGCATCGACGACGGTGTGCTGTTGGTAGCAGACCTCATCGTGCGCGGGATCGGTGGTGATGTTCGTGGAGGCGGCCATCGCCCCGCTGGCAAGGTCCATGGCCACGGTGGTGAGGCTGCGCACCCCGGTGGCTCGTCGCGCTTCCTCGGCCCGACGCACGCGCTGTGGCGTCCAGTCTTCCGGTTCGGAGTCGAGCCCGGCGCTGGGCATCTCCTCGGTGAAGTGGCGCATCATGGCCGCGAAGGGCTCCAGCAATTCCTCCGGAAGCTCGTCGACGATGGTGCGCAGCTGGTAACCCTCCGCATGGGGCAGCGACTGGTTCCACAGCTGCTCCAGGACGTCGTCGTCACCCGGCAGCGGGCAGACGGAATGGCGCTCGCACTGCTCCAGGGCATAGCCGTGGGCCAGGGCGAAGGCGGTGGCCGGGTCGTCGAGGGCGATGGTGCCGAAGCCGGTGGGTGGGCTCAGGGTGGGCTGCCGGCCCGAACCCTGCTCGCCGGGGACCTGGGGATGGTCCGTCCAGCACTGCAGCGTGGTGCAGCCGCGCCCTGCCGCCACCTGCTCGGCGGCCTGCAGCAGGAGTCGTCCCACGCCACGGCGACGATGCTCCCGGGCCACGACGACGTGCAGCTCGGCAAGCGTCGTGTTCTCGTGCACATGCCCGGTCAGGCCGGCAGCAGCCAGCACCCGCCCCCGTTCCGGGGCACGTTCTGCCTCCCAGCTGAGCTCGGGCAGGCCATGGGGCCCGACGGGGAGTTGATCGGCAGCCACCCCGTCGACGGCCACCAGGCTCACCCGCCAGGAATCCAGCTGGCGGCGCAGCGAATGGACGCCCAGGGCCAGTGGCATGTGGAAGTCGTCGGTCCCCAGCACGTCCAGGGCCTCGGCCAGTCGAATCTGGTCGCTTTGCTCCATCACCCAGGACGGCTCGAAGCTGTCGCGGGTGGGAACTGCGATCTCGCAGACGATCATGGGCATCACCCTGCCGGGTCCGCCGATCGGGCGCCACCGAATTTCCCACCCCACATGTGCCCTAGACTGCTGCACCGAGCCGAAGTGGTGGAATTGGCAGACACGCAGGATTTAGGTTCCTGTGCCTTCGGGCGTGAGGGTTCAAGTCCCTTCTTCGGCACTCGATCAAGACATGGAATCGATCAAGACACTGAGCGATCACTGAACGCTTGGCGCCGATCGTTGGTCCTGCCCGGGTGGTGGGAGAGACTGGAAAGACCTGCCCCCTCCCCACAGATCGAGGCATTTCCCCATGTCACGTACGGTTCGCATTCCTGCCTCGGCTCCCTATGAACTCCTCAGCCAGGCCATGCCGGACACGGTATGGGGGCGTCTGGAGGAGACCTCGCAACCGGTGGCCGTCTCCACAGTGTGGGGTGCGGCCAGCCGCGCCGGCGACCGCGCGACGGTATGGGTCTCCGATCCGCCCGAGGTGGCACGACGTGCCGCGGTGGGGGATCCGGAGCCACCGCGCCGCGGGTTGGGGAGGTTCTTCGGCGCGCCGGTGAAGGTGGTGCAACGCGAGCTGCGTGATTCCGACGTGGTGCTGGCCGTCCTGCTGGCCCTGCATCCCCGCGGTGGCGGCTGGCCCATCACCTCACTGCCCGCGAGCCTCCAGCTGAAGCTGGCCCACACCGTGGTGGACCACCGGCGTGGCGACGGACAGGACTGGCGCCCGCGCACCCAGCACGACATGGACGCCGTCGCCGAGCTGTTGTGCGCGATGGCGCGCTTCTTCCATCGCGATCCGAGCCCGGAGAACGAACAGCGCCTCCTCGACCTGGTCGAGCACTTGCCCGGGACGGTCGAAGAGGCGCAGGAGGTCATGGCCCGGTTGGGCTGACCAGGGTGGGGTCAGACCCCCAGTTCGCGGCGCAGCTTGGCGACGTGCCCGGTGGCCCTGACGTTGTACTGCGCCACCTCGATGGTGCCCTTGCCCTCGGCGTCGACGTCGACGATGAAGGTGGAGCGGATCACGCCCTGGATCTCCTTGCCGTACAGCTTCTTCGTGCCGTAGGCGGCATAGGCGTCCAGCACGGTGCGCTCGGGATCGCCGAGCAGCGTGACGTGCAGGTCTTCCTTGTCGCGGAACCTGGCCAGCTTGGCCGGGGTGTCGGGGGAGATCCCGATCACCTGGTAGCCGGCGTCGGAGAGCTCGTCGAGGGCTGCGGTGAAGTCGACGGCCTGGACGGTGCAACCGGGAGTCATGGCAGCCGGGTAGAAGTAGACGATCACCTTCTGCCCGGCGAAGTCGGACAGACGGACGATCTTCTCGTCGGCGTCGGGGAGGGCGAAATCAGGTGCGGGGGAGCCCGCCGTGAGGCGCTCGGTCATGACGACACCCTAGTGGGGTTCGCCAACAGCGCACAGCCTGGCTGGCCGTCACGTGGCCTCGTGCGGTGCTTGGGGCATAGTCTTGTCACGTAGTGCGGGCCGTTCCCGGTCCGTCGTCGTGCAGCGCCAGACAGGAGACCCCATGGCTGACAAGAAGACCGACACCCGCTCGGCACAGCAGATCCGCGCCGACATTGCTGCGGCCCGTGCTCGGATGGGCGCCAATGTGGAGGGCCTGGTCAACGAGGTGCACCCCAAGGCCGTCAAGCAGCGCAGTGTCGACGAGGCGAAGGCCTTCGTGATGACCGAGGTGGACCACGCCAAGAGCCAGGTCAAGGACGAGGACGGGTGGCGTACCGATCGCCTCTCCCTGGCCGGTGCTGCGGCCGGTGCCGTGGCCGTCAGCCTCTTGGTGGTGCGAGCCATCGTCCGTCAGGTTGGCAAGTCCGCTGAGAAGAAGTCGCTCAAGAAGGCCGCGAAGCAGGCGGCCCAGCAGGCCAGCGAGCAGGCCAAGCAGGCGCGCAAGGAGGCCAGCAAGCAGGCCAAGCAGGCGGCGAAGCAGGCCAGCAAGCAGGCCAAGCACGCTCGCAAGCAGGCAGCCAAGCGCTCCTGAAGCACACTTTCCTGGTGATGCCCCCATGCCCTGTGGCGTGGGGGCATCACTGTTTTGTTGGGGGGAGTGGGGCGACATCCATGAACTACCACTCGGTAAAATACAAGATCGGATGGTTTTGGATTTGAACCTGCCAAATCACTTTGGCTAGGGAATATGTTGCGTGGTGCGGCGTATGGCACACCTTTGACCGGAAGAACCTTGCGCGTCTAGATAACAATCTCGTCGTAATGGGTCCCCGAGCGGTCGTCGGCGTGGTTCTTGTGGTTAGTCTGTCCTCCAGCCCCTGAGATTTGGGGGCGTCACCACAAAGAAGTGAGGATCACACATGTCAACCACGAAGAAGGCGCAGCGCGTCGCCATCGCGGGTCTGTCCGTCGCGGCCGTTCTGGCCAGTGCCGCCTGTGGCGGCGGTGGCGATGCTGGATCCGACGAGAGCGCCGCCGCGCTCGACTGGGACCAGAAGGGCCCCATCACCTTCGTCCAGGGCAAGGACAACAACAACCTGGTCCAGCCGCTGCTCGACAAGTGGAACAAGGAACACCCCAACGAGAAGGTCACCTTCGTCCAGCTCTCGGCCTCGGCCGATGAGCAGCGCCAGAAGATGGTCGACAATGCCAACACCAATGGCGCCTCGAACTACGACGTGCTCTACCTGGACATCGTGTGGACCGCCGAGTTCGCCGCCAAGCAGTGGGTGCACGAGCTGCCCAAGGACATGTTCCCCACCGACGGCATGCTGCAGCCCGCCGTGGAGGGCGCTACCTACTTCGACAAGCTCTACGCCTACCCGACCAGCTCGGACGGCGCGCTGCTCTTCTTCCGCAAGGACCTGCTCGACAAGGCCGGCATCAAGGAGGCTCCCAAGACCTGGTCCGACATGAAGTCGGCCTGCGAGAAGGTCAAGGCCCTGCCCGAGGGCAAGGGCCTGGACTGCTACGGCGGCCAGTTCCAGAAGTACGAGGGCCTCACCTGCAACATCACCGAGATCGTCAACTCCGCCGGCGGCGAGTTCCTCGACAAGGACGGCAAGCCGCAGGTGAACTCCGAGGCCTCGCTCAAGGGCGTGCAGTGGCTGCAGGACTCCTTCAAGGACGGCACCATCCCCAAGGCGGCCACCACCTGGATGGAGGAGCCCAGCCGCCAGGCCTTCCAGGACGGCAAGCTCGTCTTCCTGCGCAACTGGCCCTATGTCTACTCGCTGATGGAGGCCAAGGACGGCTCCTCCAAGGTGAACGGCAAGTTCGGCGTCGCCCCGCTGCCCGGCCTCGAGGGCCCCGGCGTCTCCACGCTGGGTGGCCACAACCTGGCCATCAGCAAGACCGCCAAGAACCTCGGTACCGCGCGTGACTTCATCAAGTGGTACGGCGAGGAGGCCCAGCAGAAGACCGCTGCCCAGAAGGCCACCCTGGCCCCGACCCGTGAGTCGCTCTACGACGACGCCGACCTGGTCAAGCAGCTGCCCTACCTGCCGGTGCTGAAGGAGTCCATTGCCACCGCCAAGCCCCGTCCGCAGGCCGTCGAGTACAACGACGTGACCCAGGCGATCCAGGATGCGTCCTACAACGTGATCAGCGGCAAGGAGCCCAAGGCCACCTTCGAGGGGCTGCAGACCAAGCTCACCGAGCTGACCCAGGCCTGATACCCACGGTGGAGCACTGCCCGGCACGGATCACTGTCGATTCGTGCCGGGCACTGTGCCACCACCCCGTTCCCAAAGGAGGGAAACGATGGCCACCGCTGCTGTCGAAACACAGGGCGCGCCCCGCAAGGGCAAGAAGAATGCCCTGAGTGACGGGCAAGGCACCCTTGCCTGGATCCTCGTCGCTCCCACGCTCGCCGTCATCCTCTTCGTGGTTGGCATTCCGATCATCCTGAGCCTGATCGAGTCCTTCTACAAGACCAGCAAGGGCGTCGATCCCACCACCGGTCTCGCGGAGAGCGGCACCAAGTTCGTCGGGCTGGACAACTACGTCAACGCCTTCACCTCGAACGCGACTGCCGTGAGCGGCGTCTTCGGTGAGATGCCACGACTGCTGAACGCCTTTGCCAACAACATCTGGTTCACCGTCATCTGCGTGGTGATCGAGACCATTCTGGGCGTGGCGATGGCCTTGATCATGGCCCGGGCGTTCAAGGGCACCGGTCTGGTACGCGCCGCCATCCTGGTGCCGTGGGCGATCCCGACCATCGTCTCGGCAAAGCTGTGGATGGTGGTCTTCGACGCCAACGGTGTGATGAATCGCCTGATCGGCAAGCAGATCCTGTGGCTCGGTGACTCATCCGCCTCCCAGTGGGCCGTCATCATGGCCGACGTCTGGAAGACCGCTCCCTTCATCGGTCTGCTGACGCTGGCCGGACTGCAGACCATTCCCGCCGAGGTCTACGAGGCGGCCAAGGTGGACGGTGCCAGCGCCTGGCAGCAGTTCACTCGCATCACCCTGCCGATGGTCAAGCCTGCCCTGGTGGTCGCGGTGCTCTTCCGCACGCTCGACACCATGCGCATGTTCGACCTGCCCTACGGCTTGATCGGGCCTAACAAGTACTCGGTGGAGACGCTGAGCATGTTCGCCTACAACGAGGCCGTCAGTCAGCGTTACGGACCGGCCGCCGCCTACTCGATCCTGCTCTTCCTGCTCATCGTGGTCGTGTCCTTCCTGTTCATCAAGCTGCTGGGGGCCGAGGTGGTCAATGATCCCGAGGCGCTGGCCAAGAGCGAGCAGCGCAAGCGGATGCGCAAGCTGCACAAGCAGCAGGTGGCGCGCACCAAGGCGAACAACCGCACCATCACCAGTGGGGAGAGTGCAGCATGACCCAGCAAGCATCCATGAATGCCGCGGTTCCCGCCGGGCAGGAAGTGCTCTCCGACCAGGAGCTGGAGGCGCTCAACAAGCCCAAGAAGAGTGGCGCCGAGATCGTGGGTGGCATCGCCTCCATCCTCGGCATCGCCTTCATCATCCTGTACTGCATCCTGCCCTTCATCTGGATGGTGATCAGCTCCTTGCGGCTGCCCAGCGAGGGCCTCAGCAATGAGTACCTGCCCAATCCGGTCTCGGTCGAGAACTTCAAGATCGTCTTCAACGAGAAGAACAACTTCGTGACGGCGATCGGCAACTCGATCATCATCTCCACCGTCACGACGCTGCTGACCTTGTTCTTCGGCATCGTCGCGGCCTACGCCCTGGCGCGCCTGCGTTTCAAGGGCAAGGCCCTGGTGCTGGCCGTGATCATCGGGTGTTCGATGTTCCCGGCGATCACGATCCTGGTGCCGCTGCTGAAGATGTTCACCGGCACCTACGAGTGGTTGCCGATCAACTGGATGAACCAGTACCAGGCAGTGATCATCCCGTCGCTCAGCTTCGGTCTGCCGCTGTGTGTGTGGAACCTCACGGCCTTCTTCCGGCAGCTGCCCGTCGAGCTGGAGCAGGCGGCCATGGTGGACGGCTGCACGCCCACCACGGCCTTCCGCAAGATCATCCTGCCGTTGGCTGCGCCGGGCATCTTCACCACCGTTATCCTGACCTTCATTGCGGTCTGGAATGAGTACATGTTCGCCATGACCTTCCTTGCCAAGCCCGAGATGATGACGGCCCCGGTCTCGCTGGCGCAGTTCACCGGTGACAGCGCCTTCAACATCCCCTACGGCGCCATCATGGCTGCGGGCGTCGTGGTGACCGTGCCGCTGCTGATCATGGTGCTGGTCTTCCAGCGCCGCATCGTCGCTGGCCTGACCGCCGGAGGCGTGAAGTGACCCGTTGAACACGCTCGTGAGGCGTGGGGCGAAGGGTGTCGGGAATCCTCCCGGCACCCTTCGTCGTCCGTGGGGCAGGGGCGGTCACCCGGGCTCGATTTGCGGGCAGTGGGGTGCCTGCGTATAGTTGGTCAACGCGCGCACCGCTAGCTCAACTGGCAGAGCAGCTGACTCTTAATCAGCGGGTTCAGGGTTCGAGTCCCTGGCGGTGTACCAAGCGAAAGGCGCAATTTGCACAGGCCCCCGGGCAGGCGTAATGTTCCTTCTCGCGCGCACCGCTAGCTCAACTGGCAGAGCAGCTGACTCTTAATCAGCGGGTTCAGGGTTCGAGTCCCTGGCGGTGTACAGAGCAAAGGCCCCGGATCATTGATCCGGGGCCTTGGTCGTTGGCCGAGCCTGTCGAAGCCTCAGCGGTGGGGCTGCGGGTCGTGCCAGGCGGGGGAGGCGTCGAGGCGCTTGATCTCCTCATCGGTCAGCTCGAGATCGACGGCCTGAGCCGAGTCCGTGATGGATTCCGGACGGCTGGCGCCGGGGATGGGGATGAGCTTGTCGTACTTGGCCAGCTCCCAGGCCAGCACCACCTGCTGCGGGCTGACACCACGCTCGCGGGCCACGTCGCCGAAGGCCTGGAAGCGGTTGCCCACCTCGGTCGCGCCGCCACCGCAGCCGCCCAGCGGGCTCCACGGCAGGAAGGCGATGCCATTGTCCTGGCACACCGTCAGGGTGTCGGTGGAGCAGCGGAAGCTGGGGGAGAACTCGTTCTGGACGCTGACCAGCCCGTCGGGGCCCAGCACGTCGCGGGCGATCTCGATCTCCTCGACATTGGCATTGCTGATGCCGACCGCCTTCACCAGGCCCTGCTGCTGGAACTCGGCGAAGGTCTCCACCACCTCGCCATAGACCTTCCAGCGGTCGGGACGGTGCCACTGGTACAGATCGATGCAGTCGACCTCCAGCTGGCTCAGGGAGTGCTCCAGGGCGCGACGCAGGTAGTCCTTGGAACCGTCGCGGCCCCACGTCTCACCCTCGCCGCGGGTGATGCCGCCCTTGGTGGCGACGACGACCTCGTCGCGATTGCTGATACCGCGCAGGCCCATGGCGAGCACGTGCTCGTTGTGGCCCATCTGGTCCCAACTGGGCGCGTAGATGTCCGCGGTGTCGAAGAAGGTGATGCCCGCCTCGAGCGCGGCATGGATGGTCTCCATCGCCTGGTCCAGTGACGGCATGGGGTCGCGCCCCATGGACAGGGGCATGCAGCCCATGCCGATGGCGCTCACGGTGAACGGTCCGAGCTGTCTGGTCTTCATCCCTTGACGGTAGTGGCTTCGACAGGCTCAGCCAACGTTTCCCGCCACGATCCCTGAGCCTGTCGAAGGGTCACAGGCTGCGTGCGTGCTCGATTCGCTGTCGACGCAGTTCGTCGACCTCCGGCATCGGCAGGGGCTCGAGCTCCCGGCCCAGCGCCAGCTCCAGCAGGTGGTCGGCCAGGTCGGGATTGCGCGGCAGTAGCGGGCCGTGGGGGTAGGTGGCGTAGACCCAGCCCTTGCCCACCTGCTGGACGGCGCCCTCGACCCCGGAGCCGTCATTGCCCACGCCGACCTCGACGGTGGCCAGCGGCTTGGCCTGCGGGCCCAGCGTCGTGTGGCCGCCATGGTTCTCGAAGCCGGTGATCAGGCTCTCGGAGCCGTCGGGACGAGTCCAGCGGTGCAAGACCTCACCGACGGCGCGCACATCGGCACGTCGGGTCTCGACGTCCAGCAATCCCAAACCGTCGACGACCTCGTCGCGCCCCCCAACGGTGAGTGTCTTGCCGCAGATCTGGAAGCCCGCGCAGACGGCCAGCAGCACGCCGCCGTTCTCCACTCCACGGCGCAGTCCACCATCGGCCTGAAGGGCCTTCAAGGCGCTGATCTGGGCCATGTCCTCGCCGCCGCCCAAGAAGTACAGGTCTGCGTCGTCGGGCATGGGCTCACCGGGCTCCACCTCGACGACCTCGGCGTCGATGCCGCGCAGCTGCAGGCGCTTGGCGGCCACCTTGGCATTGCCCTGGTCGCCGTAAATTCCCAGCAGGCTCTGGTAGACGAGCACGATCTTGACCGGCTTGGCCGAGGGGACGATCTTGTCTGGCTGGTTCATGCGAGGCCTCCGAGCTTGCGCAGCTTCTGGAACGGGGTGTAGGTGCTGACGACGTCGAGGACGCCGTCCACCTGCTGGCTGGTGATCGCGGTCATCAGGTCGTGCTCGATGGTGTGCTCCACGTCGCCATAGGTCAGCCGCACGGCCAGGTCATGGGCGCGGGGGCCGGTGCACACCACGGTGCGGCCCCGCAGCTGCTCGAAGTCCACGTCCCACAGCCAGCTGACGTCACGGCCGTCGGCGGCGATGGCGTCGATGGCCAGCACCACCGGATCGCTGGTGGCCAGGGTGAGGCTCTCGGCCCATCCGGCCGGATTCTTGGCCAGGAGCAGGCGCGCCTCGACGTCGCCGAAGGTGCCGACGGCGAAGCGCCCGGCGGGGGAGGAGACGGTGCTCATGCCCTTGGTCGCGACGCTGGGTTCGATCCCCATCACGCGGGCGGCAGCCAGCGCGCAGGCGGCATTGGCGCGGTTGAATCGGCCCGGCACGTCGAGCTGGAGCTGCCAGACGGTTCCGTCCTGTTCGACGACGGTCTCACCGTCCACCCGGTAGTCGGCCGTCGGCTGGGTCAGGTCGCAGCCGGTGCAGGTCCACGAGCCGCCACCGACGATCTGGCCGTCCTTGCGCGAGAGCACGGCGCCGCAGGCGGGGCACAGGGCCGCATCCTGGGTCCAGCCGGCGCCGGTGTCGATCCAGATGGTGCGCTGGGCCGGCTGGGCCGACCACACCACCAGCGGGTCGTTGGCATTGGCCACCACCACGGGGCCAGCCTCGCCGGCCTGCTCCAAGGCCGTGCGCCAAGCGCGGCCGAGGCTCTTGAGCTCGAAGTTTCGGTCCATCTGGTCGCGGCTGAAGTTCAGCATCACCAACACCTCGGGGTGCCCCAGCCGGATCACGTCCGGGACGACGCGCTCGTCGGTCTCCAGGCAGGCCACGCTGGCACGAGGTGCCTCGCCCAGGGCCGAGGCGATGCCGTGGTGCAGGTTGGCGCCGTCGGCATTGGTCACCACGGCGTCCTTGTCGCCCGGCAGGCCGGCGCGCAGGGCTGCGGTGAGCAGGTGGGTGGAGGTCGTCTTGCCATTGGTGCCGGTCACCACGGCGATGCGTCGGTTGGCCAACAACTTGCCCAGGGCGTGGGGATCCACCTGGGTCATCACCTTGCCGCGGATGGAGGCTCCCGACCCCTTGCCGGTCAGGCGTGAGGCGAGGGCAGCGGCGCGTCCAGCGGTGATGGCCGCCGTGAGACGCGGGTCGTGCATGAAGGAGGGCGTGCGTGGCATGGGAAACATTGTGGCACCTCCGCCCACGCACACGCGTTTTGAGAAGACCATCCACACTGTTTGACCGTGTCGAAAGCTGTCCCCATCAGTCGGGTTCACGGGTTCTGGCGCGTCGCTCGGGTTCGGGCGATCCGCGTGTGTTGCAACCCACGCGCATCCCACGAACCCACGCGACGGGCAGGAACCCGAGCGGCTGAGCCCCTCCTGACCCGCGGCGGGACGGGTGGGTAGGCTCGAGCCATGGCTATCACTGACAATGGACCGAACCCAAACGTCTTCGACATCGAGACCGAGACCAAGGCCAACGAGAACTACCGCACCGTGGCCTGGAGCGGCAAGTACCTGCAGGTCACGCTGATGAGCATCCCCGTCGGCAAGGACATTGGTCTGGAGGTGCACCACGACACCGACCAGTTCCTGCGCATCGACGCCGGCAAGGGCAAGGTGCAGATGGGGCCCGCCGAGGACCAGCTCGACACCGAGCAGGAGGTCTCCGACGGCTGGAGCATCCAGGTTCCCGCCGGCACCTGGCACAACGTCACCAACACCGGTGACGAGCCGCTGCAGCTCTACACCATCTACGCGCCCGTCCACCACGCCGCCGGTGTGGTGCACACCGACTTCGAGGACGCCGAGAAGCAGGAGGAGGCCGGCAACGACGAGCCTCCGGCCTGGAGCATCCAGCCCGAGAACCAGACGCCCGACGAGAAGGCCTGAGCCCTCGACGCGCACGCGACGCCGTCCCGGTCCAGCCAGGGCGGCGTCGCTGCTTGTCACTCCGAACACTTGTGGTTTTACCACCCCGCTCGTCGGCGTGCCCCGGCGGGGGCCTATGGTGGGTCAAAAGGTCTCTCCAGGAGGCGTTTGGAATGTCCCAGTCACCGTCGACCAGGGCCGCCGGCCATGCCACCGGCCTGTCCAATGCCACCGCGAAGGTGGTGATGGCACTCACCGGCATCGTCTTCGGACTCTTCGTACTGGTCCACATGATCGGCAACCTGAAGTTGTACATGGGTCCGGATGACTTCAACGGCTACGCCCACTGGTTGCGGGCCGCCTTCCACCCGGTCCTGCCGCACGAGGGACTGCTGTGGATCCTGCGGATCGTGCTACTGGTCTGCCTGGCCGCGCACCTCTACTGCGGCTGGCTGGTCCGCAGCCGAGGCCGGGCTGCCCGCGGATCCGTGCGCCGCAAGGGGATGGCCGCCTCCACTTGGATGGCGCGCAGCATGCCCCTGACCGGCATCATCCTGTTGGGCTTCCTCGTCTTCCACCTGCTCGACCTCACCATCGGCACCACGCCCGTCGCCCCGGACGCCTTCCAGGGCCCGACCGTCGCCGCCTCCTACGCCTACTCCAATGTGGTGGCCTCCTTCTCCCGCTGGCCCGTCGCGCTCGTCTACGGCCTGACCATGCTGGCGCTGTGCGCCCACCTCGCCCACGGCCTGCTCAGCGTGGTGCTGGACCTGGGCGCCACGCCCGGCCCCAAGGCCGTGAAGCGGATCAGCGCCGTCGGACTGGCCATCGGCCTGGTCGTCGCGCTCGGCAACCTGACCATCCCCGTCGCCGTGCTGACAGGAGTCGTGAAATGAGCGTCCTGGACATCCCGCGGGCCACCACACCGCTCGACGGCCGCGCGCCCGACGGTGACCCGGCCACCGCTTGGCACCGCGCCAAGCTGCACTACAAGCAGGTCAGCCCGCTGAACCGTCGCAAGTTCACCATCGTCGTGGTCGGCACCGGCCTGGCTGGTTCGGGAGCCGCCGCGGCCCTGGGCGAGCTGGGCTTCAACGTCGTCACCTACACCTTCCACGATGCCGCGCGTCGGGCCCACTCCGTCGCCGCCCAAGGTGGCATCAACGCAGCCCGGGGTCGCAAGGTGGACGGCGACTCGCTGGACCGCTTCGTCAAGGACACCGTCAAGGGCGGCGACTTCCGCGCCCGCGAGGCCGACGTCTTCCGGCTCGCCGAGGAGTCGGTCCGGGTGATCGACCACATGGACGCCATCGGGGCACCCTTCGCCCGCGAGTACGGCGGCCAGCTGCGCACCCGATCCTTCGGCGGCGTGCAGGTCAGCCGCACCTACTACACCCGGGGGCAGACCGGGCAGCAGCTGCAGGTGGCCGCGGCCCGGGCCCTGCAACGGCAGGTGGCCGCGGGCAGCGTGGACCTGCGCACCCACCGCGAGGTGCTGGACCTGGTGGTCACCGACGGCCGGGTCCGTGGCGTCGTCGCCCGGGACCTGCGCACCGGCGCCATCGAGACCCAGGCCGCCCACGCCGTGGTGCTGGCCACCGGCGGCTACGGCAAGGCCTTCTTCCACTCGACGCTGGCCCACAACTCCAATGTCAGCGCCGCCTGGCGCGCCCACCGTCGCGGTGCGCTGTTCGCGTCGCCCTCCTACCTGCAGTTCCACCCCACGGCGCTCCCGGTCAGCTCCCAGTGGCAGTCCAAGACGACGCTGATGAGCGAGTCCCTGCGCAATGACGGCCGAATCTGGGTGCCGGCCAAGGCGGGCGACGAACGCCCGGCGAACGAGATCCCGGAGCAGGAGCGCGACTACTACTTGGAGCGCAAGTACCCGGCCTACGGCAACCTGGCGCCGCGCGACATCTCGTCACGGGCCGCGCGGGAACAGATCGAGGCCGGGCACGGTGTGGGACCGCTGAAGAACAGCGTCTACCTGGACTTCCGTGACGCCATCCAGCGGCTGGGGAAGAAGACCATCGAGCAGCGCTACGGCAACCTGTTCGAGATGTATGCCGACTGCACCGGCGAGAACCCCTACGAGGTGCCCATGCGCATCGCGCCCGGCGCCCACTTCTCGATGGGCGGCCTGTGGAGCGACTACGACATGCAGACCTCCATCCAAGGGCTGTTCGTCGGCGGCGAGGCCGGCTGGGGCTACCACGGCGCCAACCGGCTGGGCGCGAACTCGCTGCTCAGTGCCTGCGTCGACGGGATGTTCACCCTGCCGCACACCATCCCGCACTTCCTGGCGGAGCACCTCAATGAGCCCTTGCTGGAGGATGACGACCCGGCGGTCCGGCAGACCGTCGCCGATGCCACCGGCCGGCTCGACGCGCTGCTGGCGATTGGCGGGAAGACCGGCTCCGACCGCTTCCACCGCGAGCTGGGGGAGATCCTCTACCGAGGCTGCGGCGTGGCGCGCAGCAAGGAGGGGCTGGCACAGGCCATCGAGGAGATCCGGGCCCTGCGGGCACGCTTCTGGAGCGACCTGCGCGTCCCGGGCACCGGGCACGAACTCAACCAGGAACTGGAGAAGGCCGGCCGGGTGGCCGACTACCTGGAACTTGCCGAGCTGATGTGCGTCGACGCCTACGACCGCGACGAGTCCTGCGGCGCCCACTTCCGCGTCGACCACCAGACCCCCGACGGTGAGGCGCTGCGCGACGATGAGAACTGGTGCTTCGTGTCGGCCTGGGAACACACACCGGGCCCCTTGGGGCAGCCCGGGATGCCCGTGCGCCACAGCGAACCCCTGACCTTCACCGCCGTGCCACTGCAGACGAGGAACTACCAATGAGGATCACGCTCGAGGTGTGGCGCCAGCCCAATGCCGTGGCGCCCGGAGGTTTCGTCACCTACGTGGTGGACGATGCGACGCCGGAGATGTCGATGCCGGAGCTGTTGGACCGGCTCAACGACCAGATCGTCGAGGCCGGGGGAGAACCGGTGGCCTTCGAGAGCGACTGCCGCGAGGGGATCTGCGGCTGCTGCGGCATCACCATCGACGACCGGCCGCACGGGCCGGTGGCCAACACCCCCACCTGCCAGCAACACCTGCGCAACTTCCGCGACGGTGACACCGTGCGGCTGGAACCCTTCCGGTCGGCGGCCTTCCCCGTCGTGAAGGACCTCGTCGTGGACCGTTCTGCCCTGGACCGGGTGGTGCAGGGCGGCGGCTTCGTCAGTGTCGACACCGGCACCGCACCCGACGCCGAGGACCGCCAGATCACCTTCCGACGGGCGGAGAAGGCCCTGGACTTCGCCGCCTGCATCGGCTGTGGTGCCTGCGTCGCCGCCTGCCCCAACGGGGCGGCGCACCTGTTCAGCGGCGCCCTGTTGACGCACTTCGCCACCCTGCCGCAGGGCCGGCCAGAACGCTCCAAGCGTGCTCGGGGTGTGGTGAGGGCCGTCGAACAGGACTTCGGCCCGTGCTCCACCTACGGCGAGTGCGTCGAGGTGTGCCCGGCCGGGATCCCGCTGGCCGCCGTCGCCGCCGTGAACAAGGAGATGATGCGGGCCGCCTGGCGTCGGGGCTCCGACGACTGAGAACCGCTCCTGCTCATTCTCCATGGTTGCTCTTGCTTGGAGCACCTATGTCGTTCCCGAGAACCGCTGCGTCCCCGATGTCTTCCCCGAGTCCCCGGAATTCCAGACCGTGCCCCGGGTCTTTGCGACGGCGTACATGGTGGGCGCCGCGGAATGGGCCTGCATGGAGGCACTGCGTCCGCACCTGGAGGAGGGGGAGGGCTCTGTGGGCGTGCACGTCGACTTGTCCCACACCGTCGCCACCCTGCCCTGAATGACCGTGCGCTATGAGTGCACCGTCACCGAGGTGGAGGGACGCACCATCTGGTGGGATGTGCAGGCGTTCGACGACCCGGGGCCCATCGGTTCGGGACGACACGCCCGCGCCGTGCTGCAGCTCGACCGCTTCATGGGCGGCCTGGACAAGCGGGCAGACGAGGCCGAGGGGCTCACCGACGAGCAACTGCACGCCAAACCGCTGCCGTCGTCGATGTCGCTGGGTGGGTTGTTGAAGCACCTCGCCTACGTCGAGGGCTTCTGGTTCGGTGTGGTCATGGGCGGCAACCCGCCCGCCAGGCCTTGGTGCGACGTGGACTGGAAGGCGAACAGGGACTGGGACTGGGACTCCGCACTGGAGGACACGGGCGAGGATCTTCGTCGGATCTGGCGCGATGCCTGTGAGGCGTCACGGGACCACCTGGATGCCTTGGGCGGAGCGGGGCGCGTCGACCTGTCCCGGCTGGTCACGGTGCGCTGATGGGACGAGGACCCCACCGTCCGCTGGGTTCTCGTGCACATGGTGGAGGAGTACTGCCGCCACTGCGGGCACGCGGACCTGCTGCGGGAAGCGATCGACGGCCAGATGGGCGAGTGAGGCATGAGCAGCACCAACTACACCAACACGTTCATCGCCGTCGCCGAGGACTGCCCGGCCACCACGGGTGAAATCCCGAAGGTCACCGCGAAGGGACCAACGATCGCGTCGCTGCAGTACCAGCTGTTGGCCGACCATCCCTACGAGCTGACCTCCGACGACCTGCTCTTCGCCGTGCACACCCGGCGGCAGGCGATCCCCCAGGAGCAGTGGGCGCAGGCCCGGAAGGACTTCTTCGCGAAGGCGCAGGCCTGCCTGCGCTCGTCGCCGCTGGGCAAGCGGTACGGCTGGGGCCTGCACCACGACGCCGAGGGTCGGGTGGCGCTGGTTGCCGTGGGCTCCGCGCGCTACGAGGAGTTGGTGGCGGACGCGCATCTCACGCAGACGCGTGCGATGCGCAGTCGTCGTGCGTGACGTCGGATTCCTAGGTCTCCGTGGGGGAGCCTGGCAGCAGGCCGACCTCCGCGAAGGCTGCAAGGGACTCCCGGGCCGACTTCTCGTCCAGCAGGTCGACGGCGAAGCCATTGGAGACCAGCACGTGGTCGCCCACCCGCGCCTCGGGGACATAGGCCAGACAGCACTCGTCGATCCGCTCCGGATCCTCGGGACGGCCGGGCACCAGCACCCGCGCCATCGGCAAGCCGGCGTCGAAGATCTCCAGGATGCGGGAGGGCAGCGCAATGCACATCTCAGGACTCCTGTTCGATCGTCTCGACGGTGACCGGCATCTGCCCGGGCGGAGCGCTGACACACGGCAGACAGGGGTCGGCGGTCTGGATGCTGGCCTCCACACGCTCCGGCGACCCGACGGCGCCCAGCAGCATCTGCCCCAGCCAGGGCTCGTTCTGCGCGGTCGGGGTGAGGATCTGGGCCTTCACGAGGCGGCCGGTGGCATCGGCGGTGTAGGCGTGCACCAGCAGGCCGCGCGGGCTGTCCACCCAGCCGATCCCTTCGACAAGCTCAGGGAACGGGGAAGTGGGCTCAAGGGTCGGGGAAGTGGTCTCGGGGATCGGTGAGTTCGGCTCGGCGTCGAGTTCGGCAGGATTCGCGGCCAGCGAGGCCACCACCTCGCAGGAGTGCAGCAGCATGATGGCCCGGGCCGCGACGACGCCGCCATGGGCGGTCAGCCAGCGTCCCTGCAGGGCGGCGGCACGCGGGGTCGTCAGCGCCCCGATCCGCAACTGGGCCATCGGCCCTACCCGGTAGACGCCCTTGTCCTGACCCAGCACCGTCAGGAAGGGCCGGGGAGCCGTCTGGCCGGGACGAGCCTCGCCAACCAGCGTCGGCCACTCTGGCGGTGCGGCCGACCGCACCACCACGTCGCCGTCGGCCGTGACGGCACGCAGCCGGGTGCCCAACAGATCGGGGCGTCCGGACTCGTCGACGAGGGCAACATCGGGGCCCGCGAAGACGTCAGCCATGGCAGCGTCGCGCACCAGGCCTTCGGCCAGGTGCTCCGCGGCCTCGACGGCCTCGGCGATGACCTCCGAGAGTTCCCGGACCAGGGCTGGATCCGTCGCCGTGGACACCCCGCCGGGAACCGCCGTGCTGGGGAAGTGCCCGGGGGAGCCGGCCACCTTCATGGCCAACTTGCCGACCCGCCTCAGCTGCAGGCAGCGCTCGCGGTGCTCGGCGAACAGGCGCACCGCCAGGGCGTCCATCGCGGACCCGTGGTGCAGCAGCCGTCGCATGTTCTCCGCCTGCCACGACGTCGCGCCCAGTCCCAGCAGCGCCTCCAGGGCACGGATTCCCGCCAGGTGGTGGGCGGCGGGACAGATGCCGCACAGCCGCTCAACGATCCGCGGCACCTCCCGCACCGGCTGGCCCACCAGATGGGCGTCGACGCGGGGCAGGCCGGCCAGGTCGAACCAGGCCTGTTGGGCGTCGCCGGACTCGTCGACGCGCACCAGCACGCGGGCCGACTGCGGGGACAGCATCGCGTCTAGATTGATTCGTTCGCGGGTCATCGCCCCATCCTCCTGCAGTCTGCAAGAATCTGCTCATGCACGAACTCGGACTGCTCACCACCGTGGTCGCCGCCGTCGAGCAGGCGGTGCAGGCCTCGCCCACCGCGACGCGGGCCAGCGCGGTGGGGCTGCGGGTGGGCAGCATGAGTGGCACGACCGTCGAAGCCCTGCAGGGAGCGTGGCCCATCGCCATCCACGGCAGCTGTCTGGACGGTGCGACGCTGGACGTGGAGCACGTCCAGGCCGCCGTGCACTGCCTCACCTGCCGCGAGGACCGGGAGATCGACGAGTTCTATGCCCTGGTCTGCCCGGTCTGCCAGACCCCGACGGGGAACCTGGTGCGCGGACGTGAGTTCGACGTCGCCTGGGCGGACCTGGAGAGCGACTGACCTCACGCCGACACGGCCTCCGCCGCCGCGACCAGTTCGGCCAGCACGGCCAGGGCAATCGGAGTCGCCTGCTCGACCCCACGGGAGGCCGCCTCGGTCATGCCCAGGCAGAGGTCGACCGTCTCTGGCACCACACCCACGACGTCGATCCGCTCGGGTTCGGTGCCCAGCAGGCGGGCCGCGGCGAGGATGTCCAGCAGCCCCACCTGGTGCGGCGACAACTTGCTGGCCAGCAGCCGCGGTACCTGGTCACCGGACAGGCTGACCACCTCTCCCGGCACGGGGCCAGCGACAGCATCCAGCACGAGCAGGTATCGCGCGTCCTGCACCACCGGCAGCAGCTCCATCCCGCCGGTGCGCCCGTCGACGAAGTCCACCAAGGGACTGGCCGGCGCCTGGGCCTGCACCTGTTCCAACAGCGCCAACCCGATGCCGTCGTCGGCCATGATCGTGTTGCCGATGCCCAGCACCACAACCGGAGCGCCGGTCGATCGCTCGACCGGCGCTGGGCCGCGGCTGGTGATGTGGCTGGTGGTCTGGCTGGTCATCAGTCGATCGGGGGCGCGTCGACGGGCTTGGATCCGCGACGCATCCAGACGCCCCCGTTGAGCATCGCGGAGACGCCTCCGTGGCGCTCGATGGAGTCGGCACGCACGGCCAGGTAGACGTGGGCGATCACGAAGGCCCAGAAGACGAACATGATCAACGCGTGCAGCAGGCGCATGTGCGGGATGCCGATCCACTCGACCGGCGTCGCCAACAGACCCCAGAACCAGTTGTAGCGGTGGTAGAGGGCATAGATGGCGGTGCCGGTGATGATCTGCAGGCCACCCAGCGCGTAGATGCCGGTGTAGGTGAGCTGCTGCAAGGGATTGTGCGCGACGTACAGCGGGGCGTGCTTCTTGATGAAGGTGTAGTACATCGCCACCCGGCCCAGGTTCTTCACGTCCTCGCCCTTCCACAGGGGCCACAGGGCGGGCCAGCGCAGGAAGCGGTCCTTGGCGGTGAAGAGCAGGTAGAGCCTTGTCAGTCCCAGCAGCACCCAGCTGAAGGCTGCGATGTAGTGCACCAGGCGCACCCATCCCATCAGGTAGCCGGTCTCCACGCCGGTGCGCGCGATGGGCCCCACGAAGGGATGCATGATGTAGTACCCGGTGCAGCTCATCACGAAGATCAGGGCCACGTTGATCCAGTGCTGCCAGCGCACCAGCGGGCTCCACAGGTTGACCCGCACCCAGTCCCCGGGGCGGCTGGTCATCTCGTCCTCGAAGCCGTGCACGCTCAACGGCTTGACGGTGACGAAACCCTCCAGCTGGAAGGGGCCGCGGCTGCCGTCGGCACGTTGCCGCGCCACGGCGACCGCGAGGGGGCGGCAGCCCCGCATCTCCACCTGCTGCGCATTGCGACGGATCAGGGCGCGCTGCTCGCGGGTGGACTTCGCCTCCGCGATCACCGAGTCCAGCTCACCGCGCATCACGATGATGGTCTCGGCCGGCATGTCCGACCAGGGGTAGTCGTCGACCTTGGTGAGGGAGAAGCGACGGATGCTGCGCGCCGCGTCGAAGTGCTCCGCCGGCACCCGGGGGACCGGGACGTCCGCGTGCGTCTCGACGATGTAGTTGGCCAGGGCCAGGTCCACGTCGTCGGTGGAACCCTCGGGGGCCGCCGCCGCGAGCGAGATCAGCCGACGCTCGCTCATCCCCCCGACGCTGAAGGCATTGAGCACCTCCACCTGCGGAATGTGCTCGGCGGTGGCACTCATGGCGTCACCACCTGCACCAGCTCCCCACCGTCGGGGTCCAGCACGTGCACCGCGCAGGACATGCACGGGTCGTAGGAGTGGATGGTGCGCATCGGCTCCAACGGTTCCTCCGGCTTGACCAGCGGGTGTGTTCCGTAGCCGAGCGAGGCCTCGTACGGCCCTTCCTTGCCCTTGTCGTCGCGGCCACCGGCCAGCCAGGTGGTGGGCACCACCGCCTGGTAGTTCGCGATCTTCTTGTCCTTGATGGTGGTCCAGTGGCTCAGCTGGCCGCGGGACACCTCGACGATCGAGTAGCCCTGGCACTCCTCGGGCCAGGAGCTCGGCTCCCACTTGGTGGAGTCGAAGACGTCGAGGTCACCCTTCTTGATGTTCTCGATGAACTTCGGGAAGGTCTCCGCCTTGAGGTGCTCCGAACTGGTGGCGGCCTCGATGGCGCGGCACATGATGCGGCCCGCGGTGGAGTTCATCTGCTCGAGCTTGATCCCGGACTTCTTCAACACCATGTCGACCAGCTCCACGGTGCGCTTGTGGCCCTGTGCGTAGGCCAGCAGGACGCGTGCGACGGGACCCACCTGGGTGGGGCGGCCGTCGTAGCGGGGGGCCTTGGACCAGGTGTACTTCTCCTGGTCGCCCAGCCAGGTGTAGGGCGGCTTCGGGCCGGTGTACTGCGGCGTGGTCTCGCCCTTGTCCGGGGTCTTGGCCGCTTCGCCACCCTCGTAGGTGTACCAGGCCGAGGTGATGTTCTCCGCGATCTTGCCCGGGTCGAAGGGGTGGACCGTCTTGTAGTCGCCGTCAAGCAGCACGCCCGGCTTCACCCCGCCCAGGGGTTCCTGGCCGCGGGCCGTGGCCGGGTCCCCGAAGAACATGCTGCCCGCCATCCCGGCGGCGATGAAGGTGTCCGACGACTTCCCGATCGAGTAGTACTCGCGATAGGCGTCCATGATCACCACGACGTCGGGCAGGTAGCACTGCTGGACGAATTCGTCGGTCTCGGCCACCCACTGCCGGATCTGGTCGGTGTGCACCTGGTTGATGGACTCGGACTTGTCCGGGTCGATGGTGCAGGCCATGCCGCCGACCAGGAAGTTCGGGTGCGGGTTCTTGCCGCCGAAGACGGTGCAGATGCGGATCATGGAGCGCTGGAATTCCAGCGCGTCGAGGTAGTGGGCGACGGCCATCAGGTTGGCCTCCGGCGGGAGCTTGTACGCGGGGTGGTCCCAGTAGCCGCCGGTGAAGATGCTGAGCTGACCGGAGTCCAGGATGCCCTGCACCGTCTGCTTCACCTTCGTGAAGCGTTCGACGGTGTTGCCCTTCCAGGTGCTGCCGATGCGCTTGGCGAAGTCGTAGGTCTTCTGCGGGTCGGCCTTGGCGGCGGAGACGACGTTGACCCAGTCCAGTGCCTGCAGGTGGTAGAAGTGGATGACGTGGTCCTGGATCTCCTGGGATGCCATCACCATCGAACGGATCAGGTTGGCCTGCTCCGGGACCCGCGCGCCGATCGCGTCCTCGACGGCGATGCAGCTGGCGATGGCGTGGACGCTGGTGCACACGCCGCAGATGCGTTGGACGAAGGCCCAGGCATCGCGGGGGTCACGGTCCTTCACGATGGTCTCGATGCCGCGGTACTGGGTGGTCTCCGCCCAGGCCTTCTTGATCTGGGTTCCCTGCACCTCCATCTCGATGCGGACGTGTCCCTCGATGCGGGTGAGGGGGTCGATGACGACGCGTTCTGCCATGGTCACTCACCCTTTCCGGTGCTGGTGGAGTCGTTGTTGATGGTCTCGACGGCGCCGGGCTGCTCGACGCCGGTCACCTGGTGCGCCGGCTGGTCCGGCGGCGGTGTGGGGGTGGTGGTCCCGATCGTCGGGTCGCCGCCCTCGCCGAAGGCCCGGATCTGCACGTCCACGGGCGTCCTCTTGGCCGCGGCGTGGCGGGCGGCGGTCAGCCCCGCGTGTGCGGCGACGCCAACCGTGGCGGCGCCCACCAGCCCCCAGCCGACCTTCTCCGCCGTCGCCTCGATGCCGAGGCCGGGAACATTGGGCAGTTCCTCGTAGAAGGGGGTGAAGCGGTCGAAGAAGTGCTTCTCGGTGCACCCGATGCACGGGTGACCCGCGCCGATCGGCCACGACGTGCCCAGGTTCCACTGGATGATCGGGCACGGGCTGAAGGTGCTGGGGCCCTTGCACCCCACCTCGTACAGGCACCACCCGTTGCGGGCGGCCTCGTCGTCGAAGGTGCGCACGTACTGGCCGGCGTCGAAGTGCGCGCGGCGCGGGCAGGAGTCGTGGATCCGCTGGTCGTAGGCGAACTTGGGCCGGCCCTCGGCGTCCAGTTCCGGCAGGCCGTCGTGGGTCAACAAGTACGTGATCGACGCGGTGATCACCTCACCGATCGGCGGGCAGCCGGCGACGTTGATGACGGGCTTGTCCTTGATCAGCTCGTCGACGCCGACTGCGCCGGTCGGGTTGGGGCGGGCGGCCTGCACCGAGCCGTACACCGCGCACGCCCCGACGGCCAGAATGGCGGTGGCATTCTCCGCGGACTCGCGCAGCACCTGCTCCATCGACTTGCCGCCGATGGTTCCGTAGATTCCGCCATCCTTCATGGGCACCGAACCGTTGACCACCAGGATGTGCGGCTCCTTGTTGGTCTCCTCCAGCGCCTTCTCCGCGGCGTGGCCGGAGGGGGCCATCAACAGCTCGAAGTAGTTCATGCTGGTCAGGCTCAGCACCAGTTCCTCGACGGTGGTGCCGCCGGAGCGCAGCGCGGACTCGGAACAGCCGGTGCACTCCTGCAGCTGCAGCCACACCACATTGGGCTTCTTGATGCCCTCGAGCTTCTCGGCGATCTGCTCCGCCGTCAGGGGCGCCTTGCCGGGAGCTGCCTGCGCGGGGCTGGCACCCAGCGCAGCCGGAGCCCCGACGGCGAAGATGGATGCCATCGCCCCACAGAACTTGAGGAAGTCACGCCGGTCGACCCCGGCCCTGGCGAGGTTCTCGCCCAAGGTGCCCTCCTGCCAGACCGGACTCTGGTAGGGGCTCTGTTCGAAGCTCATGGCGTCGCCCTTTCACATCCGTCGGGGCAGCGGTGTCCCAACGATTCACATTCGATACGACGAACTGTAGTGGGTCGTGAGGGGGTTCTTGAACAGGTCCTCAAGTGTTTTCCACGCCAGATCCCGGGGCTTGACCGTCGGCTGCGCGGCGAGCGAGCACCCAGTCGATCCAGGCGTCGATCCCATCTCCTGTCCTGGCAGAGATTTCCAGGACGGTGACGCCGGGGTTGACCTTCTCCAGGTTGCTGCGGAACAGGTCCATGTCGAAATCCAGGTGGGGTGCCAGATCCATCTTGTTGACCACCACCACCTCCACGGAGCGGAACATCACCGGGTACTTGACCGGCTTGTCCTCGCCCTCGGTGATGGAGTAGACCATTGCCTTCGCATGTTCCCCGACGTTGAACTCGGCCGGGCAGACCAGGTTGCCGACGTTCTCGATCAGCACCAGGTCCAGTTGGGACAGGTCCAGGCCGCGCAATGCCTTGGCCACCATCGGCGCATCGAGGTGGCACTCGCCGCCGAAACCGTCGCCGGTGTTGAGCAGGCTGATCTGGGCGCCGAAGCCCTCCAGTCGGTCGGCGTCGATGGCCGTCTCGATGTCGCCCTCGACGACGCCGACGCGCCGCCTGCCCTGCAGCGCTGCCAGGGTGCGCTGCAGCAGCGTCGTCTTGCCCGAACCCGGTGAGCTCATCAGGTTGATGCAGGTGACGCCAGCGGCATCGAAGGCCGCCCGGTTGGCGTCGGAGAGCCGGTCGTTCTCCGCATAGATGTCGGTGAGGACCTCGATCCGCTCCCGGCCGGTCTGGTAGCCGGAGTGGTCCCCGAGCAGGTCCGGGTCCACCTCGTGGTGCTCGTGGGGGTGGTCGTGCTCGTGGGCGTGGTCGCCGTGCTCATGGCTGTGCACGGTGCCGTCGTCATGCGTGTGCATGTCGTCACCGTCGTGCCGGTGGAAGCGTCCCATCGGGGACTCCCTTCTGGTCGGGGTCGTCGACCTCGATGGCGACGACCATGAATTCCTCGCCCGCCGTGATGCGGGTATGAGGGGACTGGCAGTGGCGGCAGTCGAAGCCGAGCTGGTGCCCGGGAAGGCTGTCCTGGTGGCAGTCGAGGCAGGTGAGCCGCACCGGGACCTCCTCGATCAGCAGCCGGGCACCGGCCAAGGGCGTGCCCTTCACGGTGAACCGCCAAGCATGCTGCAGGGCATCCGGGACCACCTGTCGCAGGTGCCCCACACGCAACTCGACCACGGCCACGGGCCGGCCCGCCGACGCGTGTCCCACGATGGCCGCCACCTCGCGGCTCAAGGAGAGTTCATGCACGTCACACCTCGTCAGACCGGTCTTGGGCGTTACCCTACCCACATGGGTGAGGCGGTTTGTCGGCAGCGTCGCCAATGGCTGCTGCGCGGCGTGGTGCAGGGCGTGGGATTTCGTCCCCACGTGGCAAAGGTCGCGGCCCGTCACCCGGTGACTGGGTTGGTGGGCAATGACGAGGTGCAGGTCTTCGTCGAGGTGCAGGGGGAGCCCGCTGTGCTCGACGCCTTCCAGCGCGAGGTCCTGGACACGCTGCCGACCCTGGCCCGCGTGATCGACGAGGTGACCACCGAACTGCCGCTCGTCGACGAGGACGGTTTCCGGGTGGTGGCCAGCCGCCACCTGCCCGGCCTGCGTTCCCTCGTCCCGCCCGATGTGGCCACCTGCGACGACTGCCTGCGCGAGCTGCGCGATCCCGACGACCGGCGCTTCGGCCACCCCTTCATCACCTGCACCAACTGTGGCCCCCGGCTCAGCATCATTCGGGACCTGCCCTATGACCGGCCGACGACCACCATGGCGGGCTTCGAGATGTGCGAGGCCTGCCGGGCGGAGTACACCGACGTCGGTGACCGTCGCTTCCATGCGCAGCCCATCTCCTGCTGGGACTGCGGCCCCGCGCTCACCTTGCTCCCTGAGCCTGTCGAACAGGACGAACGGTCGGTGATCGCTCATGCCCGCGCCCTGTTGCAGGACGGGAAGATCCTTGCCGTCAAGGGGATCGGCGGCTTCCACCTGATGTGCGACGCCCGCAATGCCGATGCCGTGGCCACCCTGCGGGAGCGCAAGCGCAAGTCCGGAAAACCCTTCGCCGTGATGGTCCGCACGGTGGAGCAGGCGTCCCGGTTGGCGGACCTGGACCCCGAGGCGCTGGGACTGCTCACCAGCCCGGCGCGGCCCATCGTGATTGCCCCGATGGCCAGGTCCTACGACCTCTGCGACGCCGTCGCGCCAAGGCTCGGGGACGTCGGTGTCATGCTGCCCTATGCCCCGCTGCACCACCTGTTGCTCGACGACGGCCTGGCGCTGGTGGCCACCAGCGGCAATGCCGCGGCCGAACCCCTGTGCCACGACAATGACGACGCCCTGGCCCGGCTCGGCCATCTGGCCGACGCCTTCCTGCTGCATGACCGCCCCATTCACGTGCCCGTCGAGGACTCGGTCTTCCTGGGCAGCCTCCCGTCGCGCCGCTCTCGCGGGCACGCGCCCCTGCCCGTCGTCCTCCCGGCACCAGCCACGCAGGGGCCGTGCGTCCTGGGCGTGGGAGGGGAGTACAAGAACACCTTCACCCTGGCCACGGATGACTTGGCCTTCGTCAGCGCGCACATCGGGGACATGGGGTCCTGGGAGGCGCAACGGGCCTACCAGGCCTCGGTCGGCCAACTCGTCGACATCCACCGACGCTCCCCGCAGGTGCTGGTGCACGACCTGCACCCGGACTACGCCACCACCGCCTGGGCGGAGCGGTATGCCGACGATCGCCCCGAGGTGGCGTTGGTGGGCGTGCAGCACCACTGGGCTCATGCGCTGTCCCTGCTGGCCGAACACGGCGTGGGGCACGGGCCGGTGGTGGTCGCGGCGTTGGACGGCACCGGCTACGGCACCGACCAGACCATCTGGGGTGGTGAGGTGCTGGCTTTGGGGGAGGACTTGTGCGACTGGTCCCGCGCCTGGCACGTGCCGCAGTTCAGTCTCGTGGGTGGGGACCGTGCGATCCGACATCCCTGGCGGGTCGCCCTGGGCCTGTGCCATGCCTGGGGCTTCGACGCCCCGGACATCGTCGAGGGCCCCGAACGTCGTCTCGTCGAGTCGCAGCTGGCCAGTGGCTTCGGCGTGGTCCAGACCTCGTCGATGGGCCGCCTGTTCGACGCAGCCTCCAGCCTGCTGGGGGTCTGCCAGGAGACGAGCTACGAGGCCCAGGCCGCCATGGAACTGGAGCGGCTGGCCAGGTGCGGGCGGGCCACGGATCCGCACCCCGCGGACCTGGCCGAGGTGCTCGACGACCTCCTCCGCCGTCCGGGCGAGCTGCCGGACCGGGCCCGACGCTTCCACGACGGCATCGCCTGGGCACTGGCCGGGGTGCTTGAGCGATCCGCCAGCGAGCTGGGCACGGACCTGGTGGGGCTGACCGGAGGGGTCGCCATGAACCGACTGCTGGTGGGCCGGCTCGTCCCCGAGCTGCGCGCCCGTGGCCTGCGGGTGCTGACCCACCGCGTCGTCCCACCCAATGACGGGGGACTGAGCCTGGGGCAGGCCTTCGCCGGACGGCTGCTCAGCAGATCCGGGGGAGCGGGTCACCCACGAGCATGTCCACCATCCGGGTGCCGCCAAAGCCGGTGACCAGCACCACGGAGGCGGCGGGCTGCGCCACGACCCGGCCCACGATCCGCGCCTGTTCGCCGCCCGGCACCTCATGCAGGGCCGCGACGGCGGCCTCCGCCTCATCCGCCGGCACAACGGCCACGAAGGTGCCCTCGTTGGCGACGTAGAGCGGGTCGATGCCGAGCATGTCGCAGGCCGCGCGGGTCATGTCGCGGACCAGGATGTCGTCGTCGGTGACCGCCACCCCGAATCCGGTGGCCATGGCCAGTTCGTTGAGCACCGTGCCCACCCCGCCGCGGGTCGCGTCGCGCATCCAGCGGGTGCCGGGGGCCGCCTCCAGCAGCGCGGTCACCATGGCGTTGACGGCTCGGGTGTCGGACTCGATGGGGGCGTCGATGGCCAGGTCGCCACGCGCCATCATCACGGCCATCCCGTGGTCGGCGATCGGTCCCGACAGGATCACCTTGTCGCCTCGCTGGACACTGTCGGCGTGCAGGGTGCGCCCGGCCGGCACCACACCGACGCCGGCCGTGGTGATGTAGAGCTGGTCACAGGCCCCGTGCGGTACCACCTTGGTGTCGCCGGTGACGATGCGCACGCCGGCGGCATCGGCGGCGGCCTTCATGTCCGCGACGATCCGGCGCAGCGTCTCGACGGGCAGTCCCTCCTCGAGGACGAAGGCCGCGGAGACCACCTTCGGCACCGCGCCGCTGACGGACAGGTCGTTGACCGTGCCGTTGACCGCCAGGTCACCGATGCTGCCACCCGGGAACTCGATGGGATTGACCACATAGGAGTCGGTGGACAGGGCGATCGCGCCGCCGTCGGTCTCCACCCCGGCCAGCAGGTCAGCCAGCGGCACCACGCCGGCGTCGCCCAGGTTCTGGAGCTCCTCGTCCGCGAAGACCGCGACGAAGACCTGCTCCACCAGGGCGGCGGAGGCCTTGCCCCCCGCGCCGTGGGCCAGGGTGATGTGGTCGTCGGTCAGCCGGATGCCGCGGCGGCGGACCTTCTCGATGGTGGAGTTGACCCGCTCCTCGTCGTCGTTGAGGCGATTTTTCGGGTCCATCGGGGGCTCCTTGTGGCAAGTGTCCGGGGCGGTGCGCGACGGCCTCGTCGCATGCGTCATGATAGGCCCGAAGCCCTAGTCAGTGAGCGACCGGGGTCCAGGAAGGAAGAGTCAGATGTGTCTGGGCGTTCCGGCCGAGGTCGTCGAGATCCCCGATCCCGAGCAACCTCGCGCGCGAGTGGCGATCAGCGGCGTGGAGCGGATGATCGCCACGGACCTGTTGGTCGACGAGGGGCTGGCCGTGGGTGACTGGGTGCTGGTACACGTCGGTTTTGCCCTGAGCCGGATCGACGCCGACGAGGCCCGCATCACCCTGGACCAGATCAAGAAGCTTGGCGGCGACGTGTGGAGCTCCGAGGTGGAGAGCTTCGCCAGCAGCGCCATCGACGGTGGCATGGGGGAGCGGGCATGAAGTACGTCGACGACTACCGCGACCCCGAGGATGCCAAGGCACTTCTCGCCACCATCGAGCGCCTGGCAAGCCGGCTGGAGCGCCCGATCCGGATCATGGAGGTCTGTGGCGGGCACACCCACACCATCTACCGCCACGGCCTGGAACACCTGCTGCCGCAGCAGATCGAGCTCGTCCATGGACCCGGCTGTCCGGTGTGCGTGATCCCCATGGGGCGGGTTGACGACGCCCTGTGGCTGGCCGCCCAGCCCGGTGTGATCCTGACCTGCTTCGGGGACATGATGCGGGTGCCCGGGTCCACCGGGGAGTCGCTGCTGCAGGCCCGTGCCCGCGGCTGCGACGTGCGTTTCGTCTACTCGCCGCTGGATGCGCTGCAGGTGGCCCGGGACAATCCCGAACGCCACGTCGTCTTCTTCGCCGTCGGCTTCGAGACCACCACGCCACCCACCGCGGTCACCCTGCTGCAGGCGAAGGCCGAGGACGTGCGGAACTTCTCGATCTTCTCCAACCACGTGACCATCGAGCCGCCGCTGCGGGCCATCGTGAACGGCGGCGAGACCATGGTGGATGCCTTCATCGGCCCCGGTCACGTGGCCACCATCACGGGAACCCATGCCTTCGACTTCCTCGTCGAGGAACACAACCTGCCCTGCGTGGTGACCGGCTTCGAGCCGTTGGACATCCTGCAGGCCGTCGCGATGCTGTTGGAGCAGTTCGTCAGTGGCGACGTCGCGGCGGGCCGGGCCCGCGTGGAGAACCAGTACGCTCGCGTGGTGCGTGAGGCCGGTAATCCGGCCGCGCTGCGGATGATGGAACAGACCCTGACACTGCGCGACGAATTCGAGTGGCGCGGTCTGGGCATGCTGCCGGACTCGGGCCTGGGCATCGCCGAGGCCTTCGCGCCCTGGGATGCCGAGCGGAGGTTCACCATCCCCGGAGTGCGCAAGGAGGACCCCAAAGCGTGCGAGTGCGGGTCGGTGCTCACCGGCCGCATCAAGCCGTGGCAGTGCAAGGTCTTCGGTACTGCCTGTACCCCGGACAATCCGATCGGCACCTGCATGGTGTCGCCGGAGGGCGCTTGCGCTGCCTACTACAACTTCGGCCGGATCGATCGCGACGTCGCCAATCAGGTGGTGATCGAGGACTGAGTCCCCGATAGGGGGTCCGCTGGCCGCCCGGCCGGTGATGGAGAACCGATCTCATCGTCCCGATTGAGCGAATTCCGCACCCCAGTGCGCTTTGAACGTGCCAAAGACCTCAAAGCGCTCCATCGGGAAGATCAGGCGGCTCGCACACGCGCACGACGAAGGCCCCGGTCTGGTGACCGGGGCCTTCGCGTCTGGGGTGAGTAACGGGACTTGAACCCGCGACCACCTGGACCACAACCAGGTGCTCTACCAACTGAGCTATACCCACCATGTCGCCGGACTACTGCCCTGAGCGCTGGATCAGCTTAGCGTGCTCCGCGGCAGATGTGAAATCGCGGTGAACGAGTCACTGCGGCCGGGCGCCGGTGAGCACGCCCTGGTGCTTCACCGCGATCTGCTTGGCCTCGGCCGTGGAGGGGCCGGGTGCGGGTACGAAGACGGCCTCGCGGTAGTAGCGCAGCTCCTCGATCGACTCTTGGATGTCGGCCAGTGCACGGTGGTTCCCGCTCTTGGCGGGGGACTGGTAGTAGGCGCGGGGGAACCAGCGTCGGCTGAGTTCCTTGATGCTGCTGACATCCACATTGCGGTAGTGGACCCAGCCCTCAAGCTCTGGCATGTCGCGGGCCAGGAAGGCGCGGTCGGTGCCGATGGTGTTGCCCGCCAGCGGAGCCTTGCGGGCGCTGGGGACGAAGGTGCGGATGTAGTCCAGCACCTGCTGCTGTGCCTGCTCCATGGTGGTTCCGGAGGCCAGCTCGTCGAGCAGGCCAGACTTGGTGTGCATCTCGCGCACGAAGTCACCCATCTGGGCCAGCGCCTCGTCGGAGGGCTTGATCAGGACGTCGACGCCCTCGCCCTGCACGTTCAGCTCCGAGTCGGTCACCAGGGCCGCCACCTCGATCAAGGCGTCATTGGCCAGGTCGAGCCCGGTCATCTCACAATCGATCCACACCAGCATGTCATTCACCCCGCAAGCCTACGCGCACGGATGTAGCGCGCCTGACCATCCCACGCCGCTACCATGGACGACGACCAACCAGCCTCAGTAGCTCAGCGGATAGAGCAGCAGCCTTCTAATCTGTCGGTCGCAGGTTCGATTCCTGCCTGGGGCGCCACGTGACCATCCGGCCCGGAAAGCACGGTGACGAGTTTTGAGCACGACGCAGACCACGCCCGGATGGACCCTGAACGGGCAGCTGGAGCCGGCCCACAACATTCGCCCCGAGCGTCGGGCCCGTTCCCTGTCGGGCCTGCCGCCCAAGCGTCACGACGAGGCAGGCAACCGTTGGCTGCGGCTGCTCACCAATCCGTGGACCTGGATCTCGGTGGTGCTCTTCCAGCTCTACGCCGTCACCCTGTACCTGGTGTGGCGGCAGCTCTCGGCAGACCAGGTCTTCCCCGAAGGGGTCGTGCCCGGTCTGGACTGGGCGACCCTCAAGGAGTGCGCGGGTTATGCCGCCCCCACCGCCGCGGTGTGGTCGCTGTTCTTCATCGCCTTCGACCGGCTGCGTCCGATGAAACCGCTGTTCTGGCTGCTCGCCTTCGGGTGGGGTTCGTGCATGTCCATCTGGCTCAGCCTCAACATCAACAGCTGGGCCGCGCAGTTGCTGAACGTCTCGGCGAGCCCGGGAGATCCCGCGGCCCAGGCCCGTCCGGCGGTCTTCGTCGCGCCCTTCGTGGAGGAGGCCGCCAAGGCCACCTTCCTCTTCCTGCTGGCGGTGCTGGTGCGCTACCGGATCGTCTCCGGCCTGCAGAGCATCTGCCTGGCGGGCCTGGCCGCCATCGGCTTCGCCTTCACCGAGAACATCGTCTACTACGCCCGCGCGCTGGTCTACGGCTCGGTGACCACCGGGGCCGGCGACGTGGAGCAGGCGGTGCAGCAGCTGGTCTTCCTGCGCGGCGTCATCACCAGTTTCGGCCACCCGCTGTTCACCATGCTGACCGGCATCGGTCTGGTGATCGGCCTGCGCACCCGCAGCAAGCTGGTGCGCATCCTGGCCCCGCTGACCGGCTTCCTGCTCTCGGCGCTGGGGCACATGGCCTTCAACGGCATGAGCTCGATCAGCGAGATGTCGATGCGACGCCTGGTGATCCAGTTCGTCATCGTCATCGCGGTGATCCTGTTCATCATGGTGCGCGCGCTGCGCAAGGAACTGCAGCGCATCCGCACCCGGTTGGGCGACTACGTCCAGCTCGGCTGGTTGGATGCCCGGGAGGTGCCCAACTACGGCACGGTTCGTCGCCGCAGCTGGCTGGTGATGGTGGCGGTGCGCCGCGGCTGGCGCACCCTGCGCGCCACGCTGGCCCGGATGCGCGACATGAGCGAGCTGGCCTACCTGCGCGACGCGATGGTGCGGGGCGTGGTGGACGAGGCCGGTCACGAGCGCGAGCGCGAACTGTTGGGCCAGCTGCAGGCGCTGCGGCCACTGGCGCTGGTGGAGGCCGACGGACTGCGCATGGAGATCCCCTGGCACCGACTGGCCTTCTGGCGGCGTCGACGCGCCGTGGCCGCGTCCCACTGGCCTGCGCCCTAGGCGTAAGGTCTGCGCCAAAGTCTCAACCTCGCACCCGTCGCGACGCGGTTCGTGCCACAGTTGTCTGCGAAGTCCGCGGGCGCCGACGGGGCCCGCGCCGTCGAAAGGAAACGTGTGAGCAGCACACGGCTGACACAGGCCCTCACCGAGTTGCGCGAATCGCTCGCGCCCGTGAGGCTTCCCCTGCCGCTTCCACAGGCCATGGAACAGGGGCGCAGCGCCCGCGAGATGCAGCGGCAGCTGGATGACTACATCCTGCCGCGGCTGGCCACCATCGAGGCTCCGCTGCTGGCCGTGGTGGGCGGGTCCACCGGCGCAGGCAAGTCGACCCTGGTGAACTCGCTGGTGGGTCGCGCGGTCACCACCCCGGGCGTCATCCGCCCCACCACCAAGTCACCCGTGCTGATCTGCCACCCCGACGACGTGAAGTGGTTCAACGACGACCGGATCCTGCCCGGCCTGGTGCGTTCGCGTGCCAGCTCGCAGGACTCCAACACCCTGCAGCTGGTGGAGGAGGCCACCATCCCGAAGGGGCTGGCCCTGCTGGATGCCCCCGACGTGGACTCGGTGGTGGAGCAGAACCGTCAGCTCTCCGCACAGCTGCTGCAGGCCGCAGACCTGTGGGTCTTCGTGACCTCCGCCGCCCGCTATGCCGATGCGGTCCCGTGGGACTTCCTCAAGTCCGCGGTCGACCGGTCCGCCGCGGTGGCCGTCGTGCTCGACCGGGTGCCCCCGGCGGCGATGAACCAGGTGCCGCCGCACCTGGGCCGGCTGATGACCGAGCGCGGCCTGGCCGACTCCCCGCTGTTCGCAGTGCCCGAGACCTCGGTGGATGCCGAGGGGCTGCTGCCCGACGCGGCGGTCTCGCCGATCCGCACCTGGCTCGCCACCCTGGCCGCCGATGCCGCCAGCCGGCAGCGCGTGGTGATGCAGACCCTCGACGGGGCGATCGGTTCGCTGGTGACCAAGGCCCCGCCGGTGGCCGAGGCCGTCGACGCACAGGCCGAGGCGCTGGAGAGCCTGCGCAGCGATGCCCGTTCCTCCTATGACGAGGCGGTGCGTCAGGTCTCGGTGCAGTCGGCCGACGGCACGCTGCTGCGCGGCGAGGTGATGGCCCGCTGGCAGGAATTCGTCGGCACGGGCGAGTTCATGAAGACCATGGAGAACAAGATCAGCTGGTTGCGTGACCGGGTCTGGTCGACGGTCAAGGGCGCTCCGCCCGAGGCCGAGAACGTGAAGGTGGCCGTCGAGAGCGGCCTGGAGGCGCTGATCCGGGAGCAGGGCGAGGCCGCCGCCGAACGCGCCGAGGCTGCCTGGCGCGCCACGCCCTTCGGTCGTGAGGTGCTGCGCCACCACACCGGCACCGACCTTTCGCGTGCCTCTGCCGAGTTCGACGACGAGGTGGCCCGCGCCATCCGCGATTGGCAGGGCGACGTGATGGAGCTGGTGCAGGGAGAGGGCATGGGCAAGCGCACCCAGGCGCGCTACCTGGCCCTGGGCGTCAATGGCGTTTCCGCCGCGCTGATGATGGTGGTCTTCGCCTACACCGGTGGCCTCACCGGAGCCGAGGTGGGCATCGCCGGAGGCTCGGCCGTTCTGGCCCAGCGGGTGCTGGAGGCCGTCTTCGGCGACGACGCGGTGCGCCGTCTGGCCAAGCAGGCCAAGGAGAGTCTGGACGCGCGGATCGCCACCGTGATGGCCAAGGAGGAGCAGCGCTTCGAGGACGCGCTGGCCGGCATGGCCTCCGATCGTGACCAGGCCGAGCGCATCCGGATGGCCGCCGAGGAGGTCAACTTCGCGCGCCACGCCGGGTACGACGCGATCCTGGATCCCGCTCCCCAGCAGCAGGCCATCGAGGGTGGCCAGCAGCCGGCCCTGGAGGAGCAGCCCCGGCAGAGCGTCCAGCTCAACACCGTCGCCGGCCACACCGATGCCGAGGTGGTCGAGGCAGAGATCGTCGAGCCCGTGACCCGTCCGGAGGAGAAGCGCTGATGGCCCGCCGCAACAATCCCGATCGTCAGGGCGTGCCGGAGAAGGTGCGCGCCCTGGCCGAGACCATCGAGCTGGCCGACGGCCGCGCCGACGCCGAACTGGTCGACAAGGCACGGCGTGTCGTCGGCCACACCGACAAGCGGCTGGCCTTCAGCGGCGACCTCACCGTCGTCGCGCTGGCAGGGGCCACAGGATCGGGCAAGTCGTCGCTGTTCAATGCCCTCTCCGGCACCCAGCTGGCCGTCCCCGGCGTCACGCGTCCCACCACCAGCAAGGCGATGGCCGCCTACTGGGGCGAACAGGTTCCCAATGACCTGCTCGACTGGCTCGAGGTGCCCACCCGGCACGCCGTCACCGGGGGAGACCCCGCACTGCAGGGCCTGGTGCTGCTCGACCTGCCCGACCACGACTCCACCGAACGCGCCCACCGCGACGAGGTCGACCGCCTGGTGCAGCTGGTGGACATGTTCATCTGGGTGGTCGACCCGCAGAAATACGCCGATGCCGCCCTCCACGACCGCTACCTCAAGCCCCTGGCACAGCACGCCGAGGTGATGATGGTGGTGCTCAACCAGGCGGACCGGCTGCCCGAGGGGCAGCTGGAACCCACCATGCGCGACCTGCGAAACCTGCTCGACTCCGAAGGCCTCGGCAAGGCGCAGGTGTGCGCGGTGAGTGCGTTGACCGGCTTCGGCATCGACGAGCTGCGTGGACAGCTGGCCAGCGCCATCCAGGACAAGCAGATGGCCGCCAAGCGTCTCGAGGCCGACGTGGTGCAGGTGGCCCGTGAGCTCGGTGAGGACATCGGCCACGCCGACGTGAACGAGATCGGTCGCGCCCGCGAGGCGCAGTTGAACAAGGCCTTGGGCGAGGCCGCCGGTGTCGGCGTGGTCAGCGAGGCCGTGCTGAAGGCCGTTCGGCGTCGTGGCACCCTGGCCACCGGATGGCCCGCCGTCTCGTGGGTGAAGCGCCTCAAGCCCGACCCGTTGAAGCGACTGCACCTGGATGCCGTCAAGGTGAACAAGAAGCAGGAGCTGGAGCCCGCGCGGGTACAGCGCACTGGGATCAACAAGGGTGCTGGCTTCAATGGGGTGCAGCAGGCGCGCGTCGACTCCGCGGTGCGCGCCGTCGCCGACGAGGCCGCCCAAGGGCTGCCCCGGGGCTGGCAAGACGCCGTGCGTCGCGCCTCCCGCAAGGACGAGGGCCTGCTGCCCGACGAGTTGGACCGCGCGGTGGCCACCACCGATCTGGCGATGGACCGCGGCCAGGGCTGGTGGAAGATCTTCCAGGTGCTGCAGTGGCTGCTGATCGCCTGCGTCGTGGTCGGCCTGGGCTGGTTGGGCCTGCGGATGGCGCTGATCTACTTCGGCTTCCCGCCGCTGGACCTCGGACCCACCTGGCGTGGCTTCGCCACCCCGACGCTGATGGTGATCGGGGGAGTGGCAGCCGGGTTGCTGCTCGCCGGCCTGAGCCGACTCCTGGTGGAGCTGGCAGCCAAGCGCAAGGCCGCCCGCGCGACCCACGTGCTGGAGAAGTCGATCGGCGAGGTCTCCCGGCAGCGGATCATCGACCCGATCAATGCCGAGCTGCGACGCTACGAGCAGGCACGGGAGGCCGTGGCACGAGCCCACTGAGCCGCCCCACGACGTTTGGGCGGCCCTGGGAAGCCAGGGGCCTCGACAAGCTCGGCCGTCGTGGTGGTGCAGGCCCGGCCGTCATGGTGGTGCAGGCCCGGCCGTCATGGTGGTGCAGGCCCGGTCGTCGTGGTATCGCAACCACGGTGCCCGAGCTTGTCGAGGGCTAGTGGGGGACGGCGAAGACCGTCGCCACGAAGTGGACGTCCACGTCCAGCTCGGTGAGCTGGGCGAGCCGTTGCTGGCCGTCGAGCGGTGTGTTCCAGCGGTAGGGCGTCATGCCCCACACCTCGTGCAGCTCCTGGGCCGAGGCAAGGTGCACCTGGCTGGTGAACCGGCGTTGCTCCACCACCGGCAGGGCATCGGCGAGGGCCACCAGTTCGTCGTGCGGACGGTAGTGCGGGTAGAGCACCTGGCGCAGCTGGGCCAGGTGGGTGTCGCCGGGCGAGACCACCAGGATGCGGCCGCCGGGGCGGATCACGCGGGAGAACTCGGCCTCGTGGAGCGGTGCCATGATGCTGCTCAGCAGGGCGACGCTGTGGTCCTGCACCGGCATGTCGATCACCGAGGCCACGGCACTGAGCGCCGACGGAACCCGTCGTGCGGTCAGCTTCACCGCCGGCCGTGAGATGTCGAAGGCCATCGTCGGGCGATCCTGGGGCAGGGCGTCCACCATCGCGGCGGTGAAGGTGCCTTCGCCGCAGCCCACGTCGAGCAGGCCCTCCACCGCTTGATCGGCGTCCAGGTCCTCGACGAGCCGGGCCAGTCCCTGCGTCAGCACGTCGTAGTGCCCGCGGTCAAGGAAACGGCGGCGGCTGGCCACCATCTCGGCGTCGTCGCCGATGACGGCCTTGCGCGCCTTGCCGGGCCGCAGCAGGTTCACGAAGCCCTCGCGGGCACGGTCGAAGCTGTGGCGCTGCGGGCAGTGCACCTGCCGTTGCGCCACCTGCAGCGGCTGTCCGCAGACGGGGCAGGCCGCCAAGGGATGCGGTTCGTCCAGTTCCTCGAAGCTCACCCGTGGAGCCTATCGAGCCCGCCGAGCCGAGGAATCGGGAAGCGGGGGTGCAGCTGGCATACTGGAAGACGTTTGTTGCCCCAGCCGCGGGCACACACCCACACTCTCGAAGCGAAGGACACCACGCCGGTTATGGCTGAGTTCATCTACACCATGCACAACGTGCGCAAGAAGATCGGCGACAAGCTGATCCTCGACAACGTCACGCTCTCCTTCTTCCCGGGCGCCAAGATCGGCGTCGTCGGCCCCAACGGCGCCGGCAAGTCGACCATGCTGAAGCTGATGGCCGGCATGGACCAGCCCAACAACGGCGACGCGCAGCTGATGAAGGGCGCAAGCGTCGGCATCCTGCTGCAGGAGCCCCCGCTGACCGAGGACAAGACCGTCCTGGAGAACGTCGAGGAGGCCGTCGGCGAGATCAAGACCAAGCTGGATCGCTTCAACGCGATCGGCATGGAGATGGCCGAGCCCGACGCCGACTTCGACGCCTTGATGGCCGAGATGGGCGAGCTGCAGACCGACCTGGACAATGCCAATGCCTGGGACATCGACGCCCAGCTGGCGCAGGCCATGGAGGCGCTGCAGTGCCCGCCCGGCGACACCCCGGTCAACGTGCTCTCCGGTGGTGAGCGTCGCCGCGTCGCGCTGTGCAAGCTGCTGCTCGAGGCCCCCGACCTACTGCTGCTCGACGAGCCCACCAACCACCTCGACGCGGAGAGCGTCAACTGGCTCGAGGGTCACCTCAAGAGCTACCCGGGCGCCGTCCTGGCGGTCACCCACGACCGCTACTTCCTGGACAACGTCGCCGAGTGGATCTGCGAGGTGGACCGCGGCCGCCTGCACCCCTACGAGGGCAACTACTCCACCTACCTGGAGACCAAGCGCAAGCGCTTGCAGATCGAGGGTCAGAAGGACGCGAAGCGCGCCAAGATCCTGGAGAAGGAGCTGGAGTGGGTTCGCTCCAGCCCCAAGGCACGTCAGGCCAAGAACAAGGCCCGTCTGGCTCGCTACGAGGAGATGGCTGCCGAGGCGGAACGCAACCGTAAGATCGACACCTCCGAGATCAACATCCCGGCTGGTCCGCGCCTGGGCAACACCGTCATCGAGGTGGAGAATCTCAAGAAGGGCTTCGGCGATCGCGTCCTGATCAACGACCTGAGCTTCACCCTGCCGCGCAACGGCATCGTGGGCATCATCGGCCCCAACGGCGTCGGCAAGACCACGATGTTCAAGACCATCGTCGGCTTCGAGCAGCCCGACGCCGGCACCGTGAAGGTGGGCGAGACGGTCAAGTTCAGCTACGTCGACCAGAACCGTTCCGGCATCGACCCGAACAAGAATGTCTGGGAGGTCGTCTCCGACGGCCTGGACTTCCTCAAGGTCGGCAACTTCGAGATGAACTCGCGCGCCTACGTCGCGAGCTTCGGCTTCAAGGGCCCCGACCAGCAGAAGCTGGCCGGTGTGCTCTCCGGCGGTGAGCGCAACCGCCTGAACCTGGCGCTCACCCTGAAGCAGGGCGGCAACGTGTTGCTGCTCGACGAGCCCACCAATGACCTGGACGTGGAGACGCTGTCCAGCCTCGAAGATGCGCTGCTGGAGTTCCCCGGCTGTGCCGTGGTCATCTCCCACGACCGCTGGTTCCTGGACCGCATCGCCACCCACATCTTGGCCTGGGAGGGCACGGACGAGGACGAGAGCAAGTGGTTCTGGTTCGAGGGCAACTTCGCCGACTACGAGGCGAACAAGGTCGAGCGCCTCGGCCCGGAGGCCTCGCGTCCGCACGCCTCCAAGCACCGTCGCCTCACCCGCGACTGAGCCTGTCAAAGCCACGACGGCCGAGCCTGTCGAGGTCCCTTGGGCCTCGACAAGCTCGGCCGTCGTGTGTTCCCCGAGCCTGTCGGTTTTTCGGTCCCCGTGCCTGTCAGTTCATTCGGTCCCCGAGCTTGTCGAGGGTGCCCCACCGTTCCCCGAGCTTGTCGAGGGTGTCCTCTCCGTTCCTCGAGCTTGTCGAGGGGTCAGGACGTGATGCGTGCGAGCTCGCGGATGGTGGCGGGGCTGGTGCGGCAGCAACCGCCCAGCAGACGGGCGCCGGCCTTGACCCACTGCGGCACCAGGGCCGCCTGCCGGTCCTGGTCCGGGCCGGGCGCCCAGCTCTTCGTCGTCGGGTCATAGACCTCACCGGAATTCGGGTAGGCGAGCAGGGGCAGATCCGTGCCGGCGCGCAGGGCGGTCAAGGCGTCGCTGACCCACCCGCGCGGGACGCAGTTGATGCCCACGGCCGCCACCGCCGAGAACCGCGAGACGCCACGGGCCGCATCAGCCAGGGCAGTCCCGTCGGGCAGGTGGCGCGCGTCGGCCAAGGAGAAGCTCACATAGGCGTCCGCATCGGCGAACTCGTCGCGCAGCAGGCCCAGCACCGCGAGCACCTCGTCCAGCCGCGGCTGGGTCTCGACGGCAAAGGTCCTGATCCCTGCCTCGTAGAGCAGTTGGAGGCGAGGGCGATGGAAGTTGCGGTAGCCCTCATCGTCCAACCGGTAGTCGCCGGTGTACTCGCTGCCGTCGGCCAGATGGGCGCCGTAGGGGCCGACGCTGCCGGCCACCACCACTGGCGGTTCACCGGGCCACTCATCCACGCTGTCCAGGGCCAGGCGGGCACTGTCACGGACCAGCCCCTCGGCGGCCTCGCGCTCCCATCCCGCGCTGACGAAGTCGTCGGGGCAGGCCTGGTAGCTGTTGGTGACCAAGACCCGGGAACCCGCCTCCAGGTAGCTGCGGTGCACGGCCCGGATCGCGTCGGGATCGCTTGCCATCGCCACCGACGACCACAGCGCAGAGGAGGTGTCCACGCCGAGCGACTCCAGCTCGGTGGCCATCGCCCCGTCGAGCAGGATGATCTCTGAGCTGGACAGCAACTGGGACAGGGTGGTGGGCGCTGGTGTGACCATGCCCGAGAGACTAGGCGCTCACCCCGCGCCATCGTGAGACCGTCCTGCAGTGCCGTCAGGTGAGCGTCTGTCTGCAGGCTCTGTTGGCCCCCGGATTTTCGTTTACGATTTGTGTATGCGGGAGGATGAAATCGGCGAGGCCCAGATCCAGGTGTGGGCCGATGAGGCCGAGCAGGGTTATGACGTCGAGACACTGAAGCGTCGCGGACGTGGGCGTCCAGGCCGTGGTGCGGAACCGATGCAGGTCGTGGCCGTCCGGTTGAGTGCTGACGAGATCGAGGCGCTGGACGCGATAGCCACCCGTGATCAGGTGAGCCGCTCCGAGGCGATCCGCCGCGCACTGGCCCAGTTCGCTGCGTGAAGATCCATCCGAGCGCCCGCAAGCACGGCGTCAGCGACGAGGACGCTACCCAGGCTGCGTTCAGGGGGTGGGCTCGGGTATCCGGCAGGCCGCGGTGCCGCCGGGCAGCTCGTGACGGTGGGCCGCCACCCAGCGGTAGACGGGGTTGGCGAGCCAGCGCACCGGGGCGTGACAGAGCAGCAACCCGACGGCGCGCAGCGGCTGCGGACCGGTGACCAGGGCACGCCCGATGGCCGCGGCACCGTGGGTGACGGTGCCGTCGTCGGCGACGAAGGGGATCTCGCGTTCGGCACGCTCGGCGTCGATGCCGAGGGCGCGCAAGAGCTCGGGCGTCATGGGCTCGACGCCGGCGCGCAGGCCCCGTCCTTCGAGCCAACCGGCGCTTCGCGTGCAGAAGCCACAGTCCGGGTCGTAGAGCAGTCGGCCAGCCACGGCTCCAGTGTGGCAGCATCTGGCGCGTGACACGACGATCCAGCATCTTTCTCGACACCAGACCCTTTGCCGCGTCGCGACACTTCACGTGGATGTGGCTGGGAGCGCTGGTGACGGGGGTGGGGAACTCGTTGACCGCGGTGGCCGTGGGCCTGCACGTCTACGAACTGACCCGCTCCACGCTGGCGGTCTCGATGGTGGGCGTCATCGCGCTGGTGCCCACGCTGTTCGCCGGTCTCTACGGCGGCACCATCGTCGACCGGTACGACCGCCGACGGGTGGCCCTGCTCTCGGCCCTGCTGGCCTGGGTCTCCACCGCAGCGATCGCGACCTTGGCCTGGCTGGGGCTGGAGACCATCTGGAGCTTGTACTTCTTCTCTGCGCTCAACACGATCGGCGCCACGCTGGTGGGCGCCTCACGACAGGCCATGATTCCCAACCTGATCGATGCGGAACTCCTGCCGGCCGCTGGCGCCCTCAACGGGATGAGCATGGGGCTGGTCATCACGCTCGGCCCGATGTTGGCCGGTTTCCTGGTGGCGCGTTCGGGCTTCGCGTGGACCTACACCGTCGACCTGGCCTTGTTCTGCGGCGCCTTCCTCGGGCTGGCGGCCCTGCCGGCGATGCCACCCGAACCCGGAGCGCAACACAAGACCTGGGCGGCGATCCGGGAGTCCTTCGGCTACATCAAGCGCACCCCGGTGGTGGCGATGAGCTTCGTCGTCGACATCGTCGCCATGGGGTTGGGCAATCCTCGATCACTGTTTCCCGCACTGGGGGCCATCGCGATCGGTGGCGGTGCGGTCACGGCGGGGACGCTGGCCGCGGCGTCGGCGGTCGGGGCCGTGCTGTGCAGCCTGTTGAGCGGCAGGATCGTCGGCTGGAAGCACCACGGCCGCGCAGTGAACCTCTCGGTGGTGGTCTACGGATTGTTCACGGCCGGGTTGGGTGTCGTGGTGCTCCTGGTGCGCGGCGGGCACTGGCCCGGAGGTGCCGGCACTCCCGAGCAGCTCAATCCCACCGCGATGGCCGCGGCGATGGTCATGCTCTTCGGGATGGGTGCCAGCGACAATGTCTCGGCCATCTTCCGCAACACGATCCTGCAGCAGGCCGTGCCCGACAACATCCGTGGCCGGATGCAGGGCATCTACATCATGGTGGTCACCGGCGGCCCTCGTCTCGGTGACCTGTTCGTCGGGCTGCTGGCCCTGGGGGCGGTCTGGGCGCCTCCGCTGGTGGGCGGGCTGGCGATCGTGGGGTTGGTCGCGGTGCTGGCCCGACTGGTGCCGAGCTTCCATCGTTACGACGCCAGCCAGCCCACCGGAAGCTGAGGCCTACTGTTCGTCGGGCATCTCGATCTCGCCCAGCTCGGCCCAACCGTCCTGCGGGATCTCGTAGGAGATCACCTTGGGGCGAGTGGCCGCATACTGGCCCTGCTCCTTCATGGCCTTCTTGAAGTGATCGCTGTTGACGTGCGCGGCTCCGGCCTCGCCGTCCTTGTAGGCCTCGATGAGAATGTACTCGTTCGGGTTGTCGACGCTGCGCGACCAGTCGAACCACAGGCAGCCGGGCTCGGCGCGGCAGGCCTCGGTGAACTCCTTGGTCAGTTCCAGGAAGTTGTCTGCGTACTCGGGCTTGACGTCCCACTTCACGGTGATTGCGATCATGAAGCCATTCTGCCTGTATGGCCCAACGGCACCGAAAGTGTCAGTGGCGGGTGGTGGACTGGGGGCATGCAGAGGGAGATGGCATGAGGCTCGTCTACGTCGACGACTCGGGCGCGGAGATCTCGGGGATCGCCTGTTTCAGCTGGATCGAGGTGCCCGAACAGGCTTGGGCTCCCGTGCTGGGAGCTTGGCTCGACTATCGCGACGAGCTGTGGCGGCACCATGGCGTCGGCAAGACCGTCGAGATCCACTCGACCAGCTTCACCAATGGGCGTGGCCGCCCGTCGTGCAATGACCAGTTCAACGCGTCCAAGGCGGCTCGACGCCAGGTCTTCGAGCGAGGCCTGGAGGTGCTGACCGCTCGGCCGGAGGTGCAGGTGGGCAGCATCTACGGTCGCACCAGGGGACGACGGGGTGACTACCGCGATGAACGGATGAGGGTCTACCAAGAGCTCGTGGTGCTGTTGGACGAACGGATGCGAGCCCACAGTGAGCGTGCCCTGGTGGTGATGGACGGCGACGGCACCGACACCGGATATGCCGTGGCGCACCGGGCGCTGCGTCGCAGCACCCGGCATGTGGTGGAGGATCCGCTCTTCCAGCACTCGGACCGCGGCCACTGGCTGCAGATGGCCGACATGGTGGCCTACTCCGCCTACCAAGAGGTGCTGGCCCACCCGGCGAAGGCCTTCAGCCACCACTGGTATCCAAGATTTCGTCCACAGGACGTCCTGGGCGGTCCATGGCAGGTGTGAGGGGCCCGGAAAAGAAGCTGGACCCGTGTCCCTGCATGCACAGGACGGGTCCGCACTTCAAGGATAGGTCCTTCGCCGGGTGGTTACAAGGTGTGTGACCCGCAGGCCGAGCAGACTGGGGGTGCACAACCCGACAGGAGAGGTCGCCATGGACGCCCTTGAACTGCATCAGCCCTTCACAGGCCCGTGTATGGTGCAAAATTCGCCTGCGAACAGGGTTCCCAGTCATGGAACGGACGCCTTCGCCAGCGCTTGGGCAATTGACCTGGTGCCACTGGGGGATGACGGTCGAACGGCTCCGTTCGTCTGGGAAAGCTTGTGGCGCCCCGAACCACCCGCTCGATTCCCCGGCTTCGGCAGACCGGTCCTCTCACCTGTGGACGGCCAGGTGGTCCTGGTCTACGACGACCAACCCGACCACCCGAGCCAGCGAGGCTTTCCGTCCCTGACGTATGCCCTCACCCAAAGATCACGTGCTGCGCAGGGCTGGCATGCCCTGGCGGCAACCACGTCTTGATCCGGTCGGCTGTCGGCCCCTTCGTCGCCCTGTGTCATCTGCAGCAGGGCAGCGCCGGCGTCGTGCTCGGCCAGGCCGTGGCCGCAGGAGAGGTCGTCGCCGCTTGCGGGAACTCCGGCAACAGCACCGAGCCCCACCTGCACCTGCAGGCCATGGACCACCAGGATCCGACCCGGGCCAGAGCGGTACCCATCACCTTCGACGGTGGGCTGCCGCGCAACGGCACCAGGACGTGAGCGTGGTCAGGCGCAACCCTCGGGGCCGCACACGTCACCGGAGGCCTCGACGCCTTCCAGCCCGGGCACGGCCAGCGGCTGGACCCGCGGATGCAGCTCGTCCCACACCTGACCCAGGGCCTGCTCGAAGGCCTCGGCCGGCTGGGCACCGGAGATGCCGTACTTGTTGGCCAGCACGAAGAAGGGCACGCCCTGGATGCCGAGCTGACCGGCAAGGGCGATGTCGTTCTGCACGGCCTGGTCCAGTCGGTGGGCCTCGGGGCTGTCACCGACGGCGATCCGCGCCGTGTCGGAGTCCATGCCGGCCTCGGAGGCGAGGCGCACCAGGACGTCGGGATCGCTGATGGACTCACCGTCGGTGAAGTGGGCCTTGAGCAACGCCATCTTGAGACGTCGTGCGGTGTCGCCACCCTCGTCCTCGACGCGGGCAGCGTGCAGCAGGCGGTGGGCGCGACGGCTGTTCGCCACCTGCACGGAATCGAAGTCGAGCGTGATCCCCTCGGACTCTCCCGCGGCCCTCACCTGGCCGAACATCTGCTCCACCTGGTCCTTGGGCATGCCCTTGCGCTCTGCCAGGTAGTCGGCCTCCGAGCCGTCGAAGCTCTCCGGCAGCGACGGGTCGAGCTGGTAGCTGTGCAGCCGCACGCTCACCTCGTCGCGATGCTCGAAGCCGTCGAGCACCCGCTGGAATCGGGTGATCCCGATGAAGCACCACGGGCAGGCAATGTCGGACCAGATGTCAATCTCCATGCTTGGACAACCCGCCGGGGGCGCTGATTGTTCCCGGCGCCTCGGGCCTCCTGTCGCCGTCGCTTTGTGGCGACCACCCCCAAGGGCTCAGCGATGGGCGGCCAGCAGCTCGCCCAGGGTCATCGCGTCACGGTTTTCCAGGTCCTTGGCCTGCTTGCGACAGCTGAAGCCGTCGGCCAGCACGATCGCCTTGGGGTGATTGCGCAGGGCGGGCAGCAGGTCATGCTCGGCCACCTTCACGCTCACCTCGTAGTGGCCCTTCTCGACGCCGAAGTTGCCGGCCAGGCCACAGCAGCCACCCAAGGTGACCACCTCGGCCCCGGTGCGCTCCAGGATCGCCGCATCCGCGGCCCACCCCAGCACGGAGGAGTGGTGGCAGTGCGGCTGCGCGATGATCGTGTGCCCGCTCAGGTCCGGGAGGTCGAGGTCCTCGACGGTGGCGAGCAGCTCGGCCAGCGTGTGGATGCCGTCGGCCACTGCCTGCACCCGGGGATCGTCGTGCAGCAGCTCCTTCGCGTCGCTGCGCCACACCGCCAGGCAGCTCGGTTCCATGCCGACGATCGGGATGCCGGCCTCGACGATTGGGTGCAGCACGTCCAGCGCATTGCGGAGCTGCTTGCGCGCCCCGTCGAGCTGGCCGGTGGTGATCCAGGTCAGGCCGCAGCAGGCGTTCTCCTGCAGCACCCGGGGCTCGAAACCGGCGCGGACAAGGGTCTGCACCAACCCGGCGAGCTGGTTGCCGACGAAGGAGTCGGTGAAGGAGTCCACCCAGATGACGACGGGTTTCGACGAGGTGGCTTCGACAGGCTCAGCCACCGAGCCGGACGTCAGCGCAGCACCCGCCTTACGGGCGCTGCCGTCGACGCGGAACTCGGGCATGGGGCGGCGCTGGTCCACCCCGGCCGCCCAACGGACGGCGTGCTTCAGGCCTGGCAGCTGCGTCCCGAGGTTCGCGACGGCACCCACACCGGGGACCCGCGTCACCAACCGGCCCCAACGCGGAAGCCAGCCCAGCGCATAGTGGCTCATGGGGCGCAGGCGGCCCTTGTAGCTTTCGTGCAGTACGCGTGACTTGTAGGAGGGCATGTCGATCCCGGTGGGGCAGTCCGACGAGCAACCCTTGCAACTCAGGCAGAGGTCCAGCGCCTCGTGCACCTCGGGAGAACGCCAGCCCTGGCTGATCAGCGAACCGTTGACCATCTCCTGCAACACCCGCGCCCGGCCACGGGTGGAGTCCTTCTCGTCCCGAGTTGCCTGGTAGGAGGGGCACATCACGCCCCCGCCAGCGGTGGAATCGGCCAGGCACTTGCCGACGCCGGTGCACTGGTGCACGGCCGTGACGAAGTCCGGGTCCTCGGTGCGCAGGGGCGAGTTCACCGTCGCGGCCACACGGATGTCGACCTCCACCGGCACTGGGTCGGTCAGCACACCGGGATTGAGCAGGTTGTTGGGGTCGAAGAGCTGCTTGACCTGGCCGAACAGGGACAGCGCCTCGGGGGAGTACATGGCTGGCAGCAGCGCCGAACGGGCACGGCCATCGCCGTGCTCACCGCTCATCGAGCCGCCATGACGGGCCGCCAGCGCCGCGGCCTGCTCCACGAACTCGCGGTACTTGCGGGGCCCGTCGGTCTTGTCCAGCGGGAAGTCGATGCGGCAGTGCACACAGCCGTCGCCGAAGTGGCCGTAGGGCAGCCCCTGCAGGCCGTGCTCGGTCAACAGGGCGTCGAATTCGCGCAGGTAATCGCCTAGTCGGGCGGGCGGGACGGCGGCATCCTCCCAGCCGGCATAGGCGGGATTCTCCAAGCTCACCCCGGCCAGCCCGGCGCCGTCGGCGCGGATCTTCCAGAGTCTTGCTGCCAGCGCCCTGTCGTCGACCACCCAGGCCTCAAGGGCGTGCGCATCACGGGCCAGCGCCTCGCAGCGCTCCCGGACGCTGGTCTCGTCGTCGCCGACCAGCTCGACGAAGACCCAGCCGTCGCCGCGGGGCAGGTCGGGCAGGGCGGAGGCGCCGTGCTGGCGCTCCACCACGTCGTAGATGCGGCGGTCCATGCCCTCACAGGCGACGGGGGAGTGCTCCAGGATGGTGGGCATGTCATCGGCGGCCTCGGGCATCGAGGCGTAGCCCAGCGCCACCATCATGCTCACCGGGGCATCGGCGACCAGCCGCACGGTGGCGCCGGTGATGATGCCCAGGGTTCCCTCGGTGCCGCTGAAGAACTTGGCGACGTCGAAGCCCTTCTCCGGCAGCAGGTGTTCCAGCGAGTAACCGGAGACCTGGCGGCTGAAGTGGCCGAATTCGGTGCGGATGGTGCCCAGGTTGGCGGCAACCAGATCACGCAGTGCCGGCAGCGGAGCGGCGTCGCTGCCGCCCTCACCCAGCCGAATGAGCTCACCGGTGCCGGTGATCACGTCGAGCGAGACGACGTTGTCGGCACTGCGGCCGTATCCCAGGGCGCGGGGGCCGCAGGCATTGTTGCCGATCATGCCCCCGATGGTGCAGCGGGTGGCCGTCGACGGGTCGGGGCCGAAGCGCAGCGCGTGGGGGCGGGCCGCCAGCTGCAGGCTGTTCTGCACCACGCCGGGCTGGATGACGGCGGTGCGGGCCTGCGGATCGATGGTGCCGATGGAGTTGAGGTGGCGGGCCACGTCGATGACCAGGCCCTCGCCCACGGCATTGCCTGCGCAGGAGGTGCCGGCGCCACGGGGAACGATCGGCAGCCCGACGGTGAGAGCGGCGCGTACCACGGTGGTCAGTTCCTCGACGCTACGGGGCCGTGCGACGGCCTGCGGAACCACTCGGTAGATGGAACCGTCGGAGGAGTACAGGGCCCGGGTCAGCGTGCTGGCATCGGTGCAGGCCGCGGTGCCCGGCTGGGCAAGGAAGTCATCGAGCAGGCTGGTCACAGGCTCAGTCTTCCACCGCGAGGATGGCTTCCATGACCCGTCCCATCGCCCTGAAGTCGTCGGGATCGGCGACGTCCACCAGGATGCGTCGTACTGCGGCGACGTGACTGGGGGCTGCCTCTTCCAGCAGCGCGTAGCCCTTGTCGGTCAGCATGGCCATGACACCGCGCCGGTCGTCGGGGGCGGCGCACCGCTCCACCCAGCCCGACTTCTCCATGCGCGAGATGGCATGGGTGAGGCGCGAGCGGGACTGGTGGACCATGTCTGCCACCTCGCTCATCCGGCGGCGGCGGCCTTCGCTCTCGGACAGCACGACCAGGATCTCGTATTCCGCCAGATCAAGTCCCCGGGTGCGCAGATCGCGGTCAAGGTAGTAGTCGACGCGCGCGGTTGCCAGCAGCCAGTTGCGCCAGATGCGCTGCTGCTCGGCATCCAGCCACAGGGTTTCATCGTGATTGGCCATGGCGACACAATACCGACGGCAGCGTCAGGTCGGGCGGGGCCGTAGGACTTCTCGATCCAGGTGATGATGGCCAGCCGCAGCTCGGCTCGACTGGTCCATGGGTGGCGGTTGAGGACGTTCTTCTGCAGCGGGGCGAAGAAGCTCTCCATGGCTGCATTGTCGGGACTTGAGGCGACCCGGCCCATGGATCCTGTGAGGTCATGGGCTGTCAACTCAGCCAGAAATGCGTGGGCCCGGAATTGGCTGCCGCGGTCCGAGTGGACGATGCAGCCAGCAACCCGCCCTCGGCGTTGGAGGGCCATCCGTAGGGCGTTGATCGCGATCCGCTTCTTCATGCGCGTGTCGATCGAATAGCCCACGATGCGGTTGGACCAGACGTCCTTGATCGCACACAAGTAGAGCTTGCCCTCGCTGGTGTGATGCTCGGTGATGTCGGTCAACCACAACCGGTTGGGGCCCTCGGCGCAGAACCGGCGCTGCACCAGATCATCGTGGACCGGCGGGCCAGGCTTCTTCCACGAACCGTTCTTGACCGAGTGGAACGAGCGGATCCGCTGCAGCTTGCAGAGTCGATGGACTCGGTTCTCGCCAGCAGTGATGCCCACCTCGGGCAGGTCGTCGGCGATGAGGCGGTATCCCAGGCCGGGGTCCTCACGATGCAGGTCGATCGCCGCGTTGATCAGGTGGGCATCGTCCCAGTCACGCTGCGACACGGGGTCGGCGAGCCAGGAGTAGTAGGCCTGGCGGGAGAAGCCCAGCACCCGGCACGAGACCGCCACCGGCACCCGACGCTGTGTCCCCTTGGCCCGGGCCATGTCGGTGACCAAGGGGAACGTCATTGTGGGTTGATGTCACGAGCCAGATAGGCGGCCGCGCGGGGCAGGACCTTGTTCTCCTGCTCCAGCAGCCGGATGCGTTTCTTCGCCTCCCGCAGCTCGGCCGCTGACTGGCTCGCGACCGAACCGGCTGGGGCATCGACACGGTCGGCCTTGGCCAGCCAGTTGCGCAGGCAGGACTCACTGATCCCGAAGTCCTTCGCGATCTGGCCGATCGGCGCCTCGCCCTTGCGGGCCACCGCGATCACGTCGTCACGGAACTCTTTCGGGTGGGGCTTGGGCATGACATGCATCCTTTCACCAGGGCCTCACGGACCTGAGATGTCAGTGTCAACCAAACCCGGGGCAGTCCCTAGCGCCTGTTCGTGTTGCTTCGCATGGCTCCAACCTTCCCAGGGTTCGGAGTCTCCGGACACGCCGGGGCGAATCAGATATATCAGTATTCGGCTTGACGCGCTCGGTGGTATCCTCTAAAGCCTTTGCTCCACAGCAACAGAAGGTAATTTCAACAAAGAATCATGGGTGTTCCCCTCTCCTTTCTCATGATGATTGCTGGCGAGGGTGTCGGTCCTCGCCAGCAATCTATCTATGCTAAATCTTTACCGCAGCGAAAATTTATCGGCTGGAAGTGTCTTTGTCGGGCTGCTCATCCAAGAACTTCGCATGCTCATCCACTACATCTCCGTGAGTCAAGCTTCTGCCGCGCCATGCCATTGTGGATCCGATTATAGCCATAAGCCAGAAGATAATAATGCCTAATACCTTCCCGCCGCTCAATCCCCCTGGGGAAGTTATTGATGCCAAAGTAGAAAATATGGCGACCCCCAGAAATAGTGGGATTGTCATCGGATCGAAGACTTTCCGATCTCTCTGGACCGTCATTATGAAGCCATCCCTCCTACGGCACCCCAGAAGGTGTCGCTAGCGAGCTCCCAGCCATCATGCCCCTGAATGATGCCGGCAGACATGCCCGAATAGGTGCCAAGTAGGCCACCCCCCACAATCTTGCATCCCAAATAGCCTGGTACTCCGGATGTCAGCCCAGCCCCAGCGCAAACAGCATTTGAAATCCTTCCGGCCGCAACGCCAGCGATTGTGCTGACTCCCGTACCGAAAAAGCTGAGGCCGCTTGGGTCCAGGTTGTTGATGGGGTTTGCTGCTGCGTAGAGGTAGGGGTTTTGTTCTTGGCCGGAGGGGTCGGCGGTGGTGAAGCGTGCGATCGACGGGTCGTACCAGCGCGCTCCCATGCGGATCAGGCCGGTGGAGAAGTCACGGGGCAGGCCGGCATACATGAGGATGTTGGCTTTGGCCTCGTCGCTCCAGCGGAAGTAGTCGCGTGGTTGGCCGTAGGGATCGTAGCGGTAGAAGGCTTCCTTGTCGCCGGCATCGTTGCTCATCGCCAGCACCGAGCCTTGACGGTCCTTGTGGAAGTAGATCATCTTCCCACCCACCTGGTAGCCGAGGGTCTGCCCGGTGGGCAGAGTGAACAGTGAGACTTGTCCTTGGTTGTTGGGACTGGTGTAGGAGTCCATCCCGACCGGGTTGTAGGTGAAGGATTGGTCATGGGCCCAGGTGAGGTTTCGTGTCCCGGTGGGCAACACCTGGGCGTGGGTGAAGTTGAACACCTGGTTGGTGTCGGGCAGTGTCCACTGCGCCACGTCACCGATGCTGCTGGTCTTGACCGCGGTACGGCCGCGCACGCTGCCGGGCAACCAGCCACGCGAGGCGGTCTCGTCACCGTTGGCGTCCCAGCCGAATCCGTCAGTGCTGCCATCGGCCACGGTCAACTGGTCGGCCCGGTTGTGGTCGAAGGTACGCGTCGAGGCCAACGCATTGTCCCTGTTGCCGGCCCCGGCACCGCTGATGGTCTGACGGGTGCGGTTGCCGTTGAGGTCGTAGGCGTAGGTGAACGACGCATTCACCGCCCCGGTGGTGGTCTTCTCCACCGCCGAGGTCAACCGGTTCATCGAGTCGTAGCCATAGGTGGTGGTAGCCCCGGCCGGCACGAAGTCACCCGTGGAATCCACCATGGTCTGCACATTGACCCGATCCGCGCCGCCGACCGAATACCCATAGGACTGGGCCAACAGGGTCTGCGGGCTGGCCCCGCCACGAGCGGAGGTCACACTGGTCATCCTGCCAGAAGCATCCCAGGTGGGGGTGGTGGTCACATTGCCCGGGAAGACCTGCGTCGACAACCGCCCAGTGGTGCTGTTGTACCCGAACTTGACACACCCGCTCGGCAGGTTCGCATTCGCCGATCCCTCCAACGGGCACGCAGTCTGGTTCCATGCCGCCGAGGTGATCTGGTTGGCCTTGTTGTAGGTATAACGCGTGGGTTGAGCACCCACCACGCTCATCACGTCGATGTTGCCGGCACCATCACGACCCACCCACCGGGCCTGTCCCTTGTCATTGGTGACCTTCGACAACCGGTTCTGCGCATCGTAGTCGAAGACCTGGGCATCAATGTTGTGCAGGTTGCCATCGGCATCATGCACCCGCAGCTGCTCGGTTTGTGGCCCCGCGGGCGTCGCACCATAGGTCGCCTTGACGAACCGGTCGGCCGCGTCGTACTCATAACTGTTCGTGGCGCCGCTGCCCTTGGTCACCGAGGTCACTCTCCCCAACGAGTCATAGGTGTAACTGACCACACCCAACGGTGACGGCGGCGTGACCTTGACCAGGTTGCCCTGATCGTCATACAGGTAACGAGTGGTGTTGCCCTTGGCATTGGTCACCGAACACAACTGCCCCGCAAACCTCGAACAACTCGTGGCAATGTCCGTGCTACCGGGCTTGGCGTAGGTCTTGGCAACCTTCGCCCCACCAGTGGCCTTCGTGTCCTGCGCCGACAGCTGGTTGCCAGCCGCGTCATAGGTGTAAGCCGTCGTGTTGCCCGCATCATCGGTGCCGCACTGCTGCAGATCGGTGGCCGTGCCCGACGTGGTGGCCACCCCACATGCTCCGGCGCTGTAGGAGGCCGACGATGTGGCACCGGTGGGCATGGAGACCCGGGTGGGGTTGTTGTTCGTGTCGTAGCTGAACTTCGTGATCGCGGTCGCATCGGCTTCCCAGGCCGAGGCGATCATCGAGTTCGACGTCCAACTGCGGTTCTTCGTCACACCCATCGGATCAACCACCGTGGTCACCCGACCAGAACTGTCCAGGCTATGGGTCCACCGATTACCCAACGGATTGCTCACCACAGTCGACCCCGCATTCCACACGAAACGAGTGCTCTGCTGGGTGCCGGCACCACCCAACTGCGTGTACCGACTCACCGAGGCCACCCGCCCCGAGGTGTCATAGGCAACATCGACCACCACAGTGCGAGCCGTCTGGATACGAGACAAACGCCCCGAGGCGTCATAGCCATAGTGGGTCTGCTGCCCCAACGGATCCTTCACCACCGACAACCGACCCGACGCATCATAGGAGTAGGCCATCGTGCGCCCCGCCGAATCAGTGATGCTCACAATCCGATCCGCCGCATCATAGCCATAGGTCGTCACCCGACCAGCCGCATCCGCCGCACTCGCCACCCGCTGACCAGCCTTCGACACCATCGCCTCGTAGAAATAACTCACCCCCACACCATTGCGGTCCGTCACCTTGGTCAAGTTGCCCCCAGCATCAAACCGCATCGTGGTCCGCGACCCATTGGCCACCAGCGTGAACGAACCATCCACATTCTTGGTCAGCTTCGCATTCAACCCCGCCGGCGCCGTCCACGACGTCCCCGACCCGGTAAACACGGCCCGAAAACCCGACTGGCCACGAAACACGATCTGGCTGGCCCCAATCTCCAACCCCACATCATGGCCACCAGCCAAACCCCAACGCTGCCCGAAACCACCCGTGCGCGACGACAACGAATTGTAGAAACGATCATTGCTGATCACCGCACCCGGAGCATTGTTCGCCAAATCCTGCGCCCGCACCACCAAATTACCGTTGCCCAAATTCACCCCCACACTCAACCCATCCCGCACCCCGAACTCCTGCATCCCATAAAACCCCTGAACCCCCAGACCAGGAGCAGCAACACCAGCATCCACCGACGAAACAGCCGCACCCGCCACCCGCGACGGCGCAGCAGCCGCCTGCCCCTCCCGGTCCACGATGTAACGCCACCGCTTCGACTTGTCCGGCGCCTTCCCCCTCGGCACCCTGTTCAACTTCGCCTTGCCAGGGGCCCTCCACCTCGCCTTCGCCACCGCATCCTTCACCGACCGCGGCACCGGCACCGCAGCCGGCGCAGCAACACCAGCACCCACATCCGAAAACAAATCATCACCATCACTCGGGGCAGCAAACACACGCCCCTGACCCGTCAACCCACACGACAACACCGTCGCGGTCGACAACATCAACCCCACAACCCTACGCGACCTGGGGGGCGAACAGCAGACATCACAAATCCCTTCACTGGAACAAAAATGACAACCCGCGCAGCCCCCGAAACAACAACCGAGCCTGACCACATCCTCTGGCCGTGCACCTCTAGGGCATCACACCCCAAGGGGTGGGAACCGTCGAAAGTCCCATCCACGACGCTCGGCCTGCCACCGGTGGATTCTCAGGGCGGGGACAGTAGGGTCTAGCGGTGAACGAAAGGTAGGTGGCCGCCCGTGTCCCTGCAGGACGAGATCCTCGCCCGATGCCCCGCCAGCATTGCCCAGATGTTGATGGACCGCGTCGAAGAGACGCCGGAGGGGCTTGCCTTCCTGGTGCCTGACCGTGCCCCGAAGGGCGCCAACCAGTGGGAGCGAGTCTCCTGGAAGGACTTTGGTACCCAGGTCGTCGAGCACGCCGCCGGACTGGTCGCGCTGGGGTTGCAACCCGAGGAGCGGGTCGCGCTGGCCTCATCCACCCGCTACGAGTGGATCCTGATGAGTCTGGCCGCGCAGACCGCTGCCGGTGCGGTCACCGCGATCTACCCGAACACCACCGACCACGACGTGCTGTTCATCATGCAGGACTCCGGCTCGGTGGTGTTGGTGGCGGAGAACCAGGCCCAGGTTGCCAAGATCCAGCTGCACGACGACGAACTGTACGACCAGGTGCGCCACATCATCCTGTTCGAGGACGACCGCACCGCGGCCGAACGCGTCGACCAGCGAGTCCTCACCATCGACGAGCTGCGCCAGAAGGGCCGCGAGCTGCTCGACGAAGACCCGCAGGTGATCGAGCGAAGCATCGCGGGCATCGAACCGGACAGTCTGGCCACGCTGATCTACACCTCCGGCACCACGGGACGTCCCAAGGGCGTCGAGCTCGACCAGCGTGCCTTCACCTTCGTCGCGCATTCGATGGAGGAGCTCGACTTCCTGACCACCGAAGACCTTCAGTATCTGTGGCTGCCGCTGAGCCACGTCTTTGGCAACTGCCTGGTGGCAGTGCAGTTGGCCGTCGGCTTCGCGACCGCGGTCGACGGGCGCATCGACCGCATCGTCGCCGGTCTGGGAGAGACCAAGCCGACCATCATGTGCGGCGCGCCGCGCATCTTCGAGAAGGTGCGTGCGGCGGTCATTACGGCGAACCCCGCCTCTGGCATGAAGTCGAAGATCGCCCAGTGGGCCTTCTCGGTGGGCCGCGAGTCACACCCCTACCGGCTGGCCGGTGAGCCGATGCCCAAGGCGCTCGCCGCCCGCTACGCATTGGCCGACCGTTTGGTCTTCAGCAAGCTCAAGAAAACCATGGGCGGCAACATCCGCTTCCTCATCTCCGGCTCGGCGAAACTGTCCAGCCAGGTGCAGGAATGGTTCTACTCGGCGGGGATCACCGTCATCGAGGGCTACGGCTCCACCGAGACCACCGCCATTGCCTTCCTCACCCCGCCCAACAAGCCGCCGCGCTTTGGCAGCGTCGGCCCGGTCTCGCCCGGGCTGGAGGTGAAGCTGGATGGCGACGGGGAGGTGCTGCTCAAGGGGCCCACCATCTTCCGTGGCTACCACGAGCAGCCGGAGAAGACCGCGGAGGTCTTCGACGAGGACGGCTGGTTCCACACCGGAGACCTGGGTGAGCTGGACGCCGACGGCTACCTCACCATCACCGATCGCAAGCGTGACCTGATGAAGACTTCGGGCGGCAAGTACGTCGCCCCGCAGAAGGTGGAGAACGCCATCACGGCGAACATCCCCTACGTCAGCCAGGCCGTCGCACTGGGGGAGGGGCGCAAGTACATCGTCGCCCTGGTCACCATGGAGCGCGACTCGCTGATGAAGTGGGGCAAGAAGCATGGTCACCCCAATGCCAGCTATGAGGAACTCACCCAGCTGCCCGAGATCAAGGCCTCGATCGAGAAGCTCATGGCCAAGGCCAATTCCCGACTGGAGCGTTGGGAGACGGTCAAGCGCTTCGCCATCCTCGACCACGAGTTCAGCGTGCAGGACGGTGGCGTCACCCCCAGCTTGAAGGTGCGGCGCGCCGTCATCGCGAAGAAGTACGCGCACATCGTGGATTCGCTGTACGACAAGGAGGCCTGAGCCCGTGGAGAATCCCGTCGCGACGCTCGAGGTGCCGATTCGTTGGGTGGACCTTGACCTGCAGGGCCACGTCAACAACAGCCTGGTGGCCGAATACCTGCAGGAGGCCCGCACCGGGCTGCTGCTGGCCGGGCCCAACCGCCACCTGATCGGGGGCGGGGTGCTGGTGGCCGGACACGTCGTGGAATACCTCCGGCCGATCCTGTTCGAGGCCGGCCCGCTGACCGCCGACGTGGGAGTCTTCGGGGTGGGCGCCTCGCGCTTCCACGCCAAGTACGAGCTGGTGCAGGACGGGAAGGTGTGCGCCCGCGCCTCCACCCGCTTGTGCCCCTTCGACTTCGACCAGCAACGCCCACGGCGACTGACCGACGCGGAACGCGCCTGGTTCGTCGAGGTGGCCGGTGAGGCACCTCAGTCGCGTCCGCTGGATGTGCCGCGACTGGAGGGCCGCGGCCATGTGCACGAGTTCACCGTGCGCTGGGGAGACATCGACCGCTACGGGCACGTCAACAATGTGCGTCACTTCGACTACGTGCAGGAGGCGCGGATCGCGGCCACCACCAGCGCCGATCCGTCGATGTCGCGCGACGGGGGAGCGGTGCGCTGGGTGGTGGCTCGCCAGGACGTCGACTACCTGTCCCAGATCGACCATCGTGCCGAGCCCTACCAGGTGCTGACCGCGGTCGCCCGGATCGGGACCAGCTCGTACACGCTGGCGGCCGAGATCGTCGACCCGCTGGCGGGCGGCAAGGTGCTGGCGCGTGCCCGCACGGTGCAGGTCTGCACCGATGCCGAGGGTGCCAAGCGCGAGCTGCCCGCCAGTACGCGCGAAGCCCTGGGAAAGCTGCTCGTCAGCTGAGCCTGGGTGGGGCCTCGACAGGCTCGGCCGTCGGGGTGGGGCTGGCCGAGCTTGTCGAAGCCGCTTCTCAGACGCGCAGCCAGGCGGCGGTGTCGGCGGGCAACCGCCCGTCCACCAGCTCTCCGGTGGCCAGCAGCAGCTCACCGTCCAGCTCCACCGGCTCGGCACCCAGGTTCAGCACGCACCGGAAGCCGGGATCGCGGGTGAAGCTCAGCACCTGCTCGTCGCTGTCGTCCCACTGCATGGTGCCGTCGCCCAGTGCGTCGAGTTCACGGCGCAGGCGCAGCAGGTTGCGGAACAGGTTCAGCGACGAGGTGAGGTCAACCTCCTGCTTCTCGACGGTGATCCCGGCCCAGTGCTCCGGCTGCGGCAGCCAGGGCTCCGCATCGGTTCCGAAGCCGAAGGGCTGCTCATCGCCACTCCACGGGATCGGCACCCGACAGCCGTCACGGCCACGGATGGTGTGGTTCGAACGAACCCACGTGGGATCCTGCAGGGCCTCCTCGGGCAGGTCCTCCACTTCGTCGAGCCCCAGCTCCTGGCCCTGGTAGACGTAGGCGCCACCCGGCAGGGCGAGCATGAGGGCTGCCGCGGCGCGTGCCCGGCGTCGCCCGAGCTCGAGGTCGGTCTGCTGACCGGCGAAGGCCTCCTGCCAGTGCGGATCCTCCTCGTGCTCCTCGGTGCTGAAGCGGCGCCCCGACACCTGCTTGCCGTAGCGGCTGGCGACGCGCATGACGTCGTGGTTCTCCAGGACCCAGATGGTGGGGGCACCCACCTCGCGGTGACCCTCGATTCCGGAGTCGATGGTGGTGCGCAGGCTGGTGGCACTCCACTCGGACTCCAGGAAGTCGAAGCAGAAGGTGGTGTGCAGGCGGTCGGGCCGCACGTACTCCACCAGACGGTCCAGGGGCAGGTAGGCCTCCGAGACGAAGATGCGGGCACCCAGTTCGGTGCCGGCATAGCTGTCGGCGATGGCACGCCAACGACGCTGGATGTCGGCCAGGCCGGGCTGGTCCCAGGTGGGGGCGCCGGCAGGCTTGGCGACGGTTCCGAAGCCGGTCCTCTGGTCCAGCGGCACGTCGGGGAAGGCCGGATCCTTGACCAGGGAGTCGGCCACGTCGATGCGGAAGCCGTCCACGCCCCGGTCGAACCAGAAGCGCAGCACACGGTCGATCTCGGCGCGGACCGTCTCGTTCTCCCAGTTCCAGTCGGGCTGCTCGGGGGCGAACATGTGCAGGTAGTACTGGCCGGGAGTGCCGTCGGGATTGGTGGTGCGCTCCCACGCGGAGCCGCCGAACATGGCGCCCCAGTTGGTGGGCGGCTCGTTGCCGTCGACGCCCTTGCCGTCGCGGAAGTGGAAGAGGTCGCGCTCGGGCGACCCCGGAGCCGCGGCCAGCGCCTTCTGGAAGAGCGGGTGATCGATCGAGCAGTGGTTGGGAACCAAGTCGATCAGCACCCGAAGACCCAGCTCGTGGGCCTTCGCGACGAACTCGTCGGCGTCGTCCAGGGTGCCGAAGTCGGGATGGATGTCGCAGTAGTCGGCCACGTCGTAGCCGCCGTCCCACAGCGGCGACGGGTACCAGGGCGAGACCCAGACGGCGTCGACCCCCAGCTTCTTCAGGTGGGGCAGCTTCTGGATCATGCCCCGGAGGTCACCGGTGCCGTCATTGTTCGCGTCGGCGAAGCTGCGGGGATAGATCTGGTAGGTGACGGCGTGGCGCCACCAGTTCGTGTCTTCAAGGCTCACCCGTCGAGCCTAGCGAGCCCGTCACCCCGATTCACTTGCGCCCCGATTCAGTCGCGCCGGTCTTCAGCCGTGTCGCGATTCAGTCGCGAGTTTTTCCGGCGTCGACGCCGACGCAGTGGGGGAGTGGCGCCGGTCCACCAGGAGGGCCGCGGCAGTGAGCCGACGGCACTGCGGGGCTGCCAGGTGAAGGCCAAGGGCAGGGTCCAGCCGCGCCAGATCGCCCCGAGGGTGAGGCCGCTGCCGACGGCGACGCTGGCCACCATGGCCACCGTGTGGTGCCCGGTGGGCCACACCAGCACGGTGACCAGGCTGCCTGCCATCGCGCTGGTGGCGTAGAGGGTGTTGCCGCCGAAGACCGTCGGGATGCGTCGCAGCAGGACGTCGCGCGCCATGCCGCCACCGACGGCGGTGAGGGTGCCCAGCAGGATGGCCGACAGCGGGCTGAAGTCGTGCACCAGGGCTCGCTGCGAGCCGGCGGCCGCCCAGGCACCCAGGGCCAGGGCATCGATGACCGGGAAGGTCAGGTCCCAGAAGCGATGGGTGATCGGAATCGCGAAGGCGATTGCGGCGCCGACCAGGGCGACGGTGAAGTAGGCCCCGTCCACCAGCGCCACCGGGGTGCCGCGCTGCATGAGTGTGTCGCGGATCAGGCCACCGCCCAGGGCGGAGCAGATGGCCAGGGTGACGAAACCCACCGGGTCCATGTTCTCCGAGCGGGCCATGACCCCACCCAGGATGGCGTTGAACAGCACCCCGGTGAGGTCGACGAAGCGCACGGCCTGGGTGATGGTTTGAGGGTCGATCGGGACGTCCAAGGGCAGCACTCCACCAGTGTCCCAGCACCACGCCTGAGCGTGAAAATTACCCCGATGCGGACGAATGGCCCGCAGGGAATTAAAGTCTTCGCGTCGCGCACGCTCCACGTGCGCCCACAACAGGAGAATTTCGTGTCCTCATCGACTGTCAAGGCCGCCGGAGCACCCGGTAGGGAAGGGCTCAAGGAGCTCACCCTGCGCGGTGTCATCATCGGCGGCATCATCACCCTCGTCTTCACCGCAGCCAACGTCTACCTCGGCCTGAAGGTGGGCCTGACCTTCGCCACCTCCATCCCCGCCGCGGTGATCTCGATGGCCGTGCTGCGTGCCTTCCACGACCACACGATCGTGGAGAACAACATCGTCCAGACCATCGCCTCGGCGGCCGGCACTCTGAGCGCGATCATCTTCGTGCTGCCCGGCCTGGTGATGCTCGGTTACTGGAGTGGCTTCCCCTACTGGACCACCGCCGCCGTCTGCTTCTTCGGCGGCGTGCTGGGCGTCATGTACTCCATTCCGCTGCGACGCGCGCTGGTCACCGGTTCCGACCTGCCCTACCCGGAGGGCGTCGCTGCCGCCGAGGTGCTGCGGGTTGGCGACTCCGCCGAGGGCGGCGAGGAGAATGCCCGCGGCCTCAAGGTGATCACCGTGGCGGGTCTCAGCGCCGCCGCCTTCACGCTGCTGGCCAAGACCAAGGCGGTCGCCGAAGGCGTCTCGCACACCTTCCGCGTGGGTACCGGGGGCACCATGGTGGGTACCAGCCTCTCGATGGCCCTGATTGGCGTCGGCCACCTGGTCGGTATCACCGTCGGCATCGCCATGGTGGTGGGGCTGCTCATCAGCTACGGCGTCATCCTGCCCTTCATGACCCGCGGCCAGCTCGACCCCGCGGAGCCGCTCGACAGTGCCGTGCAGGCCATCTTCTCCAGCGACGTGCGTCTGATTGGCGCCGGCACCATGGCCGTGGCGGCCGTCTGGACCCTGGTGAAGATCATCGGCCCCATCATCAAGGGCATCTCCGAATCGCTGGCCGCGCACAAGATCGCCAGCGCAGACTTGGCCATAGAGGAGCGAGACCTGTCGATGAAGGTGGTCATCGGCACCACCCTGGCTTCCATGCTGCCCATCGGCGCCCTGCTGTGGCTGTTCACCCAGGGCACCCCGCTGGAGGGCAACTCGACCGGCCTGGTCATCACCTCGGTGCTCTTCGTGCTGCTGGTGGGCCTGTTCGTCGCCTCGGTCTGTGGCTACATGGCCGGTCTGATCGGCGCCTCCAACTCGCCCATCTCGGGCGTGGGCATCATCGTCGCCATCGCCGCCGCGCTGCTGATCAAGGCCGTGCACGGCGCCGGCACCGGAGAGATGACCGAGGCGCTGGTGGCCTACACCCTGTTCACCACCGCCGTCGTCTTCGGCGTGGCCACCATCAGCAATGACAACCTGCAGGACCTCAAGACCGGCCAGCTGGTCGGAGCCACCCCGTGGAAGCAGCAGGTGGCCCTCATCATCGGTGTCGGCTTCGGCTCGGCCATCATCCCGCCGGTGCTCGGCGTGATGAACACCTCCTTCGGCTTCGCCGGAGCCCCCGGCGCCGGTGAGGGCGCGCTGGCCGCCCCGCAGGCCTCGCTGATCTCCACGCTGGCCAAGGGCGTGCTCGGCGGCGGCCTGGACTGGAACCTGCTGGGCATCGGCGCGCTGATCGGCTGCGTGGTGATCGCCATCAACGAGACCCTGGGCAAGACCACCAAGGGCCGTATGGCGCTGCCGCCGCTGGCCGTCGGCATGGGCATGTACCTGCCGATCAGTCTCACCCTGATGATCCCGATGGGCGCAGCCCTGGGCCTGGCCTACGACAAGTGGGCGGCCCGCACCGCCAACCCGGAACGCAGCAAGCGGATGGGTACCCTGCTGGCCACCGGCCTGATCGTCGGCGAGAGCCTGTTCGGGGTGCTGTACGCCGGCATCGTCGCCGCGACCGGTGACGACGAGCCGCTGGCCCTGGTCAAGGGCGACGGTTGGGCCACCCCGGCGCAGCTGGTGGGCATCGTTGTCTTCGCCGCGGTGATCGCCGCGCTGTACAACTGGACGAAGAAGAAGGCCGTCGCGAAGGCCTGATCACCCAAACCGGACCCGACGGCCGAGCCTGTCGAGGCCCCTCGACAAGCTCGGGGACCGTACAAGAAGGCGCCCCCACCATTGCGGTGGGGGCGCCTTTTGGCTTCGACAAGCTCAGCCGTCGAGGTCAGTGGAAACTCAGCCGTCGAGGTCAGTGGAAACTCAGCCGTCGAGGTCAGTGGTTGCCGGCGTCGCCCGCAACCTCGGACTTGTCGCCCGACCACAGGGTGTGGAAGGAACCCTCGGCGTCGATGCGCTTGTAGGTGTGGGCGCCGAAGTAGTCGCGCAGGCCCTGGGTGAGCGAGGCGTTCAGACGCGGTGCGCGCACCTGGTCGTAGTAGGCCAGGGCGGAGCTGAAGCCGGGCACCGGGACGCCCGAGGTGACGGCGGTGGCCACCACACGGCGCCAGGCATCTTGGCCCTTGGCCAGCTCGGCCTTGATGGAGGGGGCCTCCAGCAGGGTGACCAGGTTGCCCGCGGCGTACTCGTTGCTGATGCGGTCGAGCAGCTTGGCGCGGATGATGCAGCCGTCACGCCAGATCTTGGCGACCGCGGCCACGTCGATCTCCCAGCCGTACTCCTGGCCGGCGATGCGGATCTCGTCCAGGCCCTGGGCGTAGGCGATGACCTTGCTGGCCCACAGGGCCTGACGGATGTCGTCGGTGAAGGCCTTCACGTCCTCGACCTTCAGCGAGCCGTCCGGGCCCTCCAGGGCGGCCTGGGCGTGCTCGCGCAGGTCGGGGCTGGAGGAGATGGCGCGGGCGAAGACGGCCTCGGAGATGGCGTTGACCGGCACACCCAGCTTGAGGGCGGACTGCACGGTCCAGGTGCCGGTGCCCTTCATGCCGGCCGCGTCGACGATCGAGTCCACCAGCGAACCACCGGTCTTGGCGTCCTTCTGGCGCAGCACCTCGGAGGTGATCTCGATCAGGTAGCTGTCGAGGTCGCCGGTGTTCCACTCGGCGAAGACGTCGGCCATCTGGTCATTCGACAGGCCGGCAGCCTTGAGCAGGGTGTAGGCCTCACCGATGAACTGCATGTCGGCGTACTCGATGCCGTTGTGCACCATCTTGACGAAGTGGCCCGAACCGTCGGTGCCGATGTAGGTGCAGCAGGGCTCGCCCTCGTACTGTGCGGAGATCTTCTCCAGGATCGGACCCATCGACTCGTAGGCCTCACGAGTGCCGCCGGGCATCATCGAGGGACCCTCGAGGGCGCCGACCTCGCCGCCGGAGATGCCACAGCCGACGAAGTGCAGGCCGGCGGCGCGCACCTTCTCCTCGCGACGGATGGTGTCCTCGTAGAAGGCATTGCCGCCGTCGACGATGATGTCGCCGTCCTCCAGCAGCGGGATGAGCTGGTCGATCACCGCGTCGGTGCCGCGTCCGGCCTGCACCATGATGACGATGCGGCGGGGGCGCTCCAGCGAGGCGACGAAGTCCTCGATCTTCTCCGAGGCGATGAAGTTGCCCTCCGAACCGTGGTCACGCATGACCTCCTCGGTCTTGGCGAAGGTGCGGTTGTAGATGGCGGTGGTGTAGCCCTTGTGGGCCATGTTGCGGGCCAGGGACGAGCCCATCACGGCCATGCCGATGACGCCGACGTCGGCAAGCGTCCTGGTTTCGGTTGCGGAAGAGGTGGTTTCAGTCATGGAAACTCCTTAGATCGGGACTCCACTGGAGCGGTCCCCGGCGGGATCGGGGGCATCGGTGCCCGGCAGCGGTTGGTGCTTGCTGTGCTGACGAAGCCCAGTCCAGCAAAGACCCTTGCCGGGCGGGAGAGCTTGCCACAAGTTGCAGTTGTCGGCTTGACTGCGCACAACGATCTTCGGCGGCTGGGGGGCGTTGTTGTCGTCTGTTGCCGCCAGCGGAGGGGTGTTACTACAGTGAATCGTATGGCACTGGACCGGGACGATGAGACGCCCAAGAAACCGGCGACGATCTACCAGGTGGCCGAAGCAGCAGGGGTGAGCCCGTCCACGGTCTCGCGTGCCTTCTCACGGCCTGGCCGGGTGAGTGACCAGACGGCCGCCAAGATCCATCGGATCGCCGCGGAACTGGGATACCGGACGGAGGCGGTTTTCCGGGCCGAACGCCCGGCACGCACCCAAATGATCGGCCTGCTGATCGGCGACGTCACCAATCCCTTCTACTTCAACATCATCCGTGGGGCAGAGGTGGCAGCCAGTGCCGCGGGATTTTCCATCGTGCTGACCGACAGCCAGGAGTCCACCGAGCGTGAGCGCACCCTGCTCGACCGTAGCCTGCCTGTGCTCGACGGGCTGGTGATCGTCGCCTCACGCCTGTCGGACACCGCACTGCGGGGGGTCTCCAAGAAGGTGCCCACGGTGGTGCTCAACCGGCAGGTGACGGGGCTGCCCTGCCTGTCCAGTGACAACGGTCGTGGTATGCGCCGGGCCCTGGAGCACCTGGGCGAACTCGGGCACCGCCGCGTGGCCTATGTGGCCGGCCCGGAGGCGGCCTGGGTCGACGGGATGCGCTGGCGAGCCTTCCGCGAGGGCTGCTCGGAACTGGGCATGGAGGACTTCCGCTACGGCCCGGTCGATCCGACGGTGCGTGGCGGACTGGCGGCTTCACGGTTGGTGGGCGGGCATCGAGAGACCGCCGTGGTCTGCTACAACGACCTGGTGGCCATCGGGGTGCTGCGCGGCCTGCAGCGTCGCGGCCTGAGCGTGCCAGAGGACATGTCCGTAGTGGGCTTCGACAACACCTTCGCCTCAGACCTGGTGACGCCGGCCATCACGACGGTGGCATCCCCCCTGCGTCAACTGGGCGAACACGGCGTGCGCACGGTGCTGAGCATGATCAAGAACCACCAGCAGCTGACGCCCGACCTGTCCGTGATGCCGATGGAACTCGTGGTGCGCGAGTCCACCGGCCCCGTCGACGGCCTCAGCGCTGCGAGATCAACTTGAACAAGATCTCGCCGGCATTGGGCACCACCATCGTGCCGGGCACCTTCGCCTCGGCATCCAGATCGATGCTGGCCGGGTCCAGGTAGCCCAGGTTGACCTGCGCGCAGGTCTCCGGCGGGATCTGGGTGGCCAGCGTCACCTTGATGCGGTTGTGCTCGGTGCCGGTGGCCTCGTCGAAGGTTCCGGCACCACGCACATGGGTGGAGTGGGCGAGCACACCCTTGGGGACGTCGGAGAACTTGTCCCACTGCTTGGTGAAGTACTCGATGCAGTGATAGCCGATGTCGTAGATCTCCTTGTGCACCTCGGAGACCTCCGTGACGTGAGGTGCGTAGATGACCACCTCGCCACCGTCGGCCATGGCGGGCTGCGCCTTGTAGCAGCCCTTGGCGGCGGTCCAGATGTCGTCGTAGCGCTCCGGCATGCACGCGATCACCTTCTGCAGCGGCTCGTCGAGCCAGACGATGTGGCTCTCGGCGGCCACCTCGGCCATCGCTGCCCAGGCATCCTCGCTGGTGCCGAAGGCCGCGGCCTCCAGCTCGCCTGAGCCGGACTGCACCACCAGGCACAGGGCCAGCTTCTGGTTGGGGATCAGGTCGGTACCGGCATTGATGATGGCCCGCATCGGGGTGATGCCCGTGGTGCCGATCACCTTCTCCACACCGAGCAGGGCGCCTACCCAGTGCGACAGGTCGATGGCGTCGTGGGTGGCGCAGCCGGGAATGAAGTACTTGTTGCCGCCGGAGATGCCGACCACCTCGTGCGGGAAGACCGGGCCGATGACGATGTTGACGTCGGCCTCGACGACGTAGCGGTTGATCTCGACGTCGACGGCCACCTCCTGGGCCCCCTGGCTGAGCTCCTTGATGGTCTCGGCCGAGAGCGTGCCCACCTTGACGATCTTGTCGGGGTCCTCCCACTCATGGTTGACCACGCGCATGCCGGGGTAGGCCTCTTCGAGAGTGGCGGGCTGTCCCTCGCCGCCGACGCCGAACCAGGCGTCGATCTCGTCGGGCTCCATGTAGGAGTGGGTGCCCAGGGCGATGACGGCGGTCAGCTCGGCCACCCGCGGGGCGAGCTGGGAGTGGACGGCCTTGAGCACCATGGGCAGCGGCATGGAACGGGTCCCGTCCGGCACCACCAGCACGACCTTCTTGCCGTCCAGGTCTGCGCGGGCCAGGTTGCGCTCGACGAAGGTGGCGAAGTCGGCTTCGGAGACCTGGCCGTGGGCTCCGCCGATGGTCTCGACGGTGAGGGAATCGGTGCTGTGGGTGCTCATGCGCCCAGTGAAGCGCCGTTGCAGCGGCGGGGCAAGCAGTTGCTCGGCTTTGCTTCTGGCAAAGCGCTCGTGACAGGCCCTGATGATGGACAACACGTGGCAACCGGTGGAATGTGGCAGTGGCGCGGGCGAGCATGGCCACATGGCACAGGCAATGACGCTCCATCCAGACCGACTTTTCCCCGCAGATCCCACCACGCGTGACGTGACTCGTCGCATCTACGACGAGGTCAAGGACCTGCCCATCCTCTCGCCGCACGGCCACGTGCCCCCGGCGTGGATCGCCGACGACGTCCCCTTCGGCGATGCCACCGAGCTGCTCATCACCCCCGATCACTACGTCAACCGGATCATGCACGCCAATGGCGTCGAGCTGTCCACCCTGGGCGTGCCGGTGGGCACCGAGATGAGCGCCGAGCAGAAGCGCACCGCATGGCGCACCTTCTGCGAGCACTGGAGTGACTACAACGGCACGGCGATGCGTTACTGGATGCAGGACCAGCTGGTGGGCATCTTCGGCATCGACAAGCGCCCCAGCGCCGAGACCGCCGACGAGATCTACGACGCCATCAATGCCAAGCTGGCCACCCCCGAGATGAAGCCGCGGGCCCTGATGGACTCCTTCGACATCAGCTTCATCGCCACCACCGACGATCCCTGCGACGACCTGCACCACCACCAGAAGATCGCCGCGGATGAGTCCTTCACCCGACGCGTCGTGCCCACCTTCCGGCCGGACAAGTACCTGGAGCCCGGACGCAGGGACTGGAATGACCTGGTCAGCCAGCTCGGTGAGGCCGCCGGCATGGAGATCGCCACCTTGGCCGACTACACCGCGGCCATGGAGAACCGCCGTGCCTTCTTCAAGGAGAACGGCGCCGTCTCCACCGACCACTCCCACGCCGACCTGGGCACCGTCACGCCGGACCCGGTGGAGGCCACCAAGCTCTTCGAGCTGGCCCGCAAGAACGAGGCCAGCCCCGAGCAGTGCGACCAGCTGCGTCGCCACCTGCTCACCGACCAGGTGCGGATGGCCACCGAGGACGGCCTCACCCTGACCCTGCACCCGGCCGTCGCCCGAGGCCACGACCACGCCGCCACCGAGCAGTACGGCGCCGACGTCGGCAATGACATTCCCGTGCGGCTCGAGGTCACCCGCGCCATGGAGCCGGTGCTCAATGCCTTCGGCAACCACCCCAACCTCAACCTGGTGCTGTTCACCCTGGACGAGGACAACTTCAGCCGTGAGATCGCGCCGCTGGCCGGTTGGTACCGCAGCCTTTACATCGGTGTGCCGTGGTGGTTCATCGACGCCCCGGAGTCGATCATGCGCTTCAAGCAGTCGATCACCGAGATGGCCGGCTTCACCCGGGTCTCGGGAATGATCGACGACACCCGCGCCTTCTGCTCCATCCCGGCCCGTCACGACATGTCGCGTCGCCTGGACGCCGCCCACCTGGCCAGCCTCGTGGTGCAGCACCGTCTGGACGAGGACGAAGCCGTCGAGACCGCCATCAACCTTGTCAGCAACAATCCGAAGAAGGTGTTCAAGCTGTGACCACTTTGAACCGAAACGAGCACGGCCGCGCCAAGGCACCGGTGCGCATGGTCCATCTGGGCATCGGGAACTTCACCCGCGCCCACCAGGCCTGGTACACCGAACACGCCACCGACGCCGACCAGTGGGGCATCGCGGCCTTCACCGGCCGTTCCCCCGCCATCGCCGAGACCCTGGCGCCCTCCGAGGGGCTCTACCAGCTGTGCGTCGCCGACCCCGAGGGTGACCAGGTGGAGGTGATCAGCTGCCTCAGCGAGGTGCACGCCGCGGACGACCTGGCTGCCTGGCGCGGCTACTTCGCCGATCCCGAGATGGTGATCGTCACCTCGACCATCACCGAGGCCGGCTACCTGCGCAACAAGGACGGCGACTTGGACCTGTCCAACCAGCAGCTGGTGGCAGACCTGGCCGCGCTGAAGGCCGATCCGGCGGCGGCCGTGACCACCGCGCCGGCCAAGTTCGTCGCCGGCCTGCTGGCCCGTCGCGCCGCCGGGGGAGCGGACATCACCTTCTGCCCCTGCGACAACATCCCCGAGAACGGCCCGATGGTGAAGCACGTCATCACCCAGGCCGCACAGCAGGTGGACCCGTCGCTGGCCGAGTGGGTCGAGCAGCACGTCGGCGTGGTGACCACCATGGTTGACCGCATCACCCCGCGCACCACCGACGAGGACCGCGAGCGCGTCGAGGCCGCCACCGGCATCACCGACCCGGCCCTGGTGGTCACCGAGCCCTTCGCCGAGTGGGTGCTGGCTGGTGAGTTCAAGGCCGGTCGCCCCGCCTGGGAGACCAAGGGCGCCCGCTTCGTCGACGACGTCGTGCCCCACGAGGCACGCAAGTTGACCCTGCTCAACGGTTCCCACTCGCTGATGGCCTATGCCGGATCGATCCGCGGGCACGAGACCGTCTACGACGCGATCACCGACGAGCTCGTGCTGGGCTGGGTCAACCAGTTCTGGGACGACGCCGTCAAACACCTGGAGCTGCCCGCCCAGGAGCTGGCCGACTACCGCGAGGCCCTGCTCTCGCGCTACCGCAACCCGCGCATCAAGCATCTGCTGGCCCAGATCGCCGGCGATGGCTCGCAGAAGGTGCTGATCCGCCACGTGCCCACCATCAAGGCGGAACTCGCCAAGGGCGGTGTGGCCGAGGGTGCCACCCGCGCGGTGGCTGCCTGGGTGCTGCACCTGCGGGGCGTCGGCGCCCCCGTCAACGATGCGCGCGCCGACGAGATGACCGCCCTGGTCCAGGGCGACGAGCAGGACTCGGTGCGCAAGGTGCTCGCCTACCTGGGCATCGACGACGACCGCATCGCCAAGACCGTGCTGGCCCAGTTGGGCGAGCTGCAGGCCTGATCCGTACCCGACACCACCCCGTACCAACAAAGGAGAGACAGTTGTTGAAGCTTCGCGAGGACGCCCAGTGGTCCATCGTGGTTCCCACGTCCATGGGCGTGCGCATCACCCCCGAGAACCGGCAGGCCGTGCACGTGTCTGACCGCTACATCATGCAGGCCACCTCGGCCGAGGCGAATGTCGCCTCCATCGCCTCCCACCTGGGGGAGCCGGCCAAGGTGCTGACCGCCTTCGTCGAGGGTTCCCCGATCAGCGCCTTCATCAAGGCCCAGCTGCGTGCCCGCGGCATGGCCTTCGAGGGTCCCGAGGTGCCGCAGGGCGACGCCTGGGGCCACCGCCACCAGTTCAACATCGCCGATTCCGGTTTTGGCGGCCGCGCGCCGCGCGTGTGGAATGACCGTGCCGGCGAGGTGGGTCGCGAGCTGAGCATCGACGACTTCGACCTGGACCGTCTCTTCGGGCAGGAGGGCGTCAAGATCCTGCACATGTCTGGCCTGGTCGCCTCGATCAGCCCCAAGACCAGCGCCTTCTGCGTCGAGTTGGCCAAGAAGGCCAAGGAGTACGGCACCTTGGTCAGCATGGACATGAACTACCGCGCCTCCTTCTGGAAGGGACGCGAGGAGGAGCTGTCCGCGGCCTTCCACGCGATCGCCGAGCAGTGCGACATCCTCTACGGCAACGAGGAGGACTTCCAGCTGTGCCTGGGCATCCAGGGGCCCGAGGCGGGCGGCGAGGACATCAACGCCAAGATCGACGGCTTCAAGCAGATGATCGTGCGCATCAAGGAGACCTACCCCAATGCCCAGATGATCGGCACCTCGCTGCGTGAGGTCATCAGCGCCAACCACCACGAGTGGGGCATGGTGCTGTGGAGCTGCGCCGAGAAGCCCGAGGGCGAGTTCACCGTGCAGGAACTGCGCGACATCGACGTCATCGACCGCATCGGTGGCGGCGACGGCTCCATCGGCGGCGTCCTCTACGGCGTGCTCAAGGGTTGGAATGTGGAGAAGTGCTCGCAGTTCGGCTGGGCGACCGGCGCGATGGCGGCAACCTCCATCACCGACAATGCCGCACCGGCCGACGAGGCGCAGGTGTGGTCGATCTTCGAGGGGAATGCGCGCGTCCAGCGCTGAGTTCACGCAGACGGGGTGCCCGGAGCCGTGTGGCTCCGGGCACCCCGTCTTTCGTGCCGATTCCCGGGACTGACGTCCAGCGGTCAGGCCGAGACGTAGCAGTCGGCGTTGGACAGGTCGACGCCGCGCGCGTCGTAGATCGGGATCTCGTAGGCGACCTTGCCACCCTCACGGGCGTTGTTGCTGAGGCTGTCGGTGCCGTAGTAGATCTTGCCGCCCTTGATGCAGGCCGCCTTGATGTTCACGCTGCCCTTGACCGCCGAGGTCGAGGTGGCCGTTCCGCGCAGGGCCTGGACGTTCTTGTTCTGCTTGTAGTCCTCCACCTGGGGCTTGCCCATCTTGGTGATGCTGAAGCCGTTCTTCATGTCGGTCTTGTCCACCAGGGAGACCTTGAAGGTCTTCGGCTTGGCGCCAGCGGGCAGAGTCACCAGGTTGCTGGTCACCAGGTCATGCTCACCGGTGGTGTACGAGGAGTTGAGCCCGGTCTTCGAGGCGATCATCTTGCCATTGGCGTCATAGAGGCTGACCCGCAGGTTGAGCATCATCGGACGATCGGTGGTGACCCGGTAGACACCGACGACCTGGGCGTGCTTGCCGCCAGGAGCGGGGGCACCCTGCAGGTCCACCACCTTCAGCTTGGAGATGCCCGATCCGGCGGGGACGGAGATCTCATCGCCCTTTCCGGAGGTCTCGGAGCCGGACTTCGAGGACGAGTCGGAGTCGTCCCCCGAGGAGTCGGAGTCGTCGTTCGAGGAGGAGTCGTCCGTCTCGTCCGAACTGCCGCGGTTGGACTCCTGGTCGTCGGTGTCGTTCGACCCGGAGTCCTCGAAGCCCGAGTCGTCGGAGTCCCTGTCGTTGTTGTCGGAGTCCCGGTCGTTGGAATCCGTGTCGTTGGAATCCGAGTCGTTGTTATTGGAGTCCCGGTTGTCGGAGTCCGAGTCGTTGGAATCCCTGTCGTTGCTGTCCGAGTCCCTGTCGTCGGAGTCCGAGTCGTCGGAACCGGTGGACGAATCGTCGTCCGAGTTGTTGTTGTTCGACTCGTTCGCGTTCGAGCCACCCTTGTCGCTGTCGTCCTTCTCGGCAGACACGCTCGGTTCGCTCTGGGGGACCGCGGTGTCCTCCTTCGGCGAGATCATCGAGCAGGCTGAGAAGGCCGGCAGGAGGGCGAGGGCTGCAATGCTGGCGCGGCGCGCAGTGGAGAGGCTCAAGGGAATCCTTTCGATGGGGTGACCCGAGGGCACCTTGACGTGGTTCTTGCTTGCACCCCCATCGTGCTTGGGCAGCAGTCCAACTGTCGATGGGGAGAACTCCCCATCGACTCTTCTTCAAGCAGGGTTCAGTTTGCGGGACGACGCCCTCCACCCCTCCCGAAAGCCTGGTTGCCAGCCGATGCCGAGGCGCAGGGGTGGCCGGTCTTCGCGGGGAAGGTGCGCGTCCGGCGCTGAATCAATTCATCGTCCAAGGGGGGCGAGTCGGTGTGGGTCGCGCCTGTTGGCAGGTTGGCGAAGGGTATCTCGCGCCTTGGGGAGTACCTCCGAAAGGGTGCGCCCCTAGGGGTGTAATCCCTTGTGGGGTTGAGGTGTGGCGTTCGCTGAGGATGAATCCGGTGGCGCTGTGGGGCCTGCTGGGCCTCGCGGGTCTGGCCGGTCTTGCCGGACTGAAGAAGAAGCCCGAGCAGCACACCACCGTGCGTCCTGCCCACGTCGACACCCGCCACGAGCCGGTGCGCACCACCAATGTTCGCGCCAACGACACCGTGCGTGACGCCGACCGTCAGGGCGACAAGCTGCGCGACCCGAAGCTGGATCGCGACCTCGACAACGACGGCCGTCGCGACATCTGAGCCGAACCTCGGCTGACCTGAACGGATGAAGGGCGCCCGGAGCACTGGCTCCGCGCGCCCTTCGTCGTGGTGACTGGTTTGTGCTGGATCGGGTCAGACCGTCTGCAGCTGCGGGGACTCTTCCCGACGCCGGGACTGGTCACGCCAGCGGCCGTCGTAGACCTCCTGGTCGAGGATGCCGTGACGCTTGGCGACGATCGCCGGGATCGCGGTCTGACCGGCCACATTGGTGGCGGTGCGCGCCATGTCGAGGATCGGGTCGATGGCCAGCAGCAGACCCACGCCCTCCAGCGGCAGGCCCAGCGTGGACAGGGTCAGGGTGAGCATCACGATCGCGCCGGTCAGGCCCGCGGTGGCGGCCGAACCGACCACCGAGACGAAGGCGATCAGCAGGTAGTCACCGATCCCCAGCTCGATGCCGAAGAGCTGGGCCACCGTGATGGCCGCCAGGGCCGGGTAGATCGAGGCGCAGCCGTCCATCTTGGTGGTGGCGCCGATCGGCACGGCGAAGGATGCGTATTCACGCGGAACACCAAGCCGGTCGATGACATTCTGCTGGGTCACCGGCAGGGTGCCCACCGACGAACGCGAGACGAAGGCCAGCTGGATGGCCTGGCCGGCACCCTTGAACCAGCGCACCGGGCTCAACCCGTGCAGGGCGAGCAACGCCGGGTACATCACGAACATCACCAGGGCGCAGCCCAGGTAGACGTCGAAGGCGAAGATGCCCAGCGGCTGCACCAGGTCCCAGCCGTACTGGGCCACGGCCTTGCCGATCAGGCCGGCCGAGCCGATCGGGGCCAGCAGGATGATCCACCAGGTGAGCTTCTGGAAGATCTCCAGGCCCGCGGTGGCGAAGTCGATGAAGGGCTTGGCGGTCTGTTCACCGACGGCAAGTGCCGCGGCGCCCAGGGCAATGCCGATCACCACCACCTGCAGCACGTTGAAGCTCAGGGCGCTGGTGACCGAGACATCGGCCCCTTCGCCCTCCAGCGAGGAATCCACCTGCAGGCCGAGGATGTTGTTGGGCACCAGGGACTTCAGGAAGTCGAGCCAACCACCCTGGGTGCTGACCGCGTGGGCGGTGGAGGTGTCGATGGTGGCCGAGGCACCGGGGTTGGTGAGCAGACCGATCATCAGGGCGAGGGCGACGCTGAGCGCGGCCGTGATGCCGAACCAGACCAGGGTGTTGATGGCCAGCTTGGCGGCATTGTGGACCTGGCGCAGGTTGCTGATGGAGACCACCAGTGCGAACAGCACCAGTGGCACGACGACCACCTTGAGCAGGCTGACGAAGATGCTGCCGACGGTGACGAGGACTTCGGTGAGCCAGGCGAGCTCGAAGCTGCGGGCGATGTAGCCCAGCACGATGCCGACGGCCAGGCCGATGAAGACCTTGGCCCAGAAGGGGATGCTGCGGCGAGCGGAATGCGCTTCAGCCGCTGATGGAGTGGACAAGACGAGACCTTTCGAGGGTTGTGGTGGACGAGATGCTCTCGTCACGACAACCGGTGGTCTTGCGCCTGCCGTGGTCGATGGTCAGTCGCTGCCAGAACAAGGTCATGGTGCTCCTTCCATCGTGACTGCTCCTTGGATGCCCGCAAAGGCTACAACCAGCAGAATGCCCGGTCCATTCCTTGCCTGATCAGGATCTGCAAGGAAGGGACCGGGCACCCAGGGTGCGACGTCAGGGCGTCGGCATGCCACCGTTGACGTTGATCGTCTCGCCCACCACATAGCTCGACTCGGGGGAGGCGAGGAACACATAGGCCGAGGCCAACTCCACCGGATGGCCGGCGCGGCCCAGCGCGGTCTGCTTGCCGAAGTCGGGCAGGTCCTCGGTCTGCTGGCCACCCTGCACCTGCAAGGGGGTCCAGATCGGGCCCGGCGCGACGGCGTTCACGCGGATCCCCTTGGGGGCCAGGTACTGGGCCAGGCCCTTGCTGAAGTTGTTGATCGCGGCCTTGGTGGAGGCGTAGTCGATCTTGTCCTCGCTGGGCTGGTAGGCCTGCACCGAGGTCGAGTTGATGATGGTGGCGCCTTCGGGCAGGTGCTTCAGGGCCTCCTGGCTGGTCCAGAACATGGCCAGGATGTTCGTGTCGAAGGTCTCGCGCAGCTGCTCGTCGGTCATCTCCTCGAAGGAGGCGGTCGACTTCTGGTGGCCGGCATTGTTCACCAAGATGTCCAGGCCACCCAGCGCCTCGGCCGCGTCGTTGACGAGCTTCCGGGCAGCCTCGGAGGTGGACAGGTCGGCCGGGAGCCGGACTGCCTTTCGCCCCTCGGCCTCGATCAGCTCGGCGATCTTGGCGGCGTCCTCTTCCTCCGCCGGCAGGTAGCCCAGCGCGACATCGGCCCCCTCACGAGCGAAGGCGATCGCCACGGCGGCACCGATGCCGGAGTCGCCCCCGGTCACCAGCGCCTTGCGGCCCTCCAGACGGCCCGTGCCCCGATAGGTCTTCTCGCCACGATCGGGCTTCGGCATCAGGTCTGCGTCCAGGCCGGGCTCGGGCTGGCGCTGCTCGGGGATCTGCAGATCCTCGTAGCGTGTGACCGGATTGGCAAAGTGCAGCTGGTCTTGGGTCATCGTGTTCCTTTCCACAGTTCGAATCCACGGTGGTGGTTCCACTGCTTTCGACCCTAGGTGCCAGCCGGCCGGATGACGACACCCGAAGGGAGGCAGCCATTCCACCCCCAGCGAACGGCGGGCCGTCAGCACGCTAGGGTGATCCGAAAGGACGCGGGGTGCTGCGCTGTGGCAGCTGAGAGAAGACCCGTTGAACCTGCTCTAGTTCGAACTAGCGAAGGGACGTCTCATGTCGAACGACCATGGCCGCACGCCTGTGGAGACCACCGAGGTGGGGGCCGCGCTGGCAGCACTGCGCCAGACAGGCCCCCTGGTGGGCTGCATCACCAACATCGTCGTGGCCCAATGGACCGCCAATGTGCTGCTCGCCAGCGGTGCCGCCCCCGCGATGGTCGACCACCCCGACGAATCGGGGGTCTTCGCGAGCGTCGCGCAGGGCCTTCTGGTCAACACCGGAACCCCCTATCCGGACACCATTCGGGCGATGGTCGCCGCAGCCCGTGGTGCCCACCAGTCGGGCACCCCGTGGGTGCTCGACCCGGTGGCGGTGGGGGTGCTGCCGGCCCGAACCGGGGTGGCGCGCGAGGTGCTGCAGTACGGCCCGACCATCATTCGGGGCAATGCCTCGGAGATCCACGGCCTCGCCGGCGGCAGCGGCGGCCGGGGAGTCGACTCGACCTCGGCACCCGAGGAGGTGCTGGACACCGCCCGCGAATTGGCCCAACGCCACGGCTGCGTGGTGGCCGTCTCGGGTGCCGTGGACCACATCACCGATGGACGGCAGACGGTGCGGGTGCACAACGGTCACCCGGTGATGACCCGGGTCACCGGCGTGGGATGCGCCCTCGGGGCGCTGATGGCGGGCTTCGCCGCGGTCACCGAGCCCTTGGCCGCCGCCACCGCCGCCACCGCACTGATGACCGTGGCCGCGGACCGCGCCGTGGTGGGATCGGCGGGGCCGGGAACCTTCGCGGTCGCCCTCATCGACGAGTTGGCCGCCATCACGCCAGAGGAACTCGCCGGCGCGGTGGAGCTGTCATGACAAGATCGACCAGGACCCCCGCCGAGACCTTGACCTGCTACTTGGTCACCGACACCCGCCTGTGCGGCGGCATCGACGAGGTGGTCGCCACCGTCGACGCGGCCATCGACGGGGGAGTGACCTTCGTCCAGGTGCGAGACCCCCACGCCGACGACGAGACCTTCCTGGCCCTGGCGCGCCGAGTCGTGGACACCGTCGCGGGGCGCGTGCCGGTGGTGCTGAACGATCGTGTGCACCTGGTCTGCGCCAGCGGAGCCGACGGTGCGCACATCGGCCAGGATGATGCGGACCCGCTCGTCGCCCGGCAGCTGCTGGGGAGCAAGGCGATCCTCGGTCTTTCCGTGCAGACGCTGGACCATGTGGCCACGGCCATGGCGCTGCCCGACGGCACCATCGACCACCTGGGAGTGGGGCCCGTCTGGGGCCAGCAGACCAAGCTCGACGCCGCTGCCCCCGGCGGCCCGGAGCTGCTGGCACGCATCTGTGCCGCCAGCCCGTGGCCCTGCGTCGCGATCGGCGGTGTCGGCCCCGAGACCGCCGCCCAGGTGGCCACCGCGGGCGCGGGAATGGCGGTGGTCAGCGCCATCTGCGGCACCCCCGATCCCCGCGCCGCCACCCGCGCACTACTGGAGGCACACCGCCGTGCCGCCCAACCCGAACAGGAGAAGCGATGACCACCACCGTGCTCAGCATTGCCGGAGTCGACCCCAGCGGCGGGGCCGGCCTGCTTGCCGACGTCAAGACCTTCAGCGCGCTGGGTGGCTATGGCATGGGCATCGTCACCGCCCTCACCGCCCAGTCCACCCAGGGGGTGACGGGCGTCAGCCCCGTCGACCCGTCCTTCGTGCGCGCCCAGTGGGACACGCTGGCCGACGACATCCTGCCCGACGCCATCAAGATCGGCATGCTCGGCTCCACCCAGATCACCGAGACCGTCGCGGGGATCATCGACGACTACCGCGCTCGCGGCGGTGAGCACGTGGTGCTCGATCCCGTCATGGTGGCCACCTCGGGTGACCGGCTGCTGGATCCCGACGCCGAGGCCGCAGTGCGAGGGATCATCAGCCGGGCCAGCCTGATCACCCCCAACCTGCCGGAGGCCGCGGTGCTGCTGGGCGTCGACGAGGCCATTGACCAGGACGGGATGCGGGAGCAGGCCCAGGCCCTGCTCGAGCTGGGTGCCCAACGGGTCCTGGTCAAGGCCGGCCACCTGGAGGGTCCCACCGCCGTGGATCTCTACCAAGACGCCGAGGGCCTGCAGGAGTTCTCGGCCAATCGGGTCGACACCCGCAACACGCACGGCACGGGCTGCACGCTCTCGTCGGCGATCGCCTGCCTGCGGTCGCAGCGTGGCTCGTGGGCGCTGGCCTGCGAACAGGCCAAGCAATGGCTGACCCGGGCACTGGAACACGCCGACGCATTGGCGGTGGGCCAGGGACACGGCCCGGTGCATCACTTCTGGAACCAGTGGGAGGACTGAGATGAATTTCAGCAAGGAACTGTGGGCCGCGGCCGAACCCATCGTGGCGGCGATCCATGAGCACCCCTTCGTCGTGGGCCTGGGCGATGGCAGCCTGCCGCGGGAGGTCTTCCTGGGGTACATGGAGCAGGACGCGCTCTACCTGGGAGCCTACGGCCGCTCCATGGGGCTGCTGGCCGCCAAGGCGAGTCGCCCCGAGGAAGTGGCCTTCTGGGCCCAGGGGGTGCACGGCGCGATCCTGGCCGAGCGTGAGCTCCACGCCGGCCATGTCGTGGTCGACGACTCGGACTCGAAGATGTCACCCACCTGCCGCGGCTACACCAGCTTCGTGCTGGGACAAGCGGCGACGGCCCCCTACGAGGTGGGCGCGAGTGCCGTGCTGCCCTGCTTCTGGATCTACCAGGTGGTGGGCGAACACCTGCTGCGCAGCGCGGGCGAGCTGGCCCGCCATCCCTACGGCGACTGGATCGGCATGTACTCCGACGAGGCCTTCGCCCAGTCCACCCAGCAGGCGATCGCGATCGTGGACCGATTGGCCGGTGAGGGCACGCAGGCCCTGCGGCAACAGATGCTGGAGGCCTTCCTGATCGCCTCGCGCTATGAGTGGATGTTCTGGGACGCCGCCTGGCGACGGGAGACCTGGCCGGTCTGAGCGCAGCTGCCTCCTGGCACGACCGGGCCCCGGCCTCCCGTGATGGGAGACCGGGGCCCAGTGATCAGGACCAGACGATGAGCATCGGGTGACTCCTCACCCGAGGTGCCCCCGGGCGTGTGGTCAGGCGGACACGTAGCAGGTGGCGTCCGACAGGTCGACGCCCTTCGCGTCGTACATCGGGATCTCGTAGTCGACGGAGTCACCCTGGTTCGGGTTGTCGTTGAGGCCGTCCGAGCCGTGGTAGATCTTGCCGTCGGAGGTGACGCAGGCGCCGTTGGCGGTGACGCTGCCCTTGACGGGGCCGTTGGTGGTGGCGGTGCCGGTGAGCACCTGCACGCCACGGCTCTTGCTGGACTCGTCCACCTGCGGGCGCGAGATCTTGCTGATCTCGAAGCCATTGGTCAGGTCGGTCTTGTCGATCAGGCTGGCCTTGAAGGTCTTGGGCTGGGCGCCCTTGGGCAGTTTGATCAGGTTGCTGGTGACCAGGTCATGCGAGCCGACGGTGTAGACCGAGGTCAGGCCGGTGTTCTCGGCGATCTCCTTGCCGGAGGCGTCGAACAGGCGGATGCGCAGGTTGAGCGACATCGGACGGTCGGTGGTGGCCTTGAAGACCGCGGTGATGCGACCGTAGCTGCCGGTGGAGGTGGGCCCACCCTGGATCTCGACCAGCTCCAGGTTCTGGATGCCCGAACCGGCCGGCACGTTCAGACGCTGGCGCACCTGGGTGCTCTTGCCACCGGAGTTGGAGCTGGAGCCCTGGCTGCTGCTGTCGCGGCGATCGTCCGAGGGCTCGTCGCTGTTGTCGCGGTCGCTGTCGTCCGAGTTGTCGTTGCGATCGTCCTTGTTGTCGCCGTCCTTGTTGTCGCCGTCGTTGTTCTGGGAGTCGCCCTGGTCGCCCGACTGGCTGGCGGCGCTCTGGCCCGGAACTGCCTCGACGATCTTCTCGCTGCCGGGCAGCATCGAGCAGGCGGTGAAGGTGGGAACGATGGCCAAGCAGGCGATGCTGGCACGAAGCAGGTCGGAGCGGCTCATGGCGAGTCCTTTCGATCATGGTCTGTCAGCACCGGTGGTGCTGGCTTGCGTGATCCATGCTGCTTGCTGGTGGGACCAACTGTCGATGGGGAGAAGTCCCCATCGCCGATCTTCAACTGGGCTTCAATTTCAGCGGCTTTGATTGTTTCGGGATTCCTCATCGAGCAAGGCAAGGTCTGCCTCGGTCACCAGCAGGGTGCTGACCGCATGGTGCACCAGGGTGCTGCGCCGGTTGCTCGCCAATCTGCCGACTCCGCCACGCAGGCCCTCCACGCCGGCCGCCTCCAGCTTGGCGCAGACATTGTCGAGCTTTCGATTGAAGCGGGTCTGGGGCCACCCAAGACGGGCGGCCGCCTCCGCCAGGGACGGTACGTGGCCCACGCCGCTGCCACCACGTCGCAGGGTGGGTTCGGCCAGCGCCAGGATCGCCAGGCGCTGCGAGTCGGTGAAGGTGGGTGGGCCGATCGTCTCCATTCCGGCCGCCGTGCTGGGCCTCACACCGGCCCGGGTAGCCGGCACTCCGGGCAGCAGCAATTCCAGCTCGTAGCTGGTGGGACCGGCCTGGAAGGTCACCAGGGTATGACGACAGGCCAGGGCGCTGCGGGCACCGGGGGAGAGGGTGGAGCGGCTCAGCCCGTCGACGTCGGTCAACTGCACCGGCAGCCGCGTTCCGACATTGGCCACCCACCACAGCCCGTCCTGATGGCTGAGCTCGAGCAGGACGCGGTGCAGGTGGGGGTTGTCGTCGATCTCCACCATGGCGGCGCGTCCGATGGTGCACACGGTGCCCGGCTCGACGGTGGTCAATTCACCGATGTAGTCGACGACCAGTGCGTCGGGATGGCTCATGATCCCCACTCTCCTCCAAGATTGCCCGGCTCCTCACTGGTCTGGGGTCCCTCGCTGGCGGGGGGTTCCTCGCTGGCGGGGGGTTCCTCGCTGGTGGGGGGTACCTCGCTGGTCGGCTCCGGGCTGGTGGACGGCTCCTCGGCAGGCCTGGTGGTCTCGGCGGTGTCGGGCGTCGGCTCGGTGCCTGGGTCCGGTTGGGTCTGCGGAGTCCCCTGCGCGCCTGGGCTGGCGGGCTGGGTGCTCACCGCGGGCGTCGGGCTCGGGTCGGGCTCCTGCTGGCCCCCTCGCGGCAACAGGAAGGCCACGGCCAAGGCGACCAAGGCCAGCAGCGTCAGCGCCAGCAGCAGCACGATCGGGGTGCGACGTCCACTGCTCGACTTGCGGGCGGCCTGCTGCACCGGATGCGCCCGCCATGGGGCCGAGGAGGGACGCTGGTCGGTTGGGGGCGTGACGTAGTGCGCAGGCGGTGGATCCGATGGTGTCCTGGTCTGCTCCACGGCGCTCGGCTCAGCCAGAGTGGGGGCCGGGATGGTGGCGGCCACGGCCGTGGGTGCTGCCGGGGCGGTGGGGGTCTCGGGCTCGGCCAGCGTCACCAGATGGGTGCGGTCGTCCTCCTGCTGGACGGGGGCGGTGTGCTGGTCGGTGCCGGCCCACAGCTCGATGGGGGTCACCGCCAGTCCCAGTTGGCCCTGGATACGTTGCAGGGCACGCCCCAGGTCCAGGGCGGAGCGGGGGCGCAGCCCGGCGTCCTCGGCCAGACCACTGCGCAGCAGGTCTTCCAGCGCCGCCGGCACGTCGGGGCGACGGATGGCCTGCGCGGTCAGTTCGGGCCGGGAGGGGCCCAACGGCGCCTTGCCGGTGAGCGCGGCCCACAGCGTGGCGCACAGCGAGTAGACGTCGGTGGTGGGTGCGAAGCCCTGCCCCACGGCCTGTTCCGGTGGCGCCCAGGCCGGGCTGAAGGCCGGGACCGGTTGCGCGGTGGCCTCCAAGGACTGGGCGATGCCGAAATCGGAGAGCAGTGGGCGGCCGTACTCGGAGAACAGGATGTTGGCCGGCTTGATGTCGCGGTGCAGGATGCCCAACCGGTGCGCCGTCTCGACCGCACCGGCCAGCTGCACGCCGATCTGCAGGACCTCCGAGACCGGCAACGGGTGGGCCTTGAGTCGCCCCGAGAGGCTGGGGGGTGGGCACAACTGCATCACCAGGTAGGGGCGGTCGTCCTCGCTGAGCCCCACCTGGTAGACGGGCACCACGTGCGGATGGCTCGACAACCGGGCCATCAGGCTGGCCTCGGAGGCGAAGTGTCGGCGGGCTGCCTCGTCGAAACCGTGGATCACCTTGACCGCCACGTCGCGCCCCAGCGCGGTCTGCTCATAGCGGTACACGTGGGCGAACCCACCGCTTCCCAACAGGGCCCGGTACTGCAGGCCGGGGATCAGCGGCGGCCCGACAGTCTCTTCGACGCTCACTCGGCCTCCTGTTCCTCCGCCACACAGTAGCTGTTGCTCGGCCCGGCAGTCGCGGTGACTAGCATGCGCGGCATGCAACATCGCTATCTGGAAGTAGACGTCTTCAGCACGGGGCCCTTCACCGGCAATCCCGTCGCGGTGATCGCCGACGCGGACGAGCTGAGCGAGGACCAGATGCGGGCCATCGCCCACTGGACCAACCTTTCCGAGACCACCTTCCTGATCGCCCCGACCACCGACGAGGCGGACTATCGGGTGCGGATCTTCACCCCGTCCACCGAATTTCCCTTTGCGGGACACCCTACGCTCGGCACGGCGCGTGCCTGGCTGGAGCTGGGCGGGCGGCCCCGCACCGCCGGGCAGGTCGTCCAGGAATGCGGTGCCGGCTTGGTTCAGGTGCGGCTCTGCGATCAGGAACTGTCCTTTGCCACCCCACCACGCACTCGCACGGGCGAGCTCGACGAGGAGGACGTGGAGCGGCTGGTGGAGGCCCTCGGACTGCGACGCGAGGACGTGCTGGCCCACGCCTGGGGCGTCAACGGGCCGGCCTGGCAACTGTTCCAGCTGCGCGACGCGGACCTGGTGCGCTTCGTGCGTCCCGGCCGGCTCTGGGAAGGCGCCCACATCGGTCTGGTTGGTCTGGAGACCGGTGAGGGCGAGAACCTGCTGGAGGTGCGCGGCCTGACCGAACACTTCGAGGACCCGGTGACCGGCTCCCTGAACGGCGCCTTCGCCCAGTGGCTGCGCGAACGCGGACTGGTCCCGGCCCACTACGTGGCCCATCAGGGCAGCCAGGTGCGTCGTGCCGGGCGGGTCAGGATCGAGGACGACGGCTGCCAGATCTGGGTGGGTGGCAGTGCCGAGGTCCGGGTTCGCGGCGAGCTGGTCAGCTAGTCACCACCACCGCCGTCACCACCATCGCCGCCACCGTCACCGCCGGCGTCGGACAGGTCACTGGCGAGGTCATTGAGCCCGTCCTCCAGCGAGTCGAGCGCATCACCGAAACTGTCGAAGCCCGAGAAGTCGAAGCCATCCATGTCGCCGTACCAGGCCAGGTCGGCTGCCCAGACGTCGCCGGTGGAACCATCCAGACCCTCTGCCGCCTCACGGAAGGCAGCCACCCATTCCCGCGTCACGCCCAGTGCCACCGCCCACGGCAGGTAACGACTGAACCATCCGGCGCCCTCCTCGAAGCGCAACCGGTTGCCGTCGGCGGTCTCCAGGAAGTGCTTGAAGCCGGCATTCTGGTAGCGCAGGGCTGCCCCCAGGGCGGTGCGCCTGCGCAGGCCCGGGGTGGTCAGGCACTTGCTCAGGGGCACGCGTCCCCCGTGCAGGTGCGGGAACCACAGTTCGTGCTGCGGCCAGCGGGCAAGATCCCGCTTCATGTCCGACGCTCTGCTTGACAAGGAGGTCTTCAGCCACGACAGCTGCGTCGGGCGGCCGACGGAGAAGAGCATCTGCAACAGTTCTGCACGCAGCGGGTTGAGGCTGTCGTCCACCGGCCGGAGCGCGGTCAGTTCCCAGTCCTTGTGCCGGCGACGCAGCACCCGGGTGGTGCGCACTACGGGGGTGATCCTCACATAGCCCTCCACCGCCAGGGCAATCATGGCCGCGGCGATGTCCGACGACTGGGGCTCGCCGCGGGTGAGCATTCCCACCTGCTCGGGGAGCACACCCGTGGGTGGTTCGAAGCGCACCGCCACCGGGGCGGACATGTCGGCGCGGGTGACGCGACGCACCGGCGCACCCTGCGGGCCGGGCAGGGACCCAAGGGGCAGCTGGTACAGCTCGTCGTGTTTGCTGATCAGCTTGCGACCCGTCGAGCCACCGACCTTGAGGATGATCGCAACCATGCCCAGCAGCGACATGATGCCGATGAAGAACAACGCCATGCAGCCATCCTCGCCCGCCAGCGGTTCACACTGGGGCGAGTGACCCACAGCGACGGGTCACCGCGTGTGGGTGCGCCGTCCCTCCCAGAAGGTCATCACGACGGGATCGGGCAGCTCGCGGCCGTGGTAGGGATTGTTGCGGCTGCGCGAACGCGACGCCTCCCGATCCACCGCGGCGCGGGCCGACGGGTCCACCAGCACGATGTTGGCGGGCGCTCCCGGTGCCAGGGCGACGCCCTGGCGTCCGGCCAGGTTGCCGATCCGTGCCGGGGCGGTGCTCATCCGCTCCACGGCGGTGGGCCAGTCCATCCGTCCGGTGTTCACCATGGTCTCCATCACCACGGACAGGGCCTGTTCCAGCCCGAGCATCCCGGGGCGGGCGTCGACGAAGGCGTGGTCCTTGTCCTGCGGGGCGTGGGGAGCGTGGTCGGTGCCCACCACGTCGATGGTGCCGTCGGCAAGCGCCTCGCGCACGGCCTCGATGTGCTCGTCGGTGCGCAGCGGGGGATTGACCTTGAAGGTGGTGTCGTAGCCCTCCAGCTCCCGGGTGCCCAACAGCAGGTGGTGGGGGGTGACCTCGGCGGTGACGTCGATGCCGCGCTTCTTGGCCCACCGGACCACGTCGACGCCCTCGGCGGTGGAGATGTGGCAGACGTGCAGGCGTGAACCGGTCAGCTCGGCCAGCTGCACGTCGCGGGCGATGATGACGCTCTCGGCCTGGGCCGGCCAGCCGCCTAGGCCCAGCCGACCGCTGTACTCGCTCTCGTGGCAGCAGGCGCCCGGCCCGGCCAGCGACGTGTCCTGGGAGTGCTGTGCGATGACGCCGCCGAAGGGACGCACCCATTCCAGCGCGCGACGCATCAGCAGGGGGTCCTGGACGCACATGCCGTCGTCGGAGAAGACCCGCACCTGGGCCGAGCTCTTGGCCATCAGCCCCATCTCGGACAATTCCTTGCCGGCCAGGTTCTTGGTGACCGCGCCGATGGGCTGCACGAAGCAGGAGCCGTCGCGCTCGCCCAGCAGCTTGATCCACTCGGCCTTCTCCGCGTCGTCGGTGACGGGCTGGGTGTTGGCCATCGCGAAGACGGCGGTGAAGCCACCGCGCGCGGCGGCCTCGGTGCCGGTGCGCACCGTCTCGGCGTCCTCGCGGCCCGGTTCGCGCAGGTGGGTGTGCAGGTCGACCAGGCCGGGCAGGGCCAACAGGCCGTCGGCGTCGATCCGCTCGGCGTCCTGCGGTGCCTCGTCCACCAGACGGCCGTCGTGGACGAAGAGGTCGGTGGTGGTGCCGTCGGCGAGCCGGGCGCCCGCGATCACAAGGTTGCGTGCCTGCTCGATCATGCGTTCTCGCCTTCCTGGGTGGTGTCGTCCTGGGACCCGCCCAGGAGGTGGTAGAGCACGCTCATCCGGACGGCCACGCCGGCCGAGACCTGGTTGAGCACGAGTGAGCCGATGCTGTCGGCGGCCTCGCTGGAGATCTCCAACCCGCGGTTCATCGGTCCCGGGTGCATGATGGCGACCCCGGGCCGCAGCCCCTGCAGGCGCGTGGCGGTCAGGCCCCATCCGTCGATGTACTCGCGCTCGCTGGGGAAGAAACCGGAGCTCATCCGTTCGCGTTGCACGCGCAGCATCATGGCGATGTCGGCGCGGCAGAGGGCCTCGTCGAAGCTGTCGACGATCTCCACCGGCCAGCCGCTTGCGCCGGTGGGCATCAGCGTCGGGGGAGCGCACAGCAGGACCTTGGCGCCCAGGGTGGTCAACAGGCTGACATTGCTGCGCACCACGCGGGAATGCAGCAGGTCACCGGTGATGGCGACGGTGCGACCCTCGAAGTCGTTGACCTCTCCACCGTCGAGCCCACGCCAGTGCTGACGCATCGAATAGGCGTCCAGCAGGGCCTGGGTGGGATGTTCGTGGGCCCCGTCGCCGGCATTGACCACGCTGGCGCGCACCCAGCTGGCGGCCTGCTGCACCGTGCCGGACCCGGCATGACGAATCACCAGGCAGTCGACGCCCATCGAGTCGAGGGTGAGGAGCGTGTCCTTCATCGACTCGCCCTTGCTGACGCTGGAGCCCTTGGCGGAGACATTGATGGTGTCGGCGCTCATCCACTTGCCCGCGATCTCGAAGGAGGTGCGGGTGCGGGTGGAATCCTCGAAGAACAGGTTGATGATGGTGCGGCCCCGCAAGGCGGGGATCTTCTTCACCTCACGCCCCTGGATGTCCTGCATCTGTTCGGCCAGGTCAAGGATGGACAGGGCCTGGCCGCGGTCGAGATCGCTGGCTGCCAGCAGGTGCTTCATCGCTTCTCCTCAGGGGTGGCAGTGATCCGCTGGATGGTCACCACGTCGCTGCCGTCGTTCTCGCGCAGCCGGACGGTGACCCGCTCGTCCTTGGCAGTCCCGGTGGCCAGACCGGTGATGTCGGCCTGGATCGGCAGTTCACGATGCCCGCGATCCACCAGCACCGCCAACATCACCCGTGCGGGACGACCGATGTCCTTGAGGGCGTCGAGGGCGGCGAGCACCGTGCGCCCGGAGTTGAGCACGTCGTCCACCAGCACGACGGTGCGCCCCTCCACGTCGACGGGGATGTGGCTGCGGCCCACCGTGCGGGTGGGGTTGGCGCGCAGGTCGTCGCGGTACATGGTGACGTCAAGGTCACCCACCGGAACCTCCACCGCCTCGATCCGCTCGATCGCCTCGGCCAGCCGACGCGAGAGCGGGACGCCCCGTGTGGGGATGCCCAGCAGCACCAGACCTGCGGCACCGCGATTGAGTTCCACCACCTGGTGCGCCATGCGGGTGAGGGCCCGTCCGATCTCCTCGGCGTCGAGGAGGGTGCGGGCCGGGCTGTCTGGGGTTCTGGCTGCGGCTGTCACGCTCGAAATCTACCAAGCCGGGCACCCTGCTCGGGCCCATGCCGGGTGATGACCTGCCCAGTGATGACCCGACGTGCCGCGCGGCGGCATGCCCTTCCCCTTCCCCCGACGTGCCGCGCGGCGGCATACCGAGGGACGGTATGTGAGCAAGATCTGGGCAGCTCGGCTAGTATCTGCCGCATGAACCCGCTCTCCTCCCTTCACCTGCTGGAGTCCACCTTTCCGGGATGGCCCGAGTTCACGCCGCCGTCGAACATGTTCATGCTCATGCTGCTGTTCGGGGCGCCCCTGCTGATCGCCCTGGTGGTGTCCGGGATCATCGTCGGGCTGGGTCGCAAGAACGACGTGCTCACCAACCAGCGGATCGCCGGCCTCATGGATGAGGAGAAGGAGCGCAAGGCCGTCGTCCCGGCCCGCGCCCAGCGTGCCGCCATCGAGCCCGAGGCCGATCTGGCCGATGCCGCCCAGACCGGCTCGGTCGCCGCGCAGCGCGGCCTCTGACTCCAGCCAACAACCACTCCACAGGGCCCCGGACGTCGACGTCCGGGGCCCCTGTCATGCCTGGCCACGACTGCCGTCATGCCTTGGCGCGACTGCTCCGTTCATGTCACGAAGTGAGACCTGTTTGGGAATCCGTCCACGGTTGTGCTCTACTTCACGGCATGCAGATCCCCGCAGCCCTCCACCTCGTGATGCGTCGTCACGTGGACTTGCTGCGCATCAACGGCTGCATGTGTCAGATGCCTTGAGCCGCGTCTGAACCATGCCCTCCTCCAGGGCCAATCGTCCGGGCGCGTGACGCCCGGGACCCCCATCTGACAGCACCCCTGTAGCTGGTCACATCCTCGTGTGTCGCGTGCCACCCACACCGAGGTGAGAAATCGTGAACCAGCACACCCCGACCCCGGCACCGAGCCGTGTTCGTCCTCCGCGCCAGGGCCAGTCGAAGGGCCAGTGGGCCGTCGAAGGCAAGACCCCGCTCAACCACAACGAGGAGTTCAAGGCGGAGCACAATCCGCTCGAGGTGCGTCAGCGCATCATCGACGTGTACTCCAAGCAGGGCATCGAGTCGGTCCCCGACGACGACCTGCACGGCCGCTTCCGTTGGCTGGGCATCTACACCCAGCGCAAGCCCGGCATCGACGCCCGCAGCACCAGCAAGCTGGATGCCGGCGAGCTCTCCGACAAGTACTTCATGATGCGGGTACGCATCGACGGCCAGCAGCTCAACCTGGACCAGGTCCGGGTGCTGGGTGGTATCGGCGTCGACTTCGCCCGCGACACCGCCGACGTCTCCGACCGCCAGAACGTCCAGTACCACTGGATCGCGATCGAGGACGTGCCCGAGATCTGGCGACGCCTGGAGTCGGTGGGCCTGTCCACCACCGAGGCGTGCGGCGACACCCCTCGCGGCTTCCTCGCCAGCCCCGTCGCGGGCATCGCGGCCGACGAGATCATCGACCCGACGCCCACCGCCAAGGCCATCGCCGAGCGCTGGATCGGTGACCCGCAGTTCACCAACCTGCCGCGCAAGTTCAAGACCGCCATCACCGGGCATCCCAGCCTGGACGTGGTGCACGAGATCAACGACATCTCCTTCGTCGGTGTCGAACACCCCGAACTGGGAGCCGGATACGACCTGTGGGTGGGCGGCGGACTGAGCGCCTCACCCCGGCTGGCCGAACGGCTGGGCGTCTTCGTCAGCCCCGACGATGCCGTGGAGGTGTGGGCCGCGGTCTGCGGGATCTTCCGTGACTACGGCTACCGCAAGCTGCGCACCAAGGCCCGCCTGAAGTTCCTGCTGGCCGAGTGGGGGGCCGAGAAGTTCCGCCAGGTCTTGCAGGACGAATACCTCCACCGCGAACTGCCCGACGGTCCCGCCCCCGCCAAGGCCGTCGGTGACGCCGACCATGTCGGTGTCGGCGAGCAGAAGGACGGTCGCAATTACGTCGGCTTCGCGCCCACCGTCGGCCGGCTCTCGGGCACCATCCTCAACGGGGTCGCCGACCTCGCCGAGGCCGCCGGGTCCGGACGGATCAGCTTCACCCCGCACCAGAAGCTGCTGGTGTTGGACGTCGACCCCGACAAGGTCGACGACCTGGTGGCCGGGATGGAGGAGCTCGGCCTGACCGCCAAGCCGTCCCCCTTTCGCCGCGCCACCATGGCCTGCACCGGCATCGAGTACTGCAAGCTCGCCTTCGTCGAGACCAAGGGTCTGGCCGCGCAGACCATCGGGGAGCTGGAGCAGCGTCTGGACGACGTCGAGCTGCCCCGACCGATCAGCCTCAACATCAACGGCTGCCCCAATTCCTGCGCCCGGATCCAGATCGCCGACATCGGGTTGAAGGGCCAGTTGGCCGGCGACGAGTTCGCCTTCCAGGTGCACCTGGGTGGTGGCCTGGCCAGTCAGGAACGCGACGAGGCCGGCCTGGGCCGCACCGTGCGCGGACTGAAGATCACCGCCGCAGAGCTGCCCGACTACGTGGAACGAGTCACCCGCAGCTACCTGAGCAACCACGAGGGCGACGAGACCTTCGCCGAATGGGCCCACCGGGCCGAGGAGGACGCACTGAAGTGAGCACCCACCTGACAACCCCCGACGCGGGGACCATCACCCGCGAACTACGCACCCCCTCACCCCGTCGTACCGCGGAGGAACTGCTGGCGACCGTCGTGGAGGGACAGCGGCGCTTCGTCGACGCCCCGGCCGAGGAGCTGCTGGCCTGGGCCGCGGAGGAGTTCGGCGACGCCCTGGCGGTTGCCTGCTCCATGGCCGCCGACACCATCCTTCCCGCCTTGGTCAGCCAGACCATCCCCAATGTGGACGTGCTCTTCCTGGAGACCGGCTACCACTTCCCGGAGACCCTGGCCACCCGCGACGAGCTGGCGCGCACCTGGCCGGTCACCATCCGTGAGGTGCTGCCGCAGCTCACCGTCGGGGAGCAGGACCTGAAGTACGGCCCCAAGCTGCACGACCGCGATCCGGGCCGCTGCTGCGGGCTGCGCAAGGTGGAACCGCTGGCCCGCGCCCTGGGCGGCTACGAGGCCTGGGTGACCGGTATCCGCCGTGAGGACAATGCGCTGCGCGCCAATGCCCAGCTCGTCGAGTGGGACGCCACCCACCAGATGGTCAAGCTCAACCCGATCGCGGCGTGGAGCTTCGACGACGTGCTGGACTTCGCCACCACCCACGGCGTGCCCGTCAATCCGCTGCTGGCCGACGGCTACCCGTCGATCGGCTGCGCACCGTGCACGCGTCGCGTCGCCCCCGGAGAAGACCCCCGAGCCGGCCGCTGGGCCGGACTCGCCAAGACAGAATGCGGGATCCACCTGTGAGCACCTTCAACCATCTTGATGCCCTCGAGAGCGAGGCCATCCACATCTTCCGCGAGACCGCCGCCGAGTTGGAGCGTCCCGTGCTGCTGTTCAGCGGCGGCAAGGACTCGGTCGTGATGCTGCACCTGGCCTCCAAGGCCTTCTGGCCCGGCCCGATCCCGTTCCCCGTCATGCACGTCGACACCGGGCACAACTTCGGTGAGGTGATCGACTTCCGTGACCGCACCGTCGAGCGACTGGGCCTGCGCCTGGTGGTGAAGAGCGTGCAGGACTACATCGACGACGGCCGGCTCACCGAGCGGCCCGACGGCACCCGCAACCCGCTGCAGACCATGCCGCTGCTCGACGGGATTGCCGAGAACCGCTTCAACGCGGTCTACGGCGGCGGTCGTCGCGACGAGGAGAAGGCCCGCGCCAAGGAGCGAATCGTCAGCCTGCGCGACGAGTTCGGGCAGTGGGACCCACGCAACCAGCGCCCCGAGCTGTGGAACCTGTACAACGCCCGGCACCGCCCCGGTGAGCACGTGCGCGTCTTCCCGCTGTCCAACTGGACCGAGCTGGACGTGTGGCGCTACATCGAGCGCGAGCAGATCGAGCTCCCGGAGCTCTACTACGCGCACGAGCGTGAGGTCTTCCGTCGCGACGGGATGTGGCTGGCCGTCGGCCCGGTCTCCCAACCCCGCGAGGGGGAGGAGGTCGTCACCAAGCAGGTGCGCTACCGCACGGTGGGCGACATGTCCTGCACCGGCGCCGTCGAGTCCGACGCCACCGACGTCTCCGACGTCGTGGTGGAGGTGGCCGCCACCACCCTCACCGAACGCGGCGCCACCCGCGCCGACGACCGCATCTCCGAAGCCGCCATGGAAGACCGCAAGAAGGAAGGGTATTTCTGATGGGAACCCCACACACGAGCGCCGACGCGAGTACGGCGGCCGAGCTTGTCGAGGCCCCTCGACAGGCTCGGGGAACGGAAGAGGGACCCCCTCGACAGGCTCGGGGAACGGAAGATGGAGCCCCTCGACAGGCTCGGGGAACGGTGGATGAGCAGGCGACCCTGTTGCGGCTGGCCACGGCCGGCAGCGTCGACGACGGCAAGTCCACCCTGGTGGGCCGGCTGCTCTACGACTCGAAGTCGATCCTTGCCGACCAGCTGGACGCCGTGGAACGCGTCAGCCAGGAGCGCGGACTGACCGGCGCCGACCTGGCGCTGCTCACCGACGGCCTGCGCGCCGAGCGGGAGCAGGGCATCACCATCGACGTTGCCTACCGCTACTTCGCCACCGCGGAGCGCACCTTCATCCTGGCCGACTGCCCCGGGCACGTGCAGTACACCCGCAACACCGTCACCGGCGCCTCCACGGCCGACGTGCTGGTGCTGCTGGTCGACGTCCGACGCGGCGTGCTCGAGCAGACCCGACGCCACCTGGCGGTCGCGGCCCTGCTGCGGGTGCCGCACGTCGTGGTCGCGGTCAACAAGCTCGACCTGGTCGACTACTCCCAAGAGGACTACACCCGCGTCGCCGAGGACATCGTCGAGGTGGGCAAGGACCTGGGCGTCGAGCAGCTCAGCACCATCCCCGTCAGTGCCCTGGTGGGCGACAACGTGGTGGACCGCAGCAGCCGTACCCCGTGGTACGACGGCCCCAGCCTGCTGGAACTGCTGGTCACCATCGAACCCCGTCCCCACCAGGCTGCGGAGGCGGGCCGCGAGGAGCTGCCGCTGCGCTTCCCGGTGCAGTACGTGCTGCGTCCCCAGCAGGCGGCCATCAGCCCCGAGTACGTCGAGTACCGCGGTTATGCCGGCCAAGTGGCGCAGGGAACGGTGCGCGTCGGCGACGAGGTGGTGGTGTTGCCCAGCGGACGTACCACCAGCGTCGTCGGCATCGACACCGCCACCGGCGAACTGCAGGAGGCCTCGGCAGGGGAGTCGGTGAGCCTACGGCTGGCCGATGAGATCGACATCACCCGTGGTGAGCTGATCGCGGCGGTCCAGGACGCGCCGCAACCCACCCAGGAGATCGACGCGATGGTCAGCTGGCTGGCCGACACCCCACTGCGGATCGGTCAGCGGGTGCTGCTGAAGCACACCACCCGCACCGTCCAGGCGATCGTGCGAGACCTCGAGGGGCGGCTGGACCTGGACACCATGACCCCGGAGCCCGTCGAGCACCTGGAACTCAATGACATCGGACGAGTGCGGCTCAAGCTGGCCTCCCCGATCGTCGCCGAGCCCTATGCCACCTCCCGCGCCACGGGTGCCTTCCTGCTGGTGGATGCCCAACAGGGGCTCACCCTGGCCGCCGGCATGGTGCAGGACCCCGAAACCCCCGGCATCGTCCATCCGCAGACTGCCTTCACCTGGCAGATCTGACCCGACCCGTCACGTCCCCCGTCTGCCCACCTCAGGGAGTTCCCGATGAACCATCTCGTAGTCCTGGCCCTGGCCGGCCTCGTCGCCCAGTTGATCGACGGCTCGCTCGGCATGGGCTACGGCATCACCTCCACCTCGGTGCTGCTGGCCGGGGGAGTGACACCCGCCACCGCCAGCGCTTCGGTCCACCTGGCCGAACTGGGCACCAATGTGGCCTCCGGTCTGTCGCACTGGAAGCTGCGCAATGTGGACTGGCGACTGGTGCTGCGGTTGGGGGTGCCCGGTGCCATCGGGGCCTTCCTCGGGGCGACGGTGCTCTCCCACCTGTCCGCCGAGGCGGCCCGCCCCCTGATGGCGACGATCCTGGTGGGACTGGGCCTGTTCATCCTGGCGCGCTTCACCGTGCGTCGCACCGCGGTCTCCGAGGCGCGGGTCTCCCCGCACGGCAGGCGGCTCCTGGCGCCGCTGGGACTGGTGGGTGGTTTCGTCGACGCCAGTGGTGGCGGGGGTTGGGGGCCGATCTCGACCACCGCCCTGGTCAGTGCCGGGCGGACCAATCCACGCACCGTGATCGGATCGGTCGACACCTCCGAATTCCTCGTCTCGCTGGCAGCCTCCCTCGGCTTCGTCGTGAGCCTGGGCAACAGCGGGGTGCGACTGGAGTTCGTCTTGGCCCTGCTGGCCGGTGGACTGGTGGCAGCGCCGATTGCGGCGTGGCTGGTCAGTCGCATCCCGCCCCAGATCATGGGCGGACTGGTCGGCGGGGCCATCGTGGTGACCAACCTGGGCCAGGTCTTCGTCAGTTTCGGGGTGCCGCACGCCGCCCGACATCCCGTCACGGTGCTGCTGCTGGTCATCTGGGCCACTGCCGTCGTGGTGGGCCTGCGTCGTCACCGAGCAGACAGCGCCACGGCCCGCGAGACCGCGGAGGAACCCCCGTCCCCCGAGCCCAGCTCTGCGTCCCCTGAGCCCCACTCCTCGTTCCCCGAGCCCCACTCCTCGTTCCCCGAGCCCCACTCCTCGTTCCCCGAGCTTGTCGAGGGGCCCCGATGAGCATCGTGCTGGCCGCCCACGGCACCCGCTCGGCGGCGGGACGCGACTGCGTCGAGCAGATCCGACGGGCCCTCCAGGAGAGCCTTCGCGAGCCGGTCCGTTTGGGGTGGGTGGACGTGTGCGGGCCCCACCTGGCCGACGTCCTGAGCGAGGACGACCTGGTGCTTCCTGCCTTCCTGGGCAAGGGACACCACGTCAGCGTCGACATTCCCGCGGCCGCCCGCGGCGTGCCGGGCGCGCGGGTGACACCGCACCTGGGGGCACCCCTGCCGGGGGATCCGCTGCTGCAGGCGCTGAGTGGCCGGGTGCACGAGGCCGGCGGGCCGTGGCCCACGACGATCATCGGCTGGGCCGGATCCACCCACGCGCACAGCCGGGGGCAGACGCTGCAGATGGCCGCCGATCTCACCCGCCACTGGCGGGGGCTCGGCGTGCGGGTGGAGCTGGCGACGCCACGCGAAGTCCCCGAGGTGCTGGCCGATGCCCGGCGTCGAGGGGGAGGAGTGGGGATCGCCAGCTACCTGTTGGCACCCGGCCACTTCCACTCCCGCTTGGCCAGCTCCGGAGCCGACGCCATCAGCGCCCCCTTGGGGGATCACCCCGCCATCATCGAGGCGCTGGCCGCACTGGCACGGGGCGAGGAGGTACCCGATCAGGGATTGCAGCCGGCCGCCATGGTGGCGATGAAGTCCGAGGCGTCACGAGCCGCCTCGATGTTCCAGGACGGCTTGGAGCGGGCCACGCCGCTGGCCGGGTGACAGACCAGCTGGTTCTGTAGTGATCGCGACGCAGGGATTTGCCCCTTGCGGCGAGCCTGCGTCCACCCGTCGGTGCGCCACAGCGAGACCGGCGTGGCGCGCCCCAACCGGGTGGGATGCACCAGCCATCGCGGCTCGCTCTGCCAACTCTCGCGGCGCACCTCGGCCACCAGATCGGTGCCCATCAGCGCCCGGGTCTGCACCGCTGTGCGCGCTGCCGGTGTTGCTTCCTGGCTGGGCACCGCGACGATGCGCTGCCCCTCGACACGCCACGATCCCGATGCGGGAGACTGCCCCGGCGTGGTGAGGGTGGGCGCCGTGACGATGAGTCGCAGCTGCCCCGATTTCCGACGAACCACCAGCGCTCCGCCCTCGACGCTCACTTGGTCCGAATTCGCCAGGGCCAGGTGGAGCTGCGTGCCGGTGAGCTGCAGCGTCGTGTTCTGCGTGGGCAGGGGAGTGGCGGGTCCGCTCGGGGGAGGCACGGTCGCTCCGGTTCTTTCGGTGGTGCCGGGTGTGTTGCTGGTACTGGGCGTCGACGTGGTTCTGGGCTGGGCCGATGCCGCCGGAGAGCTCCCGACGGTGGTGGCCGGCTGGGGAGCCGGCGACCCGGAACAGCCCGCGGCCAGCCCCAGGGCGACCACCACGGTCACTCCCACAGGGCGGGCCACGAGCTCTTCCTGCCTGTCAGTTGGTCAGGCCGAGGCGGCCTGGCAACGCAGGGCGCGACGAGCCGCATCCGACTGCTCCAACAGCACCCGACGCACGCTGCCGGCCAGTTGCTCGTCGGCCAGCAGCTCGCCCACCTTGCCCAAGAAGGCCTCGTCGGCCACCGGCATGGGGAACAGGAACTGCAGTGCGTTCTGGGTGGCGGCGGTGCCGCGCGTCGCCCAGATGCCGTCCTTGTTGCTGATGGCCCGGGCCAGCTCGAGGTAACGCTCGGCATAGGGGGCGAGCAGTTCCCGCTGGCTCTCGCTCCAGAAGCCCAGGCACAGACGCGTGTGGGTCCCATTGGGAATGCTGGCGTCCTCGGTGGCCAGACGCCACGCCTCGGCCTTGGCAGCCGCGTCGCGCAGCTCGGCGCGGGCCCCCGCGGCCGACTCGGCGCCGGAGATGGTGTTGTCGCGCTCCAGCTCGGCGTCGATCTCTTCCCGGCCGATGGCGCCCCGGCGGGCCAGCGCCGAGATGATGCGCCAGCGCATGTCGGCATCCATCTCCAGGCCCTCGGGCACCTCCTCGCCCTGCAACCAGGCCTGGAAGAGTGCCGCGGCGGCGTCGGAGTCGGCCACGCTGAGCAGTCCATTGGCAAAGTTCAGCTGGTGGTCGCTGCCGGGCTCGGCCTGCTTCAGCAGGCTCGCGAAGCCAGCCGTCAGGCGAGTGCGGCTCTGGGCCCGACGCTCCAGCGGCGTGTAGCTGGTGCCGGCCAGCACGGCCTGCATGCGCAGCGACTTGAGGGCATTCGGGTCGGACTCGTGGGCGATCCCGCGCAGCACCAGCTGCACGTAGTCGTCACTGCGCATCTCACCGTCGCGGCACATGTCCCAGGCTGCCGACCAGCACACGGCGCGGGCCAGCGGGTCGTCGAGCTGGTGGATGTGGTTGACCAGGGTCTTCAGCGAGGCCTCGTCCAGACGGACCTTGGCGTAGGTGAGGTCGTGGTCGTTGAGCAGCACCAGGTCTCCGCGGTGCAGGCCCACCAGCGGCTCGATCGCGGTGCGCTCACCGTCGACGTCCACCTCGACGGTGTCGCGGCGGCGCAGCCTGGGCTGGTCACCGTCGGCATCCAGCGCGAAGGTGCTGATCGCCATGCGGTGCATCCGCAGCGTGGGGTGCTCGGCCGGGGCGCTCTGCTCCACCTCGAAGCGGGTGAAGCGGCCCAGCTCGTCGACGTCGAAGTCGGCGCGCAGGGTGTTGGGTCCGGAGGACTCCAGCCAGGTGCTGGTGAACCTCGACAGGTCGCGCCCCGAGGACTTCTCCAGGGCACCCAGCAGGTCGGCCAGGGTGGTGTTGCCGAAGGCGTGCTCGGCGAAGTACTCCTTCACGCCGGCGAGGAACTCCTCCTGCCCGACGTAGGCGACCAGCTGCTTCAGCGTGGAGGCACCCTTGGCGTAGGTGATGCCGTCGAAGTTCTGCTCCACCGCCTCCAGGTCCACCATGTCGGCGGCGATCGGGTGGGTGGTGGGCAGCTGGTCCTGACGGTAGGCCCAGCCCTTGCGGCTGTTGCAGAAGCCCACCCACGGGTCGGTGCCGCCGTGCTTGGCGCTGATCTTCTGCATCGCGTAGTGGCTGGCCCATTCGGCGAAGCTCTCGTTGAGCCACAGGTCGTCCCACCAGGTCATGGTGACCAGATCGCCGAACCACATGTGGGCCAGCTCGTGCAGGATCGTGTTGTCGCGGCCCTCGTACATCTCGGCACCCACGCGGGAGCGGAAGAGGTACTCGTCGCGGAAGGTGACGCAGCCGGCATTCTCCATGGCACCGGCATTGAACTCCGGGACGAAGATCTGGTCATAGCTGTCGAAGGCGTAGGGGTGGCCGAAGTCGGCCTCGAAGACCTCGAAACCACGCTGGGTGGTCTGGATGATCCGCTCGTCGTCCAGGTACTGCTTCATGGACTGGCGACACATCACCGAGGCCGGGATCTCGCCCTTGACCGAGGTGATGGTGTGTGGCACGCGGTGGTACTCACCGGCCACCAGCGCGGTGATGTAGGTGGGGATGCGCGGGGTGGGCTCGAACTCCCAGATACCGCAGCCGTTGGCCCCCTCGACGGGCTCGACCATCACCGAATTGCTCACCACCGTCCAGTGCTTGGGGGCGATCACGTTGAGCTGGAAGGTGGCCTTCTGGTCGGGCTGCTCGAAGCAGGCATACATGCGTCGGGCGTCGGCGGTCTCGAACTGGCTGTACAGGTAGACCTTGTCGTCGGCGGGGTCGACGAAGCGGTGGAGGCCCTCACCGGTGTGGGAGTAGCGGCACAGCGCGGTGACGGTCAGCCGGTGCTCTCCCTCCTCGCAGGTGAAGCCCAGCCGGTCGTCGGCAAAGCTGCTGGCCTCGAGCTGGGTCTCGTCGAGCCAGGCGTCGACGACCTCGTCGGCGATGAGGTCGACGTGGCTGCTGCCGCCGGTGCTGCGGAAGGTGATCTCGCTGGTGGACAGGAAGGTGTCGGGGTCGGCCAGCGGCTCTCCCTCCATGTCCAGGCCCGACAGGTCGATCGTGACCAGGTACGACTCTGCCGTGACGACGCGGGAACGCTGCTGTGCGCCCTCACGAGTGATGGTTGCCGTCTTCATGCGGTGGCCTTTCTGGAACTCAAGGGGAACGGGCCGGATGTCACGCGATGCGACGCACGACCCAACCCGGGCACCCTACCTCGCGCGGGCTCGGCTTTACCGGAGGCGTGTTTGGTTGCGGGCATCGCAGCGCCGGCATCACCGTCGCAGCAGAAGAAGAGGCCTGCTTGTGCGGGCTCGTTAGGCTGGTCGGCATGACCAAGAACGTTGACTTCTGGTTCGATCCCCTGTGTCCGTGGGCCTGGATGACCTCCCGCTGGATGCTCGAGGTGGAGAAGGTACGTGACGTGCACACCACCTTCCACGTGATGAGCCTGTCGGTGCTCAACGACGGGCGCGACCTGCCCGAGGAGTATCTGGAGCACATGCGCGAAGGATGGGTGGGCGTACGCGCCGCCATCCTCGTCGAGCAGCAGCACGGGTCCCAGGCCCTGCGGGACTTCTACACCGCCCTGGGCACCCGCTACCACCTGGGCGAGGAGCCCAAGAACGTCGAAACCGTGCGCGCCGCGCTGGCCGAGCTTGAGCTGGACGAGGGCCTTGCCGACAAGGCCGACGCCTGGCAGCCCGGTGACGAGGCCGACGAGGTGGACGTGGCCCTGCGCAAGAGCCACCACGAGGGCATGGACCCCGTCGGCGACGAGGTGGGCACCCCGGTGATCCACATCAACGGCAAGGCACTGTTCGGCCCGGTGGTCAGCCCGGCACCCAAGGGGGAGCAGGCCGGACGCCTGTTCGACGGCTTCGCCCTGGTGACCGAGTACGACGGTTTCTTCGAGATGAAGCGCACCCGCACGGTGGGACCGATCTTCGACTGACGCCCGAACCTACCCTTCAACCAGAAGTGGGGAGGATTTCCACCGACATCGGTGGAAATCCTCCCCACTTCTCATCAGCTCATCAGCGAAGGGCGTCGATGCCCTCCAAGGTGGGCTGCTCGGGCTCGTGGTGCAGGGTCGGATCGGCCTTCAGGTAGGCCTTGGTCTCGCGGGCGATCAGGCCGGAGCAGATCAGCAGGCCCACCAGGTTGGGCAGGGCCATCAGGCCGTTGGCGATGTCGGAGAAGGTCCAGACAGTCGACAGTTCCGTGGTGGCGCCGACGAAGACGATGGCGCTGAAGAACAGCCGGTAGGGAACCACGCCCTTCAGGCCGACGAGTCGCTCCACATTGCGTTCGCCGTAGTAGGCCCAGCCGAGCACCGTGGAGTAGGCGAAGAAGATCAGCGAGAGTGCGACGAGGATGCCGCCCCAGTTGCCTGGCAGGCCCTCGGAGAAGCCCTGGGCGGTGAGCGCTGCGCCGGTCTTGCCCTCCTGCCAGACGCCGGTGGTCAGGATCACCAGGCCGGTCATGGTCACCACGATGATGGTGTCGATGAAGGTCTGTGTCATGGAGACCAGCCCCTGGCGCACCGGGTGCTTGGTCTTGGCGGCGGCTGCGACGATGGCGGCCGAACCCATGCCGGACTCGTTGGAGAAGATGCCTCGGGCAATGCCGAACTGGATGGCCTGGGCCAGCCCCGCACCCGCGAAGCCGCCGACGGCAGCGGTTCCGGTGAAGGCGTCGCTGAAGACCTGGCCGAAGGCCGGCACGATCCCCTGCCAGTTCACCAGCAGCACCACGGCGCCGGCGGCGACGTAGAGGATGATCATGAAGGGGACGAAGGCAGAGGTGACCTTGGCGATGCTCTTGATACCGCCCAGCAGCACCAGGGCGGTGAGCACGGCGAGCACGGCGCCGACGATCGTCGGGTTGACGCCGAAGGTGTCGTCCATCGCGGCGGCCACGGAATTGGACTGGGTCATGTTGCCGATGCCGAAGGAGGCGATCACGGCGGCGATGGCGAAGAAGAGCGCCAGGAATTTGCCCAGGCCACCGGGAATGGCGCGCTGCAGGTAGTACTGCGGGCCACCCGAGATTTCACCCTTGGCGTCGGTGGTGCGGAAGCGCACGCCCATGAAGGCCTCGGAGTACTTGGCGGCCATGCCGAAGATGGCCGAGAGCCACATCCAGAAGAGGGCGCCGGGGCCGCCCAGGTTGATGGCGGTCGCCACACCGGCGATGTTGCCCACGCCCACGGTGGCGGCCAGGGCGGTGGCCAGGGCCTGGTAGTGGGAGACGTCGCCCTTCTCATGTGCGGCGTCGTGGCGTCGCAGCAGGGCGAGCTTCAGCGCGGGGCCGAGCTTGGTGAACTGCACGCCGCCGAGCCGCACGGTGAGCCAGATTCCGGTGCCGAGCAGCAAGGGGATCAGCAGGAAGGGGCCCCAGATGACCCCGTCGATGGTGGTGAGGAATTCGTCCAGCATGCCTTCTCCTGTGCCGCGGCGCTGCGGCGTGTCGTCGTGGGACTGCTCGCGACAGCAAATCGTGATTTTTGTCACAAAGCAAGCGACTGGCCGTTGTTTCGGCGAATTCGTCGGCTTGAGCGGTGGGTTCCGGTGCTCGGCGGCTGTCAGCAGTGCTCGGCGGTGTCGGAGGGCTACGGCAGTATTGGGGGCGTGAAGAAGCAGCAGACGGATGTGGCGCTCGACCAGGAAGACTCGGTGCAGGTGGAGGCCGTGCAGGAGGCGGCCGGCGCCGTGGCGCAATTGCCCGAGGCTGGCGTTGACGAACGTCACCGCTGGAAGGCTCTGGCAGAACGGATCGACGAGGCGCAGGAGGCCTACTACGGCGCCGACGCGCCCACCGTCGACGACGCCACCTATGACGGGTGGATGCAGGAGCTCCAGGCGCTGGAGGCCGAGTTCCCCGAGCTGCGCACCCCTGATTCGCCCACGCAGAAGGTGGGTGCCGCGCAGCGGATGACCGACTTTGCGCCGGTCACCCATGCCGAGCGCCTGCTGAGCCTGGACAATGTCTTCAGCACCGAGGAACTGCAGGACTGGCTGGCGCGCACCACCGCCGCGGTGGGGGAGGCCGGCAGCAAGTTCTTGTGTGAGCTGAAGATCGACGGACTGGCGATCAACCTGACCTATGAGCATGGCCGTCTGGTGCGTGGCGCCACCCGCGGCGACGGACGGGTCGGCGAGGACGTCACACCCAACGTGATGACGATCGCGTCGATTCCCCACCGGCTGACCGGTGACGACATCCCCGAACTGGTGGAGGTGCGCGGTGAGGTCTTCTTCCCGGTCGAGGCCTTCGCCGGGTTGAACGCATCCCTGGTGGAGCAGGGCAAGAATCCCTTCGCCAATCCGCGCAATGCCGCGGCGGGATCGCTGCGCCAGAAGGACCCCTCGGTCACGGCCACCCGGCCCCTGGACATGTTGGTGCACGGCATCGGGGCCAGCACCGGCTTCCAGCCGAGCCGGCAAAGTGAGGCCTACGAGAAACTGAAGGCCTGGGGGCTCCCCACCTCGCCCTACTACAAGGTGCTCTCGACCCCGCAGGAGGTGCTCGACTTCGTCGCCTACTACGGGGAGCACCGCCACGACGTGAGCCACGAGATCGACGGGATCGTCGTCAAGGTCGACGAGGTGGCCCGGCAGCGGCAGTTGGGATCAACATCTCGGGCGCCGCGTTGGGCGATCGCCTTCAAGTACCCGCCCGAAGAGGTCAACACCAAGCTGCTCGACATCCAGGTCAATGTGGGCCGGACGGGACGCGTCACTCCCTTCGGGGTGATGCAGCCGGTCAAGGTGGCCGGGTCGACCGTGGCGATGGCGACGTTGCACAACGGCTTCGAGGTGAAGCGCAAGGGTGTGCTGATCGGTGACACGGTGGTGCTGCGCAAGGCCGGCGACGTCATCCCCGAGATCTTGGGGCCGGTGGCGGAACTGCGTGACGGCAGCGAGCGTGAGTTCGTGATGCCCACCCACTGCCCCTCGTGCGGCACGGAGCTGCGGCCCGAGAAGGAGGGTGACAAGGACATCCGCTGCCCGAACTCGCGCACCTGCCCCAGCCAGCTGCGCGAGCGGTTGTTCAGCCTGGCCTCGCGCTCGGGCTTCGACATCGAGGCCTTGGGCTTCCAGGGAGCCGAGGCCCTGTTGGGTTCGGGCTTGCTGGCCGACGAGTCGACGCTGTTCGACCTCACCGCAGCAGATCTGGTGCGCACCCAGTTCTACACCCGGGCCGCGAAGAAGGCAGAGAAGGAGAATCCCGACGAGGTCCCAGCCCCCGGCGTCGTCGATGGTCGGGTGCTGAATGCCAACGGTCGCAAGTTGTTGGACAACCTGGCCAAGGCCAAGGAACAACCCCTGTGGCGAGTGCTGGTGGCCTTGTCCATCAGGCACGTCGGACCCACCGCGGCCCGCGCACTGGCGGCTCGCTTCGGCTCGCTGGACGCGATCCGGGCGGCCACGGTGGAGGAGTTGGCCGACACCGAGGGCGTGGGCCAGGTGATCGCCGAGGCCGTCGTGGAGTGGTTCACCGTGGACTGGCACGTGCAGATCGTGGAGCGCTGGCAGCAGGCCGGGGTCCGGATGGCCGACGAGCGCGACGAGTCGATCGAGCGCACCCTGGAGGGGCTGACCATCGTGGTGACCGGTGGCCTGGAGGGCTTCACCCGCGACGGGGTGAAGGAGGCGATCATCAGCCGCGGAGGCAAGGCCTCGGGCAGCGTCAGCAAGAAGACCGACTACGTCGTGGTGGGCGAGAATGCGGGCTCCAAGGCAGCCAAGGCGGAGGAGCTGGGGCGGCCCATCCTGGACGAGGCGCAGTTCGTGAAGCTGCTGGAAGGCGGGCCCGAGGCCCTGTGACCTGGCCACGGCCGTGAACGCGACGAGGCCCTGCCCGGGGTGACTGGGCAGGGCCTCGTGCGGCTCGGTGTCGGGTCAGTGGGCGATGGCGTCGCCCGCGCCGATGCCGGTCATCGAGCAGACCTCCATCTCAGCCTGCAGCTCCTTGTTGGGCTCGGGCGAGGTGACGGTGCCGATGAAGCCCATCAGGAAGGCCAGCGGGAGGCTGACGATGGTGGGGTTGGTCAACTCGAAGAGCGCGAAGTCGGCATTCGGGAAGAAGGCCGTCGGGCTGCCCGAGATGGACGTGGAGAACATGATGATCAGGATGGCCGAGACCAGGCCCGCGTAGATGCTCCACACGGCCCCGCGGGTGTTGAAGCGGCTCCAGTACATCGTCATCAGGATGGCGGGCAGGTTCGCCGAGGCGGCGACGCCGAAGGCCAGCGAGATCAGGAAGGCGATGTTCTGGCCATTGGCGAAGATGCCGCCGATCACGGCGAGGATGCCGATGGTCACCGACGTGATGCGGGCCACCTTGACCTCGTCGGCCGGGTCGACCTTTCCGTCGTGCAGGACGTTGTTGTAGATGTCATGCGCGAAGGAGGCCGACGCGGTGATGGTCAGGCCGGCGACCACCGCGAGGATGGTGGCGAAGGCGACGCCGGAGATGATGGCCATGAAGACCGATCCACCCAGGTGGTGTGCCAGCAGCGGTGCTGCGGAGTTCGCCTTGCCCGGGGCGGCCGTGATGGCCTCGGCGCCGACCAGTGCCGCGGCGCCGTAGCCCAGCACCAGGGTGAAGATGAAGAAGACACCGACCAGGCCGATCGTCCACACCGCCGACTTGCGGGCATCCTGCGCCGTGGGGACGGTGTAGAAGCGCATCAGCACGTGCGGCAGGCCCGAGGGCCCGGCGACCAGGGCGATGGCGAGCGAGATGAAGGAGATCTTGGTCCAGCCATTGGTGCCGTACTGCAGCATGGGCTCCATGATCAGGTCGGCCTTGGGGTGGGCAGCCACGGCGTCGCCGAACAGGCGGGACAGGTTGAAGCCCTTGAGGGCCATCACCCAGAAGAACATGATCGCGGCGCCGCTGACCAGCAGCACGGCCTTGATCATCTGCACCCAGGTGGTGCCCTTCATGCCGCCGATGAGCACGTAGACGATCATGATGATGCCCACCAGGGCGATCACCAGGCTCTGGCCGTTCTTGGAGCTGATGCCCAGCAGCAGGGCCACCAGGCCACCGGCGCCGGCCATCTGCGCCAGCAGGTAGACGAAGCTGATGGTCAGGGTGGAGGCGGCGGCCGCGGTGCGCACGGGCTTCTGGTTCATCCGGAAGCTCATCACGTCGGCCATCGTGTACTTGCCGGTGTTGCGCAGCGGCTCGGCCACCAGCAGCAGGGCGATGATCCACGCGACGAAGAAGCCGACCGAGTAGAGGAAGCCGTCGAAGCCGTTGAGCGCGATGGCTCCGGTCACGCCCAGGAAGGCTGCGGCGGAGAGGTAGTCGCCGGTGATGGCCAGGCCGTTCTGACGGCCGGAGAAGGCGGCGCCGCCGGTGTAGAAGTCGGTGGACTTCTTGGCCGAGTCGCGGGTGACCTTGATGACCACGGCCATGGTGCCGATCACGAACAGGGCGAAGATGCCGATGTTCATGATCGGGTTGCCGACGGTCTCCATGAGGGTGAGGTTGGGCTGCGTCATCACACGGCCTCCTTCTCCAGACGGGCGCGCAGCTTGCTGGCGCGGGGGTCAAGGTTGTTGTTCGCGTGGCGCACGTAGAAGAAGGTCACCAGGTAGGTGGTGAGGAAGTTCAACAGGCCGAACAGGATGCCCACGTTGACGAAGCCGAAGACGCGGCGTCCCATCAGGCCGGGGGCGTAGGTGGCCATCAGTACGAAGACGAAGTAGAGGCCGACGAAGGTGACGACCATGGGGAAGGCGAAGCTGGTGAAGGACTTGCGCAGTTCGCGGTATTCCGCGGAGTCCTTTGCGGCGACGAAGTCGATGCCGTCGGTGGGATGGTCGGGGCCTACCTGGCTCAGTTCGGGAAGGGGCCAGTGGTCTTCCGGGAGGTGGGCTTCCACCTCGTCGGAGACGCGATCGTGATGCTGCGTCACAGAGTTGCTCCTGTCAGGGCGCCGAGGCATTGGCTCTCGGTGTGGCAAGGGCTCGTCGACGTCGACGAGATGACCCGGCGGGTCTTGGTGTGGCGCTGGCGTGGTCGGCGGCGGTGCCGACCTGCCTGTTGTGGTGGGGGCTGGTAGCCCAGTCGCGAGGCGACCCCATGAGAGTGGCACATTGTGAATTCGCGCACAATAGGAATTCGTGAGCTTTTTCACGATCGGAGGCCTGCGGGTCGCGCCGTTGTGGCCCGTGACTAGGAGCTTGGCGTGGGGGAGCTCATCAGTCTGCCGTTCCGCTGAGCGGCACACCGGCTGGCGCGGTGGGGAGTGGTGGCCCCGCGAGACTGACAGCGACGCTCGCCGCTGCGCTGGGCCGTGGGCGGGAGGTGGTGCCGTATCTGGGATAGTTGGGGCATGCGCGTTCACATTGCCACTGACCATGCAGCCTTCGAGCTCAAGGAGTACCTGCGCGAGCAGCTGTCCGCCGCCGGTCACGACGTCGTCGACCACGGTGCCACCAGCTACGACGCGGAGGACGACTACCCCGACACCTGCATCCCGTGTGCCGAGGCCGTCGTAGCGGACCCCGAGAGCCTGGGCATCGTCCTGGGCGGGTCCGGCAATGGCGAGCAGTTGGCCGCCAATCGCGTGAAGGGCTGCCGGGCGATCTTGGCCTACAACACCGAGATCGCCAAGCTGGGCCGGGAGCACAACAATGCCAACGTGATCTCGCTGGGTGGTCGCTTCACCAGCAACGAGGAGGCGCTGGAGATCGTCAACGTCTTCCTCACCCAACCCTTCACCCAGGAGGAGCGTCACGCGCGTCGCGTGCAGAAGATGAGCGACTACGAGGACGCCCACCGCGCCTGAGAACGGATGGTCCGGGGCCGGGGGTCAGCGTCGACGCCCGGTGGCCCGGGCCAGCAATTTCTCGACGACCTCGCGGGCCTCGGCGCGATCGCCCTGGGTGGGGCGACTCGCCTCCCGTGCGCGCAGCGCACGATCGTGCGTCACCAACCCGGTGGTGCCGTCACGGCCGAACTCACGTGGTCCCTGGCCCCGTCGTCCGCCGGGAGTACGATCGCTACCCATGCTGGCGATCCTAGAGGAGGACCGATGCCCGAGGGTCACGTGATCCACCGCTTGGCGAATGCCACCATGGACACCTTCGGCAGTCGGCCGGTCCGGGTCAGCTCGCCCCAAGGGCGATTCTCACAGGCCGCGGCGCTGCTGGATGGTTGCAGCATCGCCGAGGCCTCCGCGTGGGGCAAACACCTGTTCATCGACTTCGCCGCAGCCCACCCCGAGCACGTCGTCCACATCCATCTGGGGCTGATCGGAAAGCTCTTCTTCGCGCCCCTCGCCGAGCCGCGCGGAGCGGTGCGCCTGCGCATCACCGACGGCACGACGGCGGCAGACCTGCACGGTCCCCAGATGTGTCGTCTCATCACCGACGCGGAGCAGTCCGCGCAGATCGCCAGACTGGGACCGGACCCGATCCGTCCCGATGCCGACCCCGAGGTCGCCTGGCAACGCATCACCCGTTCGGGCCGCAGCATCGCCTCCCTGTTGATGGACCAGCGCATCACGGCAGGGGTGGGCAACATCTACCGCGCCGAGGTGCTCTTCCGGCACCGAATCGACCCGATGTGCCCCGGCAACAAGCTGAAGCGCAGCAGCTGGGAGGCCATCTGGGCCGATCTGGTCCTGCTGATGCGCGACGGTGTCACGGTGGGCAGGATCGACACGGTGCGGCCCGAGCACGGTCCCCAGGCGCAGGGCCGCCCGGCGCGGGTGGACCGCCACGGGGGTGAGGTCTATGTCTATCGTCGCGCCGCCCAGCCATGCCTGGTCTGTGGCAGTGCGGTTCGGGTGGCGGAGCTCGAGGGACGCAATCTCTACTGGTGTGGCCGATGCCAGCGCCGACACTGATCACGTGGCGCGGCCTTCAGGTGGAGGTGGCGCCCGACGGCTCGCTGGTCAGCGTGAGCTGCGACGGCCAGCCCGTGCTGCGCGATTTCGCGGTGCGCCTGGCCCCTCCGTGGCAGCACCAACGCACCGAACTGCTCGTGGACGAGGTGGAGCAGCACTTCGTGCTCGAATCCGACGGGGCACTGCAGGCACGGGCCGTGGTGCGGCAGGTCTTCGACGACACCTGGAGCCTGCGCGTGCAGATCCACAACCTGACCGAGGTGGAACTGAGCGTCCCCGCGGTGTGGCTGGACTTCGAGCCGGCCTGGCCCGTGCGGCGCTGGTTGGCTGGGGCCGAGGGGCAACTCAGCGTCGACCCGGGGCGCGAGGACGGTCAGCTTCTCACCTTCACCCAGCTGCGTGGACGCAGCAGGCTCAGCGACGATCGGTGCTGGCTGACCGACATGCCCATCAGGCTCGGCCCGGCCGGCACGCCGCATGCCGGCTACCAGGTGAGCTGGCGCGCCGACTGGCTGCGTGACGAGCGGGTTCAGGCTGCAGCGCTTCCCGCCTGGTGGCCCGAACGCACCGTGCTGGCCGCTGGCGACATCGTCACCCTGTCCCTGCCGGACGTGGCGATCGAGGCGGCCGGTATCCAATTGCTCGAGGACGACGACGGCACCACCCTCAGCGCCCAGCCGGGAGTGCATCTGGCACAGGTTCACGCTGGGCGCGGCACCACCGACGTCGAGCTGGCCTGGGCTCCCGACGAGGTGGGTGCTGTCTTGGTGCCGCGGGCAGAGGAACTCCTGCACCGCGACCCGCGCACCCTCGCGGCGCACGAGGTCTTCCTGCTGGGGCGCGCCCTTGGGGCGGGGCACCTGGGCGAATCGTCCGCAGACCTGTTGACCGAGGCCGTGGAGAACCTGGCTGCCCGGCCGGGGCCGGTCAGTCCTCTGGGGTTGGCGGCAGTGGCCGACGAGGTGATGCGCCGCGGCGCCCCAGACCTGGTGGACTGGCTTCCCGACCTTGCCGCGCGGGTGACTCTCGTGCCCGGGGCGGTGACGGTGCTCTTACACGCGACGATGGCCTCCCGTCTGGCCGGTGGTGCGGCCGTGCTGCCCATGCCCAATGGTGCGGTGCCCGGTGAGACCCAGGCCGAGCGCACTGTCGCACGGGCCACGGTGGCAGCGGAATTGCAGGCGCTTCGTCCGGCGGACCAGCCCCCGGGTGAGGTGGTGCGGCTGCTGGCCCTGCTGGGGGCCGGGCTTCCTGGAGCCACGGTCGGCCAGGTGGAACGAGCCTTGATCTGGGCCGTCACGAGCGCACTGCCGGAACACTGGGAGGTGCCCCGCTGGCCGGTCTCCGTGGGGGAGTGTCGTGATCGTGCGCGCTCGCGCCTGCTGGCCGAGCGGTGCTGTGACGAGGCCTTGGCCTGGCTCTTGTGGTGAGCGGTCGATGCCGGTCAGACTCCCGGCTCGCAGGCGCTGCCGTTGGCACGCCTTGAGCGAAAACCGCCCCAAGGGTGGGGTGAGGGGCGATTCGGCTGGTTAGCGTGGGGAACCCGCACACGTCTCGTGTGTTGTCCACCAGCGACTCGGAGGTATTCGATGTTCGGCAGCAAGAAGCGTTCAGCTCGCATCCTCGCCATCGTCACCAGCGTCGGCGAGTACGAGAAGGTCGGTTACCGCACCGGCCTGTGGCTCGGAGAACTCACCCACTTCATCGACGTTGCAGAGAAGGCAGGCCACCAGGTTGACGTGGTCAGCATCGCCGGTGGCGACGTCCCGCTCGACCCGGAGAGCCTGTCGGCCCCGATGCTGCTCATGGGCGACACGGGCAAGCGCTACCAGGACCGCGAGTTCATGAACCGCCTGCGCGCCACCCCCTCGGTGGGGCAGGTTTCCGCGAGCGACTATGACGCCATCTACCTCACCGGCGGTCATGGTGTCATGTTCGACTTCGACGATCCTCGGCTGGTCACACTGGTCGGCGAGTTCTGGCGGCAGGGCAAGGTGGTCTCCGCGGTGTGCCACGGACCCGCTGGCCTGCTCGAGGTGAGCGTTGACGGCAAGCCGCTGCTCAAGGGCCGCAAGGTCACCGGATTCAGCGCCGCCGAGGAGAAGCTCGCCAAGCGTGACGAGGCGGTGCCCTACAGCCTGCAGGACGAGCTGAAGGCTCGCGGCGGCAAGTACTCCAAGGCCCTGCGGCCGATGGTCGAGAAGGTCGTCGTCGACGGCAAGCTCGTGACGGGTCAGAACCCGATGAGCGCCAAGGGTGTGGCCGAGGCCGTCGTCGGCCTGCTGGGCAAGAAGTGATCGCGGCAGCGGCCGCGGATCAGAATTGTTGGAGGAGTGACCATGGGATTGCTTGATACTGCCGTGCTGAGCCTGGTGGAGAGCTACCGGACGAATCTGTCGCCACGCAAGGGGTGGCGCTGCGCCTCCGGCGTCGCTGGTGGTGGGACGTGTTCCACCGTGATCCGCGACGCGATCAAGGACCGCGGTGCCGTGGCCTCGGCCGGGGTGGCCGCACGCCAATTTGCCTCTTGCGCGGCAGCCGCCCGGGCCTTGCACCAGAGCGAGGCTCGTGTGGAGGGCGTCTGCTGCTGCGGCCCGATCCCCATTCCTTTCCGCTTCTGACGGCACACGCGGCGATCCGATTGCGGGAGTACGGCTCGGGTCGTCTAGACTTGCGGGGTTCGCGCTGCGGAGGCTCCACTCCGCAGCCCGGGCACCACGGGGCGTAGCGTAGTGGCTAGCGCGCCTGCTTTGGGAGCAGGAGACCGCAGGTTCGAGTCCTGTCGCCCCGACCAATTCAAGAACTTCGCTCACAAGGCGTTTCTCCTAGGTGACTAGGGGGAACGCCTTGTTTCATGTCTCGGTCCGATGAGCACCAAGGGGCCTCCGAGGGACTTGTGGGGACATTCATCTCCCACGTATCTCCCACGACGAGAGGCTCGACATGACGACGAAGCGGACAACCTCATCACCGACCAGCAATGGGGGAAACGCCAGTGACTTGTGTTCCCCCCAAGGGGAACGCTCCAAGCGCCGCGGGCGCTCCAAACGGGGCTTTGGGCGTTTGGACAAGCTTCCCTCTGGGAAGTGGCGTGCCCGGTACCTGGGCCCAGATGGTCAGGTGCACTCGGCAGATCACACCTTCGTGGCCAAGATCGACGCCGAAGGTTGGCTCGTCGACATCGAGCGGTCGATCAGCCGGGGTGAATGGCAGCCTCCGGTTGCTCCCCAGCCCGAGCTGGTGAAGGAGGAGGCTCCGGTCGAGATCGCGTTCCGCGACCTGGCCCGCGACGAGGTGGTCCGACGTGATCTGACTCCGAGGACGAGGGCTCTGTACGAGAGTCTGTTGGATCGGCTGATCCTTCCCGAGTTCGGGGATCAGGCGGTGGCGTCGATCACGCCGAAGCAGGTTCGCGCGTGGTTCGACCGGATGGGGCCGGAGCGGGCGACGCAACGAAGCCATGCGTACGCGCTGCTCAAGTCCTTGCTCGCGGTGTGTGTGGACGAGGAGTTGATTGTCGCCAATCCCTGTCGCATCCGTTCGGCGGGCAGACGCAAGACGACCAGGGTGATGCAGCCGGCGACAGTCGCCGAGCTCAACCGCGTGGCCGATCGGTTGCCACCGGGGCAGGCGCTTCCCGTGTTGTTGGCCGCGTGGTGCGGGCTTCGCTCTGGGGAGGTGCGCGCGCTTCGGGTTGGGGACGTCGACACCGTGACCGGGTGGATCCACGTTCGTCAGGGCGTGACGCGGATCAAGGGGCAGGTGATCGTGGGTCCGCCCAAGACGCCTGCGGCGATCCGGGATGTCGGTATTCCGCCGCATCTGCTGTCGGCGCTTCGTGAGTGGCGTGCTGGTCTAGGGGAGCGGAGGGCGCGCTCTGCGTACTTCTTTCCTGGTCGCGGTGAGCTGCCGATGAGTGAGAAGGCGCTGCGGTATGCCTTCGACCAGGCACGCGACGTGATGGACCGGCACGATCTCACGTTCCATGACCTGCGTCACACTGCTGCCACCATGGCCGCGCAGAATGGCGCCACGACCGCCGAGTTGATGGCGCGCATGGGGCACACGACGGCGCAGATGGCGATGCGCTACCAGCACGCCAGTCGGCAGCGCGAACAACTCCTAGCAGAGCGGCTGGCCGAGCTGGCCCGCGGTGGCGATGGCGCGCCCGAGTAGGCGTCGATCACGGGAGAGCCCGTGACGGCTTGGGTGGGCATGGAGCATCCACGGCGAGAGATTGAGGTCGAGACTGTGCAGTCGGCCGCGCGGCGACTCGGGGTGTGCCCCAAGACGGTGCGTCGGATGATCTCCGACGGGAGACTTCCGGCGTACCGCCTTGGCCCCCGGATGCTGCGCCTGGACCCGGCGGAAGTCGACCGCCTGCTGCAACGGGCTTCCTGACCGAACGCACCGAATGCCTGTCGGATCTGCGCCACTTGTCGTCGCACGTGCGCAGTGTCGAAGCTGACCGTTGAAGGAGTCCGTTGTTGGGTATTCCACCCGCCATGTCCAGATGCGTGTCCCGCGCGTGAGCATTCTCAACTGCCGATGAGCGGGCCTTCGGAACGGCCCGATCACGCCGAACGATGCATCGAATTGGGAAGCGCGCAGTGTTGAGCTCCGCTACTGTGAAGGCGTCCAGACCCACGACAGGAAAAGGAGGTCGCGATGAACGTCACCGTCCCGGCCTCAGCAGGAGGCCGGATTCTCGTTCGCGGCTGAGCCGCAGCAAGGAATCCTCATGACCTCGCAGTACCTCGTCCAAGCCACCACAGCCCAGGACGCCATCGACCTCATGCTGTCAGCGCCACTGGCGTTCGACAGCCCCACCAACGACCGCCTCCGCGACAGACCCCTCCTGGAGCGCGCCTTCGCCTCCGGACGGCGACGACCCGCTTGGGTCTGGGCAGCCCGCGACGAGCACCGCGTCCTCGCGACCGTTGCCGGCCTGGGCATCGGCGATGCCGTGGTCCTCGATCATTGGGGAGGCGCTCCCACCCACGGCCTTGACCTTGCCCTGCACGCTGCCACCCAGGCACTGCGCACGGTCCCCGGCTCGGAAGCGTGTCTTCACCTGCCAGCCACCGCCTCCACCGCCGACCCCACCGCGAAGCCTTGGCTGGACGCGCTCTCCCGCCACGGATGGAAGTTGCTGGTGCAGCGCCACCACTACGAGACGCCCGCCGTAGATGCCCTTGGCCAAGAGCACATCTCGCAGCTGAGGCTGGAGCAGCTCACCGGCCCTGACGATCCGCGCCTACGGCCTCTGTTCCGGGGAATCCTCCGCGACAGCCGCGACGCCCACGACATCCAGCTCGTCGACGAGGTGGGCCTCGACCAGGCGGCGGATCGCGCCGTTGACGACCTCCTCGAAGCGGATCCATGGCAGTGCATGCACCTGGCCTTTGACGGGAATCCCTACCCTGTCGGGATGGTCTCCTGGGTGTCTCTGCCCGGCGGTCGCGGCTATGTGAACCACGTCGGAGTGTCGGCCGCCGCACGTGGCCACGGTTTCGGACGCGACCTCTTGGCACTGGCCACACGAGAACTCGTCCGCGAAGGTGCCGCGACCCTGATCGCCGACACCGATGCCAGCAACGTGCCCATGACCGCCGCCTTCACCCGCGTCGGCTGGACCGCAACCGAAACAAGGCTCGACTTCATCCCTGCCTGACCTCGTCGGGCGGGCGCGGCAACTGCGCCCCGCCCATCAGACTCTCATGCCGCGAGGCGATTTCCGTCTCTATGACGGCATTGTCAGCCGTGAACTGCTCTGGCGAAGGATGAGATGATGGTCGAGCACTACCCGCCGCGGTTGAAGGCTGGGGTCGAGTAGGAGTTGGGCTGCGCGGGTGCCTTGTTCTCGGGCGTGTGCGTCTATGGTGGTCAGTCCGTGTTCTTCGGCATCGTCGGTCCCGTCGAACCCGGTGACTGCGAGATCCCTGCCGGCGATCAGTCCGCGCGTATGGAGCGCGTCGAGGGCTCCCAGGGCCAGGGAGTCCCCGGCGCAGGCGATGGCGCTCAGGTGGGGGTAGCGATCGAGCGCAGCGGAGACTGCTTCAGCGCCGGATGTGCGGGTCCAGTGTGTGGCTTGGGCGATCACGAGGCTGGTTGTGTTGAGGCCTGTGGCCAGGCCGGTCAATCGTTGCCAGGGCTCGTGGGGCTTTTGGCCGGCGATGTAGTCGTTCCAGGTGGTGATGCTGGGCTTAGGCGTGGTGTGCGCCACGGGTCCGGTGAGGATGCACACCTGGTCGTGTCCCATGTCGTGCAGGTGTTGGCCCATCTCCTGGCCGGCAGCGTGTTCATCGATCGTGACGTAACAGGGGCCTTGGGGTCCTCCTGCCACGACGGGCAGGCCCTGGGAGCGGACCATCCGCATGATGGGGTGGGTTGCCCAGGTGACGGCGATGCCGTCCACCAGCGTGTTCCTCAGGGCCTGGGCGGCGGATTGCATGTCGGGGGCCACGGCCATCAGCACGAGGCTCGCGCCCACCGGCTGCAGGGCGTCGGAGAACCCCGCGAGCCACTGCATCTTGAAGGGGTCGTCGAAGGCGGAGCTGAGCGTATCCATGAACACGACTCCATAGGCGTTCGCGTGCCCTTGCTTCAGGACGCGGCCTGCCACGTGGGGGCCGTAGTAGCCCATCTTCGCGGCGCGCGTGAGGATCCGGTCGCGCAACTCGGGCGAGAGTTGGTCGGGGCGACTGAAGGCGTTGCTGACCGTCGTCGTCGAGACGCCCATCACCTCAGCCACGTCGCTCATCCGCACCACCACACCCACCTGCTTTTCTCTAGCCCGCGCACTCTTGAGCGATCAAGAACATAGTGGACCAGCGACGGTCAGCGCCGTCCAGAAAGGAACACGAGTCACATGACCACCACGAACTGGGCCAACGACGACGCCGTCATCGCCGCCGCAACCCGCCTCGCCACCGCTCTCGGCGACGACCCCAACCACACCGTCGCCGCAGCCGCCATGGACCTGTCCGGCACCATCCACGCCGCCGTGAACAACCACCACTTCACCGGCGGTCCCTGCGCAGAACTGGTCGTTCTCGGCCTCGCCGCCGCAGCCCACGCCGGCCCACTCGCCACGATGGTCGCCGTCGGCGACGGTGGACGAGGAGTCATCGCCCCCTGCGGTCGATGCCGACAGATCATCCTTGACCAGCACCCCGACTGCTGCATCCTGGTCCCCAGCAACGACACCGTCGTCTCCGTGCCCGTAGCCCAGCTCCTGCCCTACACCTACTGCTTCCCGGACAGCACCGCAGAACGCTTCGTTAGGTTTAACGCCCGCTACTACGACGACGTCGCCAGCGGGCGCAAGACGCAAACCGTCCGCTTCCTCGACCCCGTGCCCTTCGGACCGACCACCTTCGTCTTCGAGGACGGCGAACACCACGGGTTCAAGACCATGCCCGGAACCATCGACAGCGTCACGCCGATCAACCTCACCGACCTCGACCCCGACTACCAAGCAGGCCTGCGAAGCCACTACCCCCACATGCCTCACGACGCCCAACTCGACGACGTGCGCTTCCACATCTGAGCCACCAACAACCCACTCATCTGCCGCGAGGACTACCCCCGAGAGCACACCCTGAGTGCACGGTCGATGAAGGCATCAATCATGGAGCGCCAGACCCGAGGCCACGTCGGGGTTCAAACGAGCTACCTCGGCTTCGGCACGTCGCGCAGCAATAGCTTGGGCTACTCGGTCAGGTGCATTCACCGCGTCTTGGGACCTGTCCTCTCTTGGCAGTGGAGCGTCGTTGTGCCCGCTCGGCGGGGGTCCTGTGCCAAGAAGCCGAGAGAGCGAGATGTTCCGCGCAAACCCGCGGATTGCGTGTCGACGGCACAAGAAATTTCGAAAATCTTTCGAGGAGCTCCGGCTTTGCTGGATGCCCTATGCCGTAAGGATTCGCGACCGAGACGAGCAGCCGCTGGCCGGTTGTCAGTCGCCCAGAGGTTCCGCCACTACTAGCGGTAAGACCATGAACTGTCGCAGTATGGGTCCCACTCGGGGGAGTGATGAATTGCTTGATGCCCCCAGTGTCGGGTCGGTGAGCACCACGACATCCGGCTCGGCTTGTGGCAATGACGCTGCAGACGAGAGGGGGCCCTCGTGAGGACGAGTGCCAAGAAGTTGGTTGCAAGCACAGCACTGGCGTTCGCTATGGCCGCGTGCTCAGGGCCGGAGGCACCGGTGACCACAGAGAGGCCGCCTGCACCCACCTCTCCAAGTGCTGGCGTCAGCTCTACGCCGGTGCATGTGCCTTCTCCCACGTCACCGAGCTCAAGTCCCCCGACCCCAGTGGGGGCGCAGAAGGCCGATGCGGCTTTTGGTCGATACCTGAAGTTGACCGAGGAACTGGCCGCGGACCCTTCCTCGGACTTGAACCAACTTCAGAGCGTAACGCGGGGTGATGCGCTGAGACGTTGGCAGGTGGACCTGACGGAGTTGAGGACCCAAGGGTGGAAGCAGACAGGGACTAGTTCAGCTCGGCTCACGCATGTAACGCCCGGCAGCGACGCACGATCTTGGCTCATGACCTACTGCGTGGACGGCACGGGGACGGATCTGGTGGACGCCAAGGGGAAGTCCGTTCGAGGAGAAGGCCCGAGGCGGGTGGAATCGAAGGTGACCGTCGCCGAGGACGCCGTTACGGGTTCGTGGTTCGTCATCCAGGACAAGGTGGTGGGCACGTGCTGAGCCGCGTCGGAGGGACGGTGAGTCTGTTGGCCCTCTTGTGCGGAGCCTCGACGACAGCTGCGGCTGACTCGGGTGTCTCGTGCGGACGGGATCAGGAGTATGTGCGCCTGACTGGCACCTGCAAACTCACCTTGTCAGTTCCACAATGGGGAGGCTCTCAGCCGGCTGCCGCGCTCCACAAGAAGGTGGAGGGCAGGGCCGTGCAGGCGGCGTGTGAAAGCCGGTCGGGTTCCCCGGTCCCGTGCACCAGCAGTGCCGGTTACTGGTCCAACGAGCGGCAGTGCTACGTGAAGCCGGCCACGCCTCCGCCTCCCGCGGGTCATCCGCTCTGGGAGGGACACACGGATGGGGCGGTGTACATGTGCACCACTGGTGTTGAGGCTGGCGGTCACGTCTACTCCTTCTGGTCGGCGACGCAGCCGGCTGGCGTGGCGGCGCCGCCGGATCCTGCGGTGTTGGCGAAGCAGTTGGTGGCGCAGATGAATTTGCGGGCGATTGATGTGGGGATGGCTCCGGAGGATCGTCCTGGCGTGGTGGGGACGGTGGGGTTGCCGGTGTGGATGTGGGTTGAGAATCCGTCGGCGCAGACGTTTGGCCCGCAGACCCGCAGCTTGAGCGAGCGGGGCGTGACGGTGTCGGCCACGGCGAAAGTGAAGCGGGTGGTGTGGCAGATGGGCGACGGCCAGGCCGTGACCTGTACGACGGCGGGGTCGGTGTTCGGGCCTGGGGATGGCGGAAAGTCGTCGCCGGATTGCGGCCATACGTATTCGCAGCGGGGGACGTACACGATCAGGGCGACGTCCTTCTGGGTTGTTGATTGGACGGCTTCGGGCGGGCAGACGGGGAGTATCGCGATGGATTTCACGACGGATCGGGTGCTTGAGGTGGGCGAGGTCCAGGTGATCGGGCGATGACCGCGACGCAGACGGCTGGTGTGGAGGCGGCGCAGGCTGCGGCCAGGGTGGCGCCGGTAGCGGCGGGGGTGCGGATGCGGCGGTGTCCTGCGTTGGTGGCGGTGTCGGTGGCGCTGGTGGTGTTGGGGGCGTTGTTGTCGGTGTGGGCGTATTTGAGCCTGGGTTCGGCGCAGCCGGTGGTGGGGGTGCGGCAGGACGTGGCGCGGGGGTCGGTGATCTCGGCGTCGGACCTGGAGGTGGTCCGGGTGGGGGTTGATCCGGCGTTGGCGACGGTGCCAGCGGACCGGTTGGAGGCCTTGGTGGGTCAGCGTGCTGCGGTGGATCTGCGGGCGGGGCAGTTGATGGTGCCGACCGGGGTCACGCAGGATGTGGCGCCGCACAAGGGGATGTCGGTGTTGGGCTTGGCATTGGCTCCGGGCCAGTTGCCGTCGCAGCCGCTGCGGGTGGGCGACCGGGTGCGGGTGGTGTCGACGCCGGGCCAGCAGGGTGATGTGGTGGCCCAGGACGTTCGGGTGTTCGCCGCGTTGGTGGTGCAGGTCGGGGCTGCGGATGTGTCGGGGCGGATCAGTGTGAGTGTGGAGGTGGCTGAGCAGCAGGCGCCGGAGCTGGCGGCTCGTTCGGCCAGCGGCAAGGTGGCCCTCGTGGTGGATGCGCGGGAGGGCTGATGGCTCTGGTGGTGTTGGCCTCGGCTTCGGGTGCTCCGGGCGTGACGACGACGGCGTTGGGGTTGGCGAGGCGGTGGCCTCGTCCGGTGGTGTTGGTGGATGCCGACCCGGTGGGCGGTTCGCCGGTGTTGGCGGGGTTGTTCCAGGGTGCGGTGGCGCATCCGGATGCGATGGTGCAGCTGGTGCTGGCGCAGCGGGAGGGCCGGCTGGGTGAGGCGTTGCCGACGTCGCTGCTGGTGCTGGAGGGCACGAACGCGTCGGTGCTGGTGGGGCCCAGGTCGCATGTGCAGGCGGGCAGTCTGCGGGAGTTGTGGCGTCCGTTGGCTGTGGAGCTGCGAGCGCTGGAGGCGTCGGGGCAGGACGTGATCATCGACGCGGGACGGTTGGGGATGGCCCATTCGGCGACGGCGTTGGTGGAGTCGGCTGATCTGGCGCTGTTGGTCTGTGGCAGTGGGCTGCCGGAGTTGTCGGCTGCCCGGCAGTGGGGGCTGGCCTGGGCGGAGGCGGCTGCTGCGGGCACGGGTGCCGGGACGGTGGGCTGTGTGGTGGTGGGCCCGGGCCGTCCCTATGGGCTGCGGGAGGTGGCCAAGGCGGTGGGGCTGCCCGGCTTCGGGAGCGTGTGTTGGGATCCGCGGGCTGCGGCACGTGTGAGTCGTGGGGAGAAGGTCTCGGGCCGGGCGTTGGGTCGGTGGCATCGCTCGCTCGACGCGCTGGGGACGGCGATCCGTTCGGCAGCGAGCGCGCAGGATCCGTCGACGGTGCTGGAGGAGGCGTGATGAACGAGCGGGTCGATGAGCGGGAGCTGGAGGTGTCGGATCTGTCGCGGCTGCCTTTGTTCCAGACGGACGCACCGGCCGGGTCGGCGGGGCGTCGGCGTTCGACGTTCTCGCTGGTGCGGGGTTCGGCGTCGGTGGAGCGGATCCGTGCCGCTGCGGCACCGGCCAACATTCGCACCGCTACGCCCAAAAGCGCTGTGACCGAGCCTGTGCCCGACGTGGCGGAGGGTCGGGCCGGTGCTGCGGTGGAGGGGGAGTTGGATTGGGAGTTGGTGCGCTCGTTGCGGGTGGCTGCGTCGGGGCAGTTGATGCGGGCGTTGGAGGGGTCGTCGGCGACGTCGGTGGCCGAGCAGCACCGGTTGGGGCGGCGGATCATTGCTGATCTGGTGGTCGAGGAGGTGGCGCAGCAGGCTCGTGCGGGTGTGCGGACGTTGTCGCCGTCGGGTGAGCAGCGGGTGGCGCAGGCGGTCTTCGATGCGTTGTTCCGGCTGGGCAGGTTGCAGCCGTTGGTTGATGACGAGCGGGTGGAGAACATCATCATCCAGGGGTGTGATGTGGTGTGGCTGGAGTATGCCGATGGGCGGGTGGTGGTGGGTCCGGCGGTGGCCGACAGTGACCAGGAGTTGATCGACTTCCTGGTGTTCGTGGCGTCGCGGTCGGAGGCGAATGCGCGGCAGTTCAGCGAGGCGGAGCCTCGGCTGCACCTGCGCCTGGATGGCGGGGCGCGGTTGGCGGCGACGGCGTGGGTGACGCCTCGACCGTCGGTGGTGATCCGTCGTCACCGGTTGCAGCAGGTGACCTTGGACGACCTGGTGGGGCTGGGGTCGTTGTCGGCGACGGCGGCGTCGTTCCTGCGGGCGGCGGTGCGGTCGCGTCGTTCGATCGTGGTGGCGGGGGCGCAGGGGGCGGGCAAGACGACGATGGTGCGGGCGTTGTGCGCCGAGATCGGCCCGGATGAGGCGATCGGCACCTTTGAGACCGAGTACGAGCTGCACCTGCACGAGATGCGGGAGCGGCATCCGATCGTGCATGCGTGGGAGGCCCGGCCGGGTGGGGAGATGACGGCTTCGGGGCGTCGGGCGGGGGAGTTCAGCATCGATGACGCCTTGTACGACTCGTACCGGTTCAACCTGTCGCGCCAGATCGTGGGTGAGGTGCGGGGTCGTGAGGTGCTGGCGATGCTGGAGGCGATGCAGTCGGGGACGGGATCGTTGTCGACGACGCATGCCCGTAGTTGTGAGGACACGGTCAACAAGCTGGTGACGTGTGCGATGAAGGCCGGCGCCCATGTGACCTACGACTATGCGGTGCGGGCGTTGGTGCAGTCGTTGGACGTGATCGTGCATGTCGATGCCCGCACCACCGAGCAGGGCAAGCAGCGCTGGACCTCGCAGATCTGTGTGCTTGGGCCGGGTGAGAAGGCCAAGGGCTATGCGCTGGTGCCGGTGTTCGGGTGCGAGCCGGGGTCGAGGACGATCCGGGCGGTGCCGGGCCTGCCGGAGGAGTACGACGACCTGGCCCGTTTCGGGTTCGACCTGGACGGCTACCGGGCTGAGAGCCAGGCAGGTGTGCTGTGACGCTGCTGGTGCCCGCCGTCGCGGGAGCGATGATCGTCGCCGGTCTGCTGGGGGTGGTGTGGGGGCTGTGGCCATCGCCAGTGGCCACGGGACGTCCGCGACGGGGCCGCAATCTGCGGCGGTGGTCGCGGCGTGCCCGGCTGGCAGTCGGGGTCGGGCTGGTGGCTGGTGTGGTGGTGGCGATCGTGTCGGGCTGGTTGATCGCGGTCGTGGTGGTGCCGTTGGCGGTGGCGGGGTTGCCGGCGTTGGTGTCGGCCCCGCCGGCCGCGGCGCGGATCGAGCGGTTGGAGGCGATGGAGGAGTGGACCCGGTCGCTGTCGGGGATCCTGACGGTGGGTGCGGGGTTGGAGCAGGCGTTGATTGCGACGTTGCGGTCGGCGCCGGAGCCGATCCGTCCGGAGGTGTCGCGGCTGGTGGCCCGGCTGCGGGCGCGGTGGTCGACTTCGGAGGCGTTGCGGTTGTTCGCCGACGAGCTGGACGACCCGACCGGGGACCTGGTGGCGGCGAACCTGTTGTTGGCAGCACGGCGGCGTGGTCCGGGTGTGGCGGCGGTGTTGGAGAGCCTGGCCGAGTCGGTGGCGGCTGATGTGCGGGCCCGCAGGCAGGTGGAGGCCGACCGTGCCAAGCCGCGGGCGACGGCCCGGTGGGTGACGGTCATCACCGTCTGCGCGCTGACGGTGTTGGCGATGTCGGGCAGCTATGTCGCCCCGTACAAGACACCGATCGGGCAGCTGGTGCTGGCGGTCCTGCTCGGGGTCTACGTGGCGGTGCTGGTGTGGATGCGGCGCATGGCTGCCGGGGACGCGATTCCACGGTTCCTGGGGGCATCGGTGGCAAAGGAGCAGGTGCGATGAGCACGACGGGTCTGCAGCTGGCGCTGCTGGGCGGGTTGAGCATCGGCGCCGGGGTCTCGGCGTTGGTGTGGCGGTTGGCGCCGGTACAGGTCGATGCCCACGACGCGGTCGTGCGGCTGTCAGCCCAGTCCCCCCAGACACCGACGTCGGGTGGGGGCCTGGTTCGGGCGGTCGGTGGTGTCGAGCGTCTGGGGCGGTGGGCGATGCGCACGCTGCCGGCTGGCTGGTGGGGTGTGGTGCCCACCCAGCAGTTGGCGTTGTTGCGGATCAGCCAGGCGCGGTTCTTCGGGGAGAAGGTGGCCTTCGCGCTGTTGGGGATGATGGCGCCGGCGCTGCTGTCGAGCCTGTTCACTCTGATGGGATTGCGGCTGCCGGTGGTGGTTCCGGTGGTGGCGAGTCTGGCAGCGGGGGTGGTGTTCTTCTTCATCCCGAACTGGAACGTCATCGACGATGCGGGCCGGGCCCGCACGGAGTTCAACCGCGCACTGGGCGCCTACATCGAACTGATCGCGTTGGAGCGCAACTCCGGTTCGGGGACCCGGCAGGCGATGGAGGCTGCCGCCGAGGTAGGCGATTCGTGGGTCTTCGTCCGGTTGCGGGAGGAGTTGGCCTTCTCGCGGTGGACGGGTGAGCCGCCGTGGGAGGCTCTGCGGCGACTGTCCCACGAGCTCGGTCTGGCCGAGCTGGCTGACCTGGCCGACATCCTGCGACTGTCAGGTGAGGAGGGCAGCCAGATCTACAGCCAGCTGCGGGCCCGTTCCGCGTCGATGCGCTCGGCGCTGTTGAGCCAGGACCTGGCCCACGCCAACGCGGTCGGCGAGAAGCTGACCATCCCCATGAGCGCGCTGGGGATCACCTTCATCACCATCCTCATCGTCCCGGCCTTGTTGAGGGTGGTCGGCATCACCTGACACCACACACCCCCTCCGCGCGACCCATCACGGGTGGTTTCCCCCGAGTTGTGCATTCCCCTGTGACAGATCTGGGGTCACCAGGGCCGTCCTGGTGGCTTGTTGGAATCGACGAAAGGAACACGACGATGCAGCACATTCTGGGAATCTGGTTGACGCTGGGCTACCGGGTGGAGACCCTGCTGGGGCACCAGCAGCAGGTGCTGGCCCGGCGGCGGGACGAGCGGGGCTCGATCACGATCGAGCAGGCGCTGTGGGCGGTCGCGATCATCGCGCTGGTCGGCATCGTGGTGGCAGCCATCACCGCCTTCGTCAAGAAGGAAGTCGGCAAGATCAAGTGACCCGGCGTCGTCGGGGCCGGGTGCCGCGGCGAGACGAGCGCGGCTCGGCCACCCTCGAGATGGTCGTGCTGCTGCCGGCACTGTTGCTGCTGGTCATCGTCGGCGTCCAGGCGGCCCTCTACTACTACGCCGCGTCCATCGCCTCGGCCGCGGCGCAGGACGCTGCCCGGGCCGCCGCCAGCGCCAAGGACCACGACTGGCAGGCCACCGGGACACAACGGGCCCAGGCGGCGTTGGAGCAGTCCCACGGCGGCCTCGAACACGCCCAGGTCACCGTCACCGGGGACGTCACCGGCCCCCACGCCACGGTCACCGGTCGATGCCTGGTCCTCGTCCCGGGGCTGGAGTTGCCGGTGATCCGGTCGGCGTCGATGCCGTGGGAGGAACTCACATGAGCCGCAGCGGACGGGGTGAGCGGGGTTCGGCCACTTTGGAGGCCGTCCTGGTGGTGCCGGCCTTCTGCCTGTTCCTCGGTCTGGTCATCGCCTTGGGGCGCATCGAGGTGGCCCGGCAGCACGTCGATGCCGCCGCGGCCGAAGCGGCTCGCAGCGGGTCGCTGGCACGAGATGCGGCCAGCGCCACCAGCCGCGCCACCACCGCCGCCCAGGCGACGCTGGCCAGCCACCAGCTCGACTGCCAACCGGCGCGCGTCGAGGTCGATGCCGCCGGCTTCGCGGTTCCCGTCGGTACCCCTGCCAGCCTGAAGGCCACCGTGGCGTGCCAGGTGAACCTGTCCGACATCGCGCTGCCCGGGCTGCCCGGCAGCATCACCATCACCCGACAGGCCAGCTCACCGCTGGACGTGTTCCGGGGCCGACGATGACCGCGGCACCCCGCCGCACCAAGCCGGTGCGCGATGAGCGGGGCTCCATCAGCACCTGGGCCGTGCTGGCCAGCCTGTGCATGATGCTGGTCCTCGGCCTGGGCGTCGATCTGGCCGGGCATGTCGCGGCCGAGCAGCGTGCCCGGCAGGTCGCCTTCGAAGCAGCCCGCACCGGCGGCCAACAGGTCGAACTCGACGCGCTGGCCACCACCGGCACCCTCACCCCCGACCCCGCCCGGGTGAGCGGCGCCGCCGACGGATACCTCACCGCCGCCGGATACACCGGCACCTCCACCGTCGGCGCGACCACCGTGTCGGTGACGGCCACCGGCGACTACGAATGCCGCTTCCTCACCCTGCTCGGCATCGACCGGCTCCCCGTCACGGGAACCGGTCAGGTCGAGATCCACCGCGTCCTCGACGGGAGACCACGATGACCACCCTTCGACGCCGACTCCACGGTCTGGCTGCCCTGTTCGCCCTCGGGGCCCTGATGGTCGGCCTTCCCGCAGCACTGGTGGCCACCGTCGGCAACCCCCTGCCCGGCAGCATCCCCAGCCCCGACCAGTGGTGGCAGGCCCTGACCGCGCCGGACGACGGCACCCTCGCGCTGAGCGCCATCGGGTTGCTGGGCTGGCTCGTGTGGGCATACCTTGCCGTGCTGATCCTGCTGGAAACCGTCGCGCGCCTGCGCGGCCGCACCGCGCCGATGCTGCCCGGCTGGCACGCACCCCAGCTGGGCATCCGACGCCTGGTCGCCACCGCCGCCCTCGTCCTGGTCACCGCACCTCTGCTCGGCACCCCGACCGCCTCGGCCGAACCCCGCCCCACCCCACCCGCAGCCAGCGCCACCACCCAGACCGCCCCAAGCAGCCCAGCCACGGCGAAGCCGACCGGCACTGGTGCGCGGGTGCATGTCGTCACGCAGGGGGAGAGCCTGTCGAGCATCGCCGCCGACGAGCTCCACGACGCCGACCGGTGGCCCGAACTCGCCCAGGCATCCCGCAGCACCGTCCAGCCCGACGGGGCACACCTCACGGACCCAAACGTCATCAACCCCGGCTGGCGCATCACCATCCCCACCAGTGGCGCCCAGCCCCAGACCGAGCGGCAGGCTCACACGGTCGTCGTGCGCGACGGGGATACCCTGGCGCAGCTCGCTCGGACACACCTCGGCGATCCTGAGCGCTGGCCCGAGATCTACCGGGCCTCCCGCGCCACGCCCCAGCCCGACGGAGCGCGTCTCACCGACCCCGACATCATCCTGCCCGGCTGGACACTCACCATCCCTGGCCAGACGGCACCTGCGACCGAGAAGAAGCCCCGGGTAGCGAGCCGGACCCCCAAGACCACCGACGCGCCCCGCACCACCCCAAGCCAGACCTCGACCCCGGCACCGGCGCCCAGCCCGTCACCGTCCGCGAGCACAGCGACCCCGCACAGCACCGCCACCACCCCAGCTGCCGCACCAGCAAGCGACGAGGCGGAAGCGCACGACGGTGTCTCGGCGTCCTGGCTGCTCACCGGGCTCGCGTCCGGCGGTGGCCTGCTGGCCGCCTCGGCGCTCGTGGTGCTGCGCCGCCGACGCGTCGTGCAGGCCTCCCACCGCCGTCCGGGCCGCCAGATCACCCTGCCCCCACCCGAACTAGCCCCCGTCGAGCAGACGCTGGTCGCCGCCGGGACACCGGTCACGGTCGACCTCGCCAACCTCGACGCCCACCTGCGCCACCTCGCCGCCGACGCCCTGGCCGCAGGCCACCGGGTGCCGCCTGTGGCCGCCGTGCGCGTCACCACCGACCACGTCGAGGTCCACCTCGCCGAAGCCACCGACACCATGCCCAGCGCGTGGACCGCCATCGACGACAGCGGCCGCTGCTGGGCCACACCCCTGCACCCGAACCTCGGTGTGATCGAGGCGCCCGCGCCCTACCCGCTGCTCGTCACGGCAGGAACCGACCACGACCAGGCCGTGTGGCTGGTCAACCTCGAACAGCTCGGCGTGCTGCACCTCACCGGCGACGCGGACTACGCCCACGACTTCGCCCGCTACGCCGCAGCAGAGATCGCCGTCAACCCCTGGTCGCGTGGCGTGCGCGCCACCTGCCTCGACGCCGGCGTCGAAGCCATCGACATGAACCCCAACCGTCTCCACCAACCAACCACGGCGGTCCACGCCATCGAGACCATCACCGACGACGCCCGACACACCATCCACCGACTCTCGGCCGAGGCCGCTGTCGTGGAGGACAAGCGCTGCCGCGCCACCGACGGCGAGGCCTGGCTCCCGCAAGCACTCATCACCACCGACGCCCACGCGCCCGAAGCCAGCGAGCTGATCAGCCTGATCATCGACCACCCCTCCCGAACCGGGGCAGCGGTGCTCATGGTGGGGAAGAGCAACCCTGACTCTGATGCGGCTCGGCTGGTGTTCACCGCCCACGGCCAGGCACGTCTGGAACCAGCCGGACTGGCCCTCATCCCTGCCGGTCTCACCCCGGACGAGGCCCTCGGCTGCGCGGCGCTACTCGCCCAGGCCGACACCCTCACCGACGAATCCGTCCCACCCGCCGGCGACACCGGTTGGCGCGAACTCACCGACGCCGCCGGATCCATCGCGACGCACACCCCGTCCACGACCGTCGAGGACGAGGCACAGCCCACTCGGGACGTAGAGGGCGACCACGATGCTTCCGTGTCGCTGCCTCCGACCGTCGAGGACGACGCCGAATGGGCCCGTCTCCTGCCTGAGCCCGACGACACTGTGGCCCAGCGGTTGCGAGACATCGACCCCACCCTCGACGCCGACCTGGCCGACTGGAACAACCCCGACACACGCCGCCCCAAGCTGAGCCTGCTCGGACCGGTCAAGGTCACCGCCCGCGGCAAGGCCATCGCCAAACGCAAGCCCTACTACACCGAGATGCTCGCCTACATCGCCCTACGCGAGCACGGCGCCACCCCCGACGAAGTCGCCGACGCCATGAACGTGTCGCCACAGACGGTGCGAACTGGCATCACCACCATCCGCGAATGGCTCGGCACCAACCCGACCACCGGCGAGCGCTACCTACCCGACGCCACCAACACCCCCGCCGCAATCGACCGAGGAGTGCCCGTCTACCAAGTACCCGACCTGCTCGTCGACATCGACCTCATGCGTCGCCTCCGAGCCCGCGCCCAAGCAGCAGGGGAGGACGGCATCGACGACCTCGAAGCCGCCTTGGGCCTGGTGCAAGGGCGTCCCTTCGATCAGCTGCGTCCTGGGGGCTGGGGCTGGCTCGCCCACACCGGCCTCGAGCACCACATCACCGTTTCGATCGTCGACATCGCCCATACACTCAGCAGCCACCACCTCGCGAACAACGACACCGCGCGAGCACAAACCAGCGCGGAAGCAGCGCTGCGGGCCGCCCCCGAGGACACCATCACGCGACTCGACCTGGCGGCAGTCGCCACTGCCGAAGGCCGCCTCGATGAAGCCCACAGACTCCACGAGGAAGTTCGCACCATGCTCGACGACGAGGAACTCCCGGCCGACTTGAGCCCACGCAGCCTCCGTCTGGTGACCGAAGCAACACGAGGGGCAGGGGCGTGACATTGCTCTCACGCCGAGAGGCGGACGGCCTCTGTTCCCTCTCGAGACGGAGTACGGCGGCGGGTTTTCAGTGCATGATCGAGACATCCCGACATAGGAGGTCAGCAATGGATCTGCGCATCACCGCCCGAGGAAACCGTTTCGCATCCCTTGGCCAGTCGATCACGGTCGATGTCGATCGCCAGGCTGGAATGATCACGTTGGGAGCTCCGTTCTACCGGCGCTCGATCCCACTGCAGGACGTAGCCAGCGTCTCCTCACACACAGATGACGGTCTGAACCGTGGCCTCCTCAACTGGTATGTCACGGGGAAGGCGACATCACCCCAAGGCGTTCGCCTCAACACCGGCGGCAAGGCCCGTGTCGATCTGGAGACCAAGGCCGGGGAACGGTACGCAGTGGTGGTGGACACCCTGGACCAAGCCGTCGCGGTGGTCGATGCTGTGCGCGGCCAAGGCGGCGACTCATAGGATCCCTTGCCTCGGCCCGTCCTGTTTTGCCGCTGTCGGGGTGTAGCGTCCGAGCGTGCCTCGACCGGTGCGCCGTAGTGCCGATGAGCGCGACCTATCCACCGAAACCTCGTGGTCGCGAACTCGGGCGACTGTGGATGGGCCACGTGGAGTGAGCTTGGCCAAGCACGGGTCCTACCGCTGGAGGACTAGTAGCCGCAATGAGTGGTGGTACCGATGGGCCTGCTCCAGATCCACGACCTTGTAGGCTCGCAGGCATGGAGCCAGACCGCGGGTCGGTGCAGACTTTCGACGGCCGAACCCTCAACACGTACACCTGGGGAGGTGGCGACGTTGTGGTCGTGTTCGAGGCCGGCCTCGGTGCTGGTGGACGGTGCTGGTCGCCGGTGGCTGAGCAGGTCTCCGGACATGTGAAGGCAGTGGCCTACGACCGTGCCGGGTACGGCACCAGTACCGCGGATGCGGGGTGTCGGACTCTCGATGCGTTGGCTGTCGACCTGGTCCGTGTGGTTGAGGCTCAGGGGGCACCGGATGTTGTTCTCGTCGGTCACAGCTGGGGTGGTCCGATTGCCCGGAGGGCGGCCGAGTTGTTGCCCGCCGGGGTCGTGTCATCGCTGGTGCTCGTAGATCCTTCGGATGAGCACGCCGACGTGTACTTCACACGGAGTGCGCGAGCTATGGACTGGGTCCAAGCCCTGGTACTTCCCGCGGTTGCCCGGGCCGGGCTTTTGAGGGCGGGGTTGAGCAATGCCTTCGGACGATTCCTCGCTCCGAAGGCTCTCAAGGCGACCCTCGACGCATGTAGCACTCCGGCCGCGGCCCGGGTTTGCGTAGAAGAGAACCGTCACATTCGAGATGGGCTGCAGCAGCTGCGCGAGGCCCCCCAGCCCAGGCCTGTCTCGACCGTCGTCATCTCAGGTACCAAGCCCACCCGTATAGGTGAATCGCGCCGAGAACTCTGTTCTGCCCATCGGCGATCAGTTGCGGCGAACTCCGGTTGGCGCCTGGTCGAAGCGTCCGAGTCCACTCACTACGTCTTGTTCACGCAACCTCAACTCGTAGCGGACCAGGTCTTACGAGCTTGCAGTACGCGTTGACGAAGGAGACGACCGACAGTCGTCCTTCTGTTCCAGAAGTCGTGCCCTGGACACGGGGCGGGCTCATCATGGGGGCATGCAGCCCGTCGTGGTCAGGATGGCTCAAGGCGCCGTCGAGCTCGCCACCGAAGCCTTGGAGGAGCGTCCTCTGGTCGTGGTCTTTCCCGGTGGTCACTGTGGTGCGATGGCCGATGTCGGTTGGGACCTGTTCCGCGAGCTCGGCTACGGATTGGTTTCGGTGTCCCGACCGGGTTATGGACGCACGCAGGTGGGGCCGCTGTCTGCAGCCGAGTTCGTCCCTGCCGTCTCGGAAGCCTTGGCCCACCTCGGCGTGAGAGCCGTGGCTGCCGTCGTGGGAGTCTCCTTCGGAGGTATGCAGGCGATCGAGCTCACCCGTGTGGGTAGTCCTCACCCGCCCAAGCTGATTCTGGCCAGTGCAGCACCGTCGACGTTGCCCTACCCGGACTCGCCGCAGGAGCGCATCGCCGGATCGCTCGTGTTCTCCCCACGGGTGCAGACTCTGACCTGGCGGATCACCCGCGCTTTGGTCGCCTCCGATCAGGGGCTCAAACTGATGGTCGGCGGCCTGTCGACGCTCCCCATCGTGGCCTGGTGGAACACGTGGTCCCAAGGCGATTGCGCGCGTGCGCGGGCGATGTTCAGCAGCATGAACTCTGGCGCCGGATTCGTCCTTGATCTGCGCCAGGCATCCGGCAGATCGAGCGGGTCGAGGCAGGCATCGATGTCGTCTATCGATGTCCCCACCCTGGTTCTCGCCTCGCGCCATGACGGCGTAGTGGCGTTTGCTCACGCGGAGAATGCCGCAGCCGTCATCCCCGGCGCCAGACTCGTCGACACTGAGGCCGCCAGCCACCTGTTCTGGCTCGGCCCCACACACGATGCCGTACGCCGCGAGATCGACCGGTTCCTTTCTGCTGCTGCCCTCGGTTGACGACTTCCCCCACGTGCACGATGCAGGCCGGCGCGTGGAGGTCCTCCGGCAACGGCTACCACCAGTGAGCGTCGTCCGAGTTTCTTGATCGGTCCTCGGAGGCCGAGCGCCGCCTCGCGTAGGCCCCAACACGTCCTGACTTGCCGCCGAGCGCGCAGCACTGTGGCACGCGTCGCCAATTGGGAGACACGCCCTAGTCCGCACTGGCTCGGCCGGGTACCCGCGCCTGCCACGCCTCGCTCAGGAGTTCGTGCAGCTCGGCTGGATCCACATGCTTCAGCCTGACCAGGACACTCGGGTGCCCGCGGTAGTGGTCGGTGGTGAAGAACTTGTCGGGATCGGCTGCGATGAGCGCCTCGCGGTCCTCGAGACTCTCCCGCCAGAGGACCAGGACGCCATTGTCCTCGTGGAGGCGGGCAAAGATCTTGCCGGCCACGTAGAAGGCCGGTGTTGCGTAGGACGTGCCTTCGGTGACTTGGGGTAGGGCAGTGGCCAGGCGACGCACGTCTTGCTCCGTGCTCATGCTTTTCCTCCGCGTGGCGGCTGGATGCCGGTGTAGGAACCGAAGGACCACAGGTTGCCCTCGTGGTCGCTGACTGTGGCCATGCGCCCTCCGAAGGGGCGGTCGGCGGGTGGCTCGATGGTTTGGGCACCGTTGTCCAATGCCTTTGAGTAGGTGGTGTCGACATCACTGTCGGTGGGGACGACGAGGTAGCAGGCAGCGTGACCTGCCGTCCTCTCCAGGGGCTTGCCCTGGCCGGTTGATCCCAGCATGACAGCGCCGTTGTCGCGCCAGTGAAGTTCGGCGTGCTCGACGAGGTCGGGGTCGTCTTGATTCCTCACGACGAGGGCTTCGGTGAACCCGAGCGCGGTCAGGAAGGCCAATCCGTGGGCGGCGTCGTTGTAGGTCAGGCAGTGGAAGGTCTGCGGGGTGTTTGCCATGCGTTCAGTCTGGGCTGTGGGTGGCGAGCAGGTCTTGAAGGTTTGGGAACGGTTCGGTGCAGGTGCTGGGGCTGCGTCCGGCGAAGGTCTTCCATTCCCGGGAGAGGTGCGCTTGGTCTGCGTAGCCGGCCGCTTGGGCGGCTTGGGCGAGTGGCAGGCCTGACTGGACCATGCGCGACGCGTTCTGGAAGCGCGCCAGGCGACCCAGCTCCTTGGGGCTGACGCCGAACTCGCTGCGCACGCGATTGGCCAGGTGGCGTCGGGACCAGCCCACCTCATCGGCCACCCATGAGACGCGCTGCCCTGCACTCAACAGCTGCCAGGCGCGCCTGAGGTCAGCCGCGAGATGAGCTGCTTGGAGGCGATCGAGCAGGAGGGCTTCGATGGTGGTCAGCCGGGCAGCCCAGGTGGCAGGGGCGGTGACGGCTTCGTGCTCTGCTGGGCTGAGCCCGCGGGGGAGGTCAGCCAGGTCCACGGTGTGACCGGCGACGGTACCGAAGGGTGCTCCGAACAGAGCTCGGGATCCGAAGGGTGTGAGCTCCAGATGGATGCCGCGCTGCATGCCGTGGGTGCGGATCAGCGCCGGCGTCAGGTGCAGACCTGACATGGAGCACCACCGCCGTGAGGAGCTCGTGGGGTCATGCAGCCATCCGACGTCGAGTGGCTCGTCCACGGCGAGGATCACGGTGGCGGAGGTGCTCGGCAGGCCCACGTGGGCGGCATCGATCGGCACCTGCAGGTCGTAGGCAACCATGGGCCCTGCCAGGCATTCCCGGAGGGCTGGCTGGACTTCCCGCCGAGCCGTCACCATGAGCTCAGACTAGACAATAGGGCAGCACTTTGGCCGGGGTCATGGTGTGGCTGATCTGTGCCAAGTCGCCGCGAGCCCCGGGGTTGTCAGAGGTGAAGTTGGTAGGGCTTCAGGTTGGTCTGACGGCGGGGTGGGTGGCTGTTCCGCGGGCGATACGGAATCCGAGGTCGTCGAATGATGATGCAGGGTTGGTCTTGCGACGCACGCCGGCGCGGCAGCTCCAGTGCGGATCGCTCCATCCGCCGCCGCGGATGATGCGGTACGACCCGTACACCTCGGGGTCGTACAGGTCCCAGCACCACTCCCACACCCCGCCCAACATGTCGAACAACCCCCACGCATTCGGTTGCTTCAAGCGCACGGGATGGGCCCGCCCGCCGGAGTTGTCCGCGTACCAACCGATGTCGTCGAGCTGCGCGTAACGGGGACCCGCCGCGCCCGCGCGGCAGGCGAGTTGCCACTCAGCGTCCGTGGGTAGCCGGTATCCATCGGCCTCGTGATCCCACTCAATCACCCAGTCGTCGGCCTCCGGCTGGCTGTGCGGACGCCACTGGGTCAGCGTCGGGGCCTTACGCTGCGAGATCGTGTAGACCGGCGTGAACCCGTCCTGGATCGAGAAGGCGTTGCAGAACTGCACCGCCTCGCGCCAGCTCACCTCCGTATGGGGCACATCAGCGAGGTCGGCGTTGGCCGTTCCGCCCTGCACCTGGTTCCAGAGACTGCGAGTCACCACGACCGGTGAAAGCTCGAAGGGCTCCACCAGAACCCTCCAGGAGTGACCCGTGCCTCGGTCCACCACCTGTTCTTCGACGGCGTCATGAAAGGGCATCGCGACCAGGTCAATACTCATGGCTCCCATCCTGCAGCGTTGGCCGCCTCACAACCCACCAATTTGCCGCGTGGTTCTCGTCACAGCGCAGTCGGGTCGTCTACTAGCGGCCCGTCGGGCCTGATGCCGCGGACGTCGATGGGAGGGCCGCCGCGGTCATAGCAGATCGCTGACGCGAACCACGCCTCGAGCCCATGCCCCAGCGGCACACGACATGGCATGCCGATGCCACCACCGGTGGCATCCCCGAGCACGGTCACATGCGGCAGGCCCTGCAGGCGTCCGACGAAGGCCTCGGGCGAGCTGAACGTGTGCACATCGACCAAGATGGTCAACCGTCCTGGCCAGCAAGGATCATCGCTGGGGTCGCCCCACCGCTCTACATGGGGTCCGAAGCCGCCCCGGGCGTCCGAGTAGGTGGTGGTCCCTAGGAAGGTCTTCTGGCGCAGGAATCGCCCAGCTAATGCATGCTCGACGACAACCTTTCCGCCGGGGTTTCCTCGCAGGTCGAGCACCATGTGGTCATCGGGGTTGGCTCCCTTGCACAACTCGTCCATCACCTCGGTGATGCGCGGGTCGTCGGAGAACGAGTCGAGCCACACCAGCACCGCGCCGGACGGGTTGTGGCTGACGGTGATGACCTCGCGCCGTGGCTGCTCGCTGCGCGCCTCGACCCAAGTCACGGCGTGGCCGTCGGGGCTGGTGGCGGTGAAGGTTCGCTCGTCGCCGACAACTCTGAGGAAGCGGCGTGCGGTGCGCCAGGGCCGGCCTTGCGGGGATGCGGGTGTGGTGCGCCACCATCGCTCTGCATCGGGGACGGCAGAGGTCCAACCGGGGCGGACGCCCGCCGCAAATGCAGCCGAGCCTTCGGGGACCTTCGACAGGATCACGTGGTCGCCGTCCAGGCGGGCCTGGTATGGCGGGTTGAACGTTGTTTGGCTGGTGGCGGCGATGCGCGCATGGCCGTCCGGCAGGTGGGCTAGGAGTTCCTCGGCCCAGGCGCGGAACTCGTCCCATGAGCCCGGGCGGCTGGCCAAGGCGCGGTCCCGCACGACAGGCCATGGTTCGGCGGCGAACTGCCAGTAGGCGGCGTCGTTCTCGAGCGCATCGACGAAGACGTCCACGGCGTCGTCCACGGTTTCCGGGACACTCCACTCGACTCGTCGTTGGCTACTGCGGGCAAGACGCCCAAGCAGGAGTGTCGAGTCGAGGACTTCGCGCGCGCCATTGGCGGTTGAGACCAGACGCAGATGCTCTGGATCCCAGGTGACGGTGACGGGTTGGTCGTCAGCTCGTGGTTCCACGATCCAGCAGGGTTCCCCGTCGACGGCAGGACCGACGACGAGTGGGGCGCCGAGGATGGCCTCGACGCTGCCAGCCTCCTGCCGGAAGAGACCAGCGACCCATTCAGGCAGGTCCGTTCCTGACAGGTCGAGGTGCACCGCAGCGGTGCTGGGCATTCCATCCAGAGTCATGCTGGAATCCTTGCAGGCACCACTGACAGTTTTCCGACGGTTGCCTCAGCTGGCTCGTCGGGCGATGAGGACGGATTGGCCATCGCCCTCAGTGCCCATCGCTTCACGTTCCATTCGCGCCACGATCATCATCCCGTGCTGCTCCAGCAAGCCCGCCATCGTGTCCGGCGTGCGGTGCCAGCGGTTCAGGACGACGTCGTAGCCGAGCGCCTCATACCCCTTGCCGACCCTGCGCATTCCGTGACCGGTCTGGAAACCCGCGAGCAGCAGCCCGGCCGGCCGAAGTACGCGGACCATCTCGGTGATCATGATGTCGAGGTCCTCATCGGGATTGTGCATCGTGGAGGACCACGAGAACACTCCGTCGAAGTTGCCATCAGCGTATGGGAGGCGGGTCAGCGAGCCGATCTGGAGGCGAAAGGCAGGGTGGTCGCGACGGGCGCGGGCGATCATTCCCATGGACAGGTCGATGCCTTCGACATCGCAGTCTTTGCTGGCGAGGTGGGGCAGCATGCGACCGGCGCCACACCCAGCGTCAAGAACGTGCCGCGGTGCCGGTACCAGGCACGTGAACAGGTCGATCATCGCTACGTCGATGCTCTGTTCGGCGTCGAGACCGACGATGTCGTCGGCGTAGGCGTCAGCGACGGTGTCGTAGGTGGAGGCGGTGAGTTCCTCGTCGGCTGCTGTCATGCCTACAGCCTGCCCGAACCATCCAGTGCGGCGAAGACGTTGGGTAGACAGTCCGGGTCGGCCATGTCGAGTGCCTTTGCCTGCTCCAGAGTGAACCAGGACATGGCGTCATGCTCGTCGGGTGCGCAGTTGTCCGGTGTTCCCAGCCATTGCGTCGCGACGAATACATGCTTGCGAAGGCCGGAATGCATCTCGTACGTCGCAACCGGGATGACGTTGGACAGCTCGACACCGAGTTCCTCGCGGCACTCACGCACTGCCGCGACTGCGGGTGGTTCGCCCTCCTCGACGTGGCCTCCGGGAAGGTCCCAGCAATCGGGATAGTTCTCGCGGCCGGGATGGCGGTGCACCAGCAGGACACGGCCGCCTTGAACCAGTGCGACGACTGCGATGTCGGTCATGGGGCCGGTGCGCTGGCTCGGTCGCGCCGGGCTTGATGCTCGACCACGACGGGGATCAGCTCGTTCTCGAAGGGCCACCAAACGCCGATGGATCCTCCAAGGATCACCGCCCACCCGGTTTCTTGGTCTCTGCCCTTGAGCTCCACCATCACGATCGGCTTCACCCTCGTGAGGATCTCGGTGTTGATCGTGGTGGTGACGCGGAAAGGTGTCGCTGCTTTGACAGAAGGCCCCGTCGGGAGAGGCTGCTCTCCAGGGGTCTGCAGGGCTTCCAAGACCTCGCGCCGGACCTGCTTGCTCATGGGCGTCGTGGGGACTTCTTCCAACAGGAGACAGGCGCTGAGGTAGGCGGATTTCAACGCTCCTGTGTTGACTGCCACGGGATCGGGCAGCGCCATCGTCATGGAGCCGGTAACTCCCTCTTGCAGAACGCCGTGAAGAGCCGGCGGGAGCCCCCGAGTAGGGATGATGGCGGCCCCTTGGGGTGAGGTTCGGATCCATGCGGGACCGACCTTTCGTCGTCCCCTGACGCCCGAGGTCTCGAGCCAGAGATCCACTTGGGCGTCTCGCCATCGAAGTAGAGCTGCGTCTATGCGGGCCCCGGACTGGTTGTTGCACTGGGTGCACGTCTGGATCATGACCTGGCCCCCGATGCTGAATGGGGGGACATGCTCCCGCGAGTCCGCCGCGTTTGTCAGACAGATGGGGCAGATGTTGATCGTTGCGGCACGGGCGTAGGCGAGGGGGCGGCCGGGGACAGTTGTGGTTTCGGGATCGTCAGGAATGTGAAACTCGAGTAGTTCTTCGTCTGCACGGAAGCTTGCCGGCGACAGTGGTGGACGTACTCGGGGTTGACTTGGGGTATGAGTCATGTGAGGCCTTCCACGGACTGGGAATTTCTGGCGGTGAAAGCGCAGTGGGGGCTCCAAGTGCTGTGAGCTGCGGAGCCCCACTGCGGTTGACAGTCGGTCAGACGTAGATGGCGATTGGCATCACCTTGAACGAGGGGCCCTTGATTCGGGACTCGATCCCGAGGTCTTGGATGACCGTGGGCAGCCCATCAGCCTTTGTGGCTGCTGTCTCTTTCGAAATGCCCTGTTTCATCTCCTCGACCAGGGCGTCGACAGCGGCGGGTTGGATCCGATCCAGAAGCTTGTTGCGTTCGAGGAGCGGGCGGTCAACGGCGGTTCCGGCAGTCACCTTGGCCAGTACCCTGAAGCGTCCGTCGAGGATTCGGTCATGATCTTCCACGAGGAAGTGAGCTCGGTCGCAGATGGTGATAGCCGTAACCGTAACCTGCCCATCGTCGCCGATGGCCCCGTAGTACTCGAGCGTGTCGTTGCTGCGGAAATCCGACTTGATCGCATCGACCACTGCTACCCACAGCTCCTGCTGCGTGTCGATCCGGAGTCGCGCTTCGCTGGTCTTGCTCTGCTGGTCCTCAAAGTCGGTCCAGTCGATAACCCTGGTTACCTTGTCCATCTCCTGCTTCTGGACGATGGCCCTGACGATGGCCGGCGTGGCCATGTCCAAGATCGCGGGAATCTTGTCTGCCGAGAACTTCGCCTCGAACTCGACAATGTCGCCGGCGGACAGCGCCGCTGCGTCATCTGCCGAGGTGATTTGGTGGAGCAGGGACCGCTCTTCGAGAACTTGCCGGACCCTGTGCAGATAGCTCGCCTGAGAATAGGTGTACTCGATGGTGCTCTTCACGGTCGACACGTCGTTGGACGCCAAGGCAGCGGTGGCTGTGGCGTCGAGTGCAGCAGTGGCCTCTCCGAAGAATGGGACCCTGGCCTTCCCGTCGCCCTTGGCCTGTCCCTTGACGTCGCCGCTCTTCTTCCGGGTGGATTCACTGCCGGACTCATGCCGATGGATGGTCAGGAGGGCGCCGTCGCTGAGCTGTTGCAGAATCCCGGACACGTAGTCCGGGTGTTGGTAGATCGAGACAGTGGGAGTAGCGAGCACTGGCACGTTCTTCTTGCCGCTCATGCGGCGCCGCCCTGGGGGATGGTGGTGTCGGGGTGGCGCTGGGCGGTGGACGGCTGCACGAATCGTCCGGTGATGGTGCTGCGGTAGCCGTTGGCCTTGGATCCGTTGCTGATGGTGACCGTGGTGCGGGGGTTCTTCGCGGCGGTCTTGTTGGTGACGAACCGGCCAGTTCGTGCGCTTCGTGCGGCCATGGTGTTCCTCTGTCTCCCCATTTGGTGGGGGTCTGGTTGGAGCGCTGCTTGACGGGTACCGTCTGTGGCCTACGGACCAGGTAGAGCCAGCCCCGGCATCCGCCACCTCGGCGGGATTGCTGGGGCTGCGTGCTTCACTCATGAAGTTACCCGGACCTGCCGACAATTTCGAAGCCCACAGTGCGTGTCGCGGCTGCATGTAGTAGAAAGTGGGATTCCAGAGAACTAGATGTAGTATTTTCTGCTGTCGCTTGGTGCAGGAACAGGGGCTCTGGGATGGGCGCTTCTGCTCAGGTGATCGCCCACTTTTGGGGGTCTTTTGAGAACGGTCCAGTGTGAGTTCGCGTGGCGGCGGAGCAGGTCTCGGGTGCCGCTGTAGCTGGATAGTCCCGAGAGCTTGCGCGGCCCTGGCCCAGTGGCAACGTTGGGGAGTTGTCCACGGATTCAGCGAGTCGGCACCGAGGGCCTGGGTGATACTCGCGGGCATGGACTATACCGCCATCGAGTGGGATGCGGCCGCGCTGGTCGTGATCGACGTGCAGAACGACTTCGTCGATGGGGCCATGCCCGTCCCAGGCACAACCGAGGTGTTGCCCCAGCTGGAGCGGTTGGTGGTTGCCTTCCATAGTGCGGGGCGTCCCATAGTGCACGCCATCAGGCTCTATGAGCCGGGCAGCGGCGATGCTGATCCGGTACGGCGTGCGGCCATCGAGCAGGGCGCACGGATCGTGGCACCGGGCACGTCGGGGGCCGAGATCCCCGCGACCATCACCGGGGCGGCCGTCCGGCTGGACACAGGAGCGTTGCTGGCAGGCCAACCACAGTCGGTCGGACCCGACGAGGTGATCTTCTACAAGCCTCGCTGGAGTGCGTTCTTCCGCACCGAGCTGCAGTCCTGGTTGGCCGAACGGCAGGTCACGTCGGTGCTGGTCGCGGGCTGCAACCTGCCGAATTGCCCGCGTGCCACCTTGTTCGATGCGACAGAGCGCGATTTGCGTGCGGGGGTGGTAACCGATGCGGTGTCGCAGGTCACGCCTGATCGGTTGGCTGATCTTGCGCAGATCGGCGTCCAGCAGGTGACGGTGGACGAGGTGCTCCAGCACCTATGACGTTGCTCCTCAGCTCGAGCGGTGAGACACGGCGCCGGTGAGCTGGTCCCATCCGGCGTCGCGTCGGGCCAGGGCCAGCAGGATCGCCCGCGCCGGGGCGGTGACCAGGGGGCCGTCGCCGTGGCTCCAGTTGATGTCGTCGGCTTCCAGTCGCACCCCGTTCAGTTGTCGGCTGGCGGCGCGTGTCTTCGGGCTTGGTCCGGCGAGGTGGTCCAGGGCCACGGCGAGGTGCTCGTCGGGGACGTGGTGGGTGAGGCCGAGTGGGGTGGTGATGTCGAGCCCGTGGACGATGACGTCGGTCAGCGGCGCCTCGGGTCCCTGGCCGGGCGGGGTGAAGCGGTGGTCGGCCTTGTCGCGCAGGATCTCGACGATCTCGGCGAACGGCCGCTGCGCCTGCTTGCGGGCGAGGGCGTTGTTGGCGACATCGAAGTTGCCGCGGTGGCGCAGCATCGCTGCCATGAAACCGAGCAGGCCGACCTCCATCGGCATGACCAGGTGCGCGGCGACCTGCTTGACGGTCCACTCGCTGCACAGGCTCTGGGCTTCTTGCTGGTCAGGCGTGAGGTCTTCGAGCAGGTCGGCAAGGGAACGACGCTCGCTGGCGATGACCGAGAACAAGTCCATGCCCCAAGTCAAACACGTCGCGGGCCAAAGCCGACAGGTGACGGCTCTGATCGCTCGCTGGAGCGCCGGTCGCACGGGCTTGCGGGGGAACGCTGTGCTGGCTAGGGGTTTCTCCGACCGATGGTGTCGTATTTTCCCTGCGTTCCCCCAGCAGTCTGGGCTGTGGAGGAACGAAAGCGAGGACGTTGTTGTGTCCATCTGTGTCCATGACAGGCACCCACGACAGGGAGATGGACATGGACACGTTGCGCGAGGCGCTGGGCACTGAGTTTCTGCTGCAGGCGGCTGATCGGCTGGCCCCGGGTTGGGGGATCAGTCATCCGGATCTGGGCTTGTTGAGGTCGGTCGACGATTTCCGTCGGGCGTCGCGGACCGGCGATGTGATGGCCCGTGATGATGTGCTGATCGCGTTGGCGGGGCTGGCTCATGTGGAGGGCGAGAACTGTCCGGAGGCGGCGGCGGTGTTGTGCGAGTTGTTGATTCCGGGGACGTTGGCGAAGCTTCGTCGGCATCGTCCGGGGTCGTTGCCGATGTCGGCGTTGTGTGATGTGGCGGCGCAGCATCTGTGGATGGGGGCGCGGACCTTTGAGTGGCGGTCGCGTCGCAAGGTGGCGGCCTCGATCCAGTGGCAGGTGCGTCGGGCGACGTTCGCGGATCTGGGGATCCAGGCGAAGGACCGTGGCGATCGGACGTGGGCGAACACGCAGCCGATGGACGACCAGGTGCTGGAGGGCTTGATGGTCGACGACGCCAGCGCTGAGCCGTGGGTGGAGCCGGCGGAGGAGTTGTCGGCGGTGTTGCAACAGGCGGCGCGGGCTGGGGCGGTGTCGCCGGATGATGCGGCGCTGTTGCGGCTGGTGGTGTCGGTGGGCCATGAGGTGCCGACCCGGAGGGTGGGCGTGCACGGTTTGATGTCGCGGCAGGCGTCGGCGGTGGTGGCGCAGCAGCTGGGGATCTCGCCGAGTTCGGCGCGGCGTCGGGTGGGGCGGGTGCTGGGCCGGTTGCAGGACGCGAACCGGCAGGGTCTGTTCCTGGACGTGGCGTGAGCACCGACCAGGCGGTGGCGGGTTGGGTCGACGTGACCACACCACCAGTTTCGATGCCTGTGATGGCGCCGAGCGTGGCGGAGCTGCGCCGCGCCTGGGATGCCGTCAGCCAGGGCCGCTATGCCAACCCCGAACCCATCCAGCCGCCGCCCGCCACTTCGGCCGTGGCTGTGCCCGGGCTGGATGGCGAGGAGCCCTCGGTGTCGGCGTGGCGACCGGCTGAGGCGTTGGTTGTGGTGGTGGGTGCGCATGCGCAGGCGGGCGCCTCGACGGTGGCTCTGGCGGTGGCGCAGGCCGATCCGTGCGCGAGGCTGCTCGAGATCAGCCTGCCGGCCGGCTCGGGGTTGGCCGGTGCCGGGTCGGCGGAGTTGGGGGAGTTGTCGTCGTGGGTGCGCTCGCAGCGCGACGGGGTGGTGATCGAACGTCCGGCCACCGTCGAGGCGGGTGATCCGTTGCCGCTGGATCGGGTGGTGCGGCGCACGGTGTTGGATGCCGGCTTCCATCCGTGTGCGTCGGGGCCCGGGTGGGTTGCGGCGACGGTTGCCGCCGCGGAGGTGGTCGTGGTGGTGGCGGCCGGGACGGTGCCGGGCATCCGCCGCCTCGAGGTGGCGGTCGGCGAGCTGGGGCCGGATCGTTGCGTCGCGGTCGTGCGGGCGGTGTCGGGTGGTCGGTTGCCGCGTCAGGTGCGCGCAGCGATGGGGCCGGTTCTGCAGCGGCTGGTCGACGAGCACCGGTGGGCGGTGATGCCGTGCGATGGCCGGTTGTTGGTGACCGGATTGTCTCCGGCGCCGTTGTCGAAGTCTGTGGTTTCGGCCGGGCACACCGTGCTCGGCCTGCTGAGCGAATGCGAGAAGGGGACGAAGTGATGCTCGACGTGGGATTGGTGCTGTTGGAGATCTGCCCGCTGGCGCCGCCTGGGGCGCAGAAGTATGCCGACCAGCTCACCGGCTATGTGCTGTGGGCGGTGTTGGCGATGTTCGTGGTCGGGGTGGTGGTCTCGATCGGCGCGATCGTGGCGGGTCGCATCTTCTCGATGCCGCATGCCAGCAAGGCCGGTGTGGTGGGCGTGGCGGTGGTCTTCCTGGCCGCGATCGCCTACCTGGTGCTGCCGTCGCTGATTTCGAGCATCACCGGTAGCGGCTGCATCGCCGACGCACCCGGCGCACCATCGGCCAGCCAGGAGCCGTGACATGACCGGCGACCAGCCCCAGGCGTGGAGCCGCCGCCGGTTGTGGGCGCTGTTGGCTGGGCTGTGCGTGGTCGGGGTGGCGCTGCTGGTCGGCTTGGGTTTCGCGATCCGCACGGCCGTCGTCCACGCCACCCGCACCACCCCGGCCGCAGCGACCCATCCTGCCGACGGACGGGTGGATCGGGACGGGCTGTTGGCCGCGCCGATGCTGCAGGTGGCGCCGGCGGATGCGTTGGGTGGTGCTCCGGCGGTGGAACCCGCGGCGGCGTTGACGGTGCCGAACTCGACCCGGACGGGTCCGGCGCGGGTGGTGACGGGTTTTCCGCGCACGCCGGCCGGTGCGGTGGGGCAGTTGGCGGCGATCGAGCAGACGGTGCTGTCCGAAATGGACGTGGCCCGCGCGGGCGAGGTGCATCGGGCCTGGGTCGTCCCGGGTGCTGTGCCGGTGGGCGAGTGGCCGTTGGTGCGGCACGTCCAGTCCTTCCTGAGTTCGGCGGGCATGACGGGACGCCTGGAGGCTGGGGCGCGGGTGACGGTGGATCCGGTTGCCGCTCAGGTGAAGGGCACCGATGGTGCGGACTGGGTGGTGGCGTGTGTGTTGGTGGACGTGCGGGCGCTGGTGCGGGTCGAGTCGCGGATGGCCTACGGCTATTGCGAGGCCATGGCATGGCGCGGGGACCGGTGGATGGTGGCCTCGCCTCGTGCGGCTGCGGTGGCGCCGTCGACCTGGCCGGGTACCGAGTTGGCGGCGCGGGCCGGGTGGCGCACTTGGCACGTCGCGGGGGAGTAGTCGGCGATGCTGTGGGATCCGTTCGGGGCGTTGGCTGATCGTGCGTCGAAGGTGGTGGTCGACGGGTGGACGGCGATGATGCTGAGCCTGTGGCAGGCCGGGCTGTGGCTGTTGCGGGTGGTGTTGAAGTTCGAGGCCGCGCTGCTCACCCCGGACGTGACGGAGCAGGGGCCGGCGCAGTTGGCCTACCGCTCCACGTTCTGGATGGCCGGGGCGTTGGCGGTGCTGATGGGGTTGGTGCAGCTGTTCGTCGTGCTGGCCCGACGCGACGGCAAGTCGTTGGGGCGGCTGGTGGTCGGGGCGGGCCAGTTCTGCATGGTGTGGGTGGCCTGGTTGAGCTACGGGGCGCTGGTGGTCTCGGCCTGTGGCGGGTTGAACCAGGCGTTGATGAAGAGCTTGTTGTCGATCGATGCGTGGGATGCGTGGCAGCCGCTCAAGCCGTTGTCGGGTCAGGACGTCAGTGACGCCGTGCTGGCGACCGTGCTGGGGCTGATGGGGCTGTTCTTGTGGATCGCGGCGATCGCGCACTTCGTGATCCTGCTGGCCCGGGCCGGTGGGTTGTTGGTGCTGGCCGCGACCGCGCCGATCTCGGCGGCGGGTCTGTTGTCCGAGGTGGGACGTCCGTGGTTCTGGAAGTCGCTGCGCTGGTTCCACGCCGCCGCGCTGGCGCCGGTGTTGATGACCTTGACGATGGGCTTGGGGGTGCAGATGTCCAACGGCGTCGCACTGGGGTTGGCGACGGGGCCGGAGTCGGCGATCGGGACGGCGGTGCCGGGGGTGTTCATGATCCTGGTCTCGGCGGTGGCGCCGGTGGCGCTGTTCAAGTTGTTGGCCTTCGTCGACCCGGGCACCAACTCCGGTGCCGCGGTGCGCGCAGGCCTCGCCGGGGTGGGCGGCATCTCCGGCCTGCTCAGCGGGCTGGGTTCTGGTCTGGGCGGCAAGGCGTCCGGGACGAGTGCCTCCGAGACCGATGAGCACGGACGCTCCGCTGGCGAGCAGGCCTCCCAGGCCGCGACGGCGGCACGCTTCCAGAACGCCACACCGTCGACCAATTCCGCACCGGCCGGCGGGCCGTCTGCGGCTGCCGCCGGCGGCGGCACGGCATCCGCGGGTGGTTCTGCAGCTGCAGGGGGTGCTGCGGCGGGGGTGTTGGGTGTGGCGGCGGCGATTGGTGCGACCGCGGCGACGGGTCTGCGGACGATGGCCCACCTGGGTGGGGCAGGGTCGGCATTGTTCAGCGATGCCACCAACCAGCTCGGGGTGGGGCACAACACCTACCAGCCGGACTTCACCCGCACCCCCGGACAGGGCAGTGGTGGTGCGCCGCAGGGTCTGGCGGAGGCCGACGCCGATGCCGCCAACGGCAACGACGGCACCCTGCCGACCCCGTCCAGCGCGCCACCGATGCTCGACGAGCCGGTCGTCCAGCCGCTGCCACCCCAGCATCCCATGCCACCACCGGCACCCCACCAAGGGGCAGGACAGCGGCCAGCCCCACCACGCTCCGGCACCGCTCCGACCCCGGGCCAACAAGACCCGAAGCCGGGTGGGGACGTGAAAGATGGAGGAGGCAGGTCGTGACGATCTACAGCGACTACACGCGGGACCGGATTGGGTGGTTCTTCGGGCTACGCGCCTGGCAGTTGGCGGCGGTGTCGGTGTCGACGCTGCCGGTCTTCTGGGCCATCCAGCGCCAGGCGTGGCTGTCGATGCTGCTGTTTGCCGTGGTGTGGGCGGTGGTGGTGCTGGTGACGGCGGTGCAGGTGAAGGGCCGTCCGATGTTGGGCTGGTTGTGGGCGTTGACGTGCTTCACCGTTGGCGCTGCCACGGGGGCGCGTCGGTTCACCGCCCGCGCAGCCCAGGGCAAGGCCACCAACCCGGAACAGGTTGATCTGCCGGGGGTGTTGTCGGGGGTGGAGATTCACGACGGCCCACCGACCGGGGCGGCGGCACGGCGGGTGGCGTTGGTGCAGAACCACGCGGCCCGCACCTGGGCGGTGACCTGTGCGGTGACCCATCCCGGGATCGGGATGAGCGACGTCGACGAACGATCCCGGCAGGCCGCTGGCCTGTCGAGCCTGATCGATGCGACGGCGCGGGCGGAGTTGGCCGACGAGCTGATCGTGCAGGTCCGCACCGTGCCCGACGACGGGGCGGAACGCTCGATCTGGGTGGAGCAGCACCGCCGCCCCACCACGCAGGGACTGTCGCGTCGGGTGAATGATGACCTGCATCGCTCGTTGTCCAGGGCGAGCGTGCGCACCGAGGCGTTCGTCACCGTCGTCGTGCCCGAGGCCCGGCTGGCCCGGGTGGCACGGCATTCCGGTGGTGGGTTGGCTGGTCGGGCGCGGGTGCTGGGCAGTGTGATGGCCGAGGTCGAGGCGGCGCTGCGGGGCGGGTTGGGCATGACGCAGGTGTCGTGGCTCACGTCGCCGGAGTTGGCGTTGGCCTGTCGCAGTGGCTTCGCGCCGGGCGACCGGGCCGGGATCGTCCAGGCTCTGGCTGAGCACCAGCACGACCCAAGGGTGGAGGCGGGGGTGCCGTGGGCGATGGCTGGTCCGTCGGGGGCGGAGGCGACGGTGCGGCACTACTCCCATGATGCGTGGAACTCGATCAGCGCGACGGTGATGCTGCCCGCCAACGGGGCGGCGTTGGGGGCGTTGGCGCCGGTGCTGACCCCGGATGAGGCGGGGGAGCGGCGCTCGTACATGGTGTGTTTCCCGATCCTGACCCAGCAGCGCGCCGAACGGCACAGCGACTCGGCCGAGTTCGCCGCCGACATGGGCGGTGAGCTGCGCCGCCGCGCGGGGGTGAAGGCCAAGGCCCGTCACCGCAACGACGCCGCCAAGGCGCACGGCGTTGACGAGAAACTGGCCCGCGGCGCCGCGCTGATGCGCCCGTATGCCGTGTGCACCGTCACCGCGCCCAAGACCGTCGCGATCGCCGACTACGGACGACGCCTCGACGCGTCCATCCGCCGCGCCGGATTCGCGCCCCTGCGCCTTGACCTGGCCCAGGACGCCGGCTTCCTGGCCTCCACCATCCCGCTTGGCCTCGGCCTGACCAGGACGGTGAACTGATGACCGCCCGCACCGGACGCGACGTCGCCCACCTGCTGGCCGACTTCGGCCACGACCTGCCCACCCCACCCCCAACCCCGCCCAGCCGACGGGACGGCAGGTTGTTCCACCACGCCCCAGCCCGTGGCGCGTTCCGGCGGGGGCGCGGCTGGGCACCCTCAGGGGCGCCGGTGGCGGCGTGGCGGATGACCTCCGACCAGGCCGGGGTGTGGTGGCCGTTCATCGCCACCCCCGGCCTGCCACCCACCGGCGCGCAGATGGGCATTGACCAACTCTCCGGCGGCTCTTTCTACGCCGACCCCCTCGGTTGGGTCCTCGACGACCAGATCCCCGTCACCAACCCCAACGTGATGGTCTTCGGCAAACCCGGACGCGGCAAGTCCGGCACCACCAAGGCCTTCCTGCTGCGCATGATGGACTTCGGCTACCGAGCCCTCATCCTGGGCGACCCCAAGGACGAGTACGAAGCCTTGTGCCACGCCCTGGGCGTCGAACCCTTCGCCATCGGCCGCGGCCTCGCCACCCGCATCAACCCCCTCGACCTCGGCCCCCTCGCCGACGGCTGGGAACGGCTTAGCCGGGCGGAGGCACAGCGCCGTTCCGCGCTGGTCTTCAGCCGCTGGCTCACCCTCGTGCGCGGGCTGGTCGGGTCACAGAAGGTGGGGGAGCAGCGCGTCCCCTTCGGCCCCTCCGACGAGGTCGTCGTCAAGACCGTCCTGGCTCACCTGTCCGGCTACCGCGACGCCGCCACCCGATTGACCGAACCCACCATCCCGCAGCTGTGGCGAGCCCTCGACGAACCCACCGACGAGCTGGTCGCCGCGTGCCGCTACCGCGACCGGCGCCACTTCCTCGACGAAACTCGCCTGCTGCGCGACGCCCTGGGCCAACTCGTCTCCGGCGCCCTGGCCGGGCTGTTCGACGACCACACCAGCATCCACGTCGACTGGCGCGCCCCCATCCAGTCCCTGTCCCTGTCCCGCCTCGAACCCTTCGGCGACGAAGCCGTCGGCATCGCCCTGACCTGCCTCAACTCCTGGGGACGCGCCATGCGCGAAGTCGCCGAGGTCGGGGACCTGCGCATCGTCGTGCGCGACGAAGCCTGGAAACAGCTACGCCTGGGCCCCGACGCGGTCAAGAGTTTCGACGCCGACCTGCGCTTCTCCCGCCGCGACGGCGACATCCAATGGGCCGTCATGCACAAACCCTCCGACCTGCTCTCGGCCGGAGACCACGGGTCCCAGGCCACCACCATCGCCAAGGACCTCCTGCACCTGGCCGACATCAAGATCCTCCACGGACAGGACCGCGCCGTCGCCACCGAACTCGAACACCTCCTCGGCCTGGGCCCCATCGCCCAGGACGTCATCACCACCTGGGCCATGCAAGGCAAAGGCCGAGCCCTCTGGCAGGTCGCCGACCAGCTCTACAAGGTCCAGACCTACCTCCACCCCCTCGAAGAACGCCTCACCTTCACCAACGACGCCATCGCCACAGCAGGCTGACCATGACCAAACTCCTCGCCACCCTCGCCGCCCTCATCACAGCACTGCTGGCCGTGCCCATCGCCTGCGCCGCACTCGCAACCACCAGCAACGCCGCAGCAGAACCCGAGACGGTCACGGACCCGGCCTGTCTGCAAGCTGCGCCGGCGGCGGGGCAATGGCGCGCCCCTCTGGCCACCGGCTACGCGATCACCTCCCGGTTCGGGATGCGCCTGCACCCCGTCAGGCGCGTGTGGAAGCTGCACAACGGCGTCGACCTCGTCGCCCCACCCGCAACCCCCGTCGTCGCGGCAGCCGGCGGCACCGTCACCACCGCCAGCCCCCATCCGGCGTGGGGCAACCACGTCGTCATCCGCCACACTGGCGGCATCAGCACCCTGTATGCCCACCTCGCCACCATCAAGAGCGGCATCAAGCCCGGCAGCCGCGTGACCGCCGGCCAAGTGCTGGGGGCACAAGGCTCCACCGGCTACTCGACCGGCGCGCACCTGCACTTCACCGTCACCGTCAACGGCACCGACGTCGACCCCCAACCCTTCATGACCAGCCACGGCGCCCCACTCGACGGCCATCCCACCGCCACAACACCCGCCCGCCACACGGAAGGGACAGCCGAAGGTGGTGTCGGATTCGACCTGCCCCAACCGTCCGTGCGACAGGACTCCCTGCACAACCCAGCCCTGCCCATCCCCGCCCAGGTGGAGAAGCTCTACAAGGACGCAGCCGCCAAGTACGGCCTGCCCTGGACGCTGCTGGCCGGTATTGGCATGGAAGAGACCGCCCACGGCCGCAACACCGCCACGTCCAGCGCTGGGGCGCAAGGGCTGATGCAGTTCATGCCCGCCACCTTCGCCCACTACGGCGTCGACGCAAACCACGACGGACGAACCGTCATCACCGACCCGGCCGACAGCATCCACTCTGCCGCCAACTACCTCGTCGCCTCCGGCGCCCTCAAAGGCCCCGACGGGATCCGCCGGGCGCTGTTCGCCTACAACCACGCCGACTGGTACGTCGACGATGTCCTGCACTACGCGCACACCTACGGCGGAGGCACCGTCACCGGCACTACGACCGCCTGTGAACCAGGCATCGAAACATCCATCGGCTCCGGCACCGAGCCCCTACCCGCCGGTCAGACTGGCCGTGTCTTGGCCTGGGCGAAGACCAAGCTCGGCGGTCCCTACGTGATGGGTGCAGCCGGGCCAACGGCCTACGACTGTTCCAGTTACGTCCAAGCCGCCTACCGCACCGCGGGAATCACGCTGCCCCGCACAGCCCAAGGCCAACGCGACTGGCTCGCCGCCGGCCACGGCGAACGCATCCAACCCGGCCAGGAGAAGCCTGGCGACCTCATCTTCATCAACAGCTACCTAGGCCCCACCCGCATCGGCCACGTCGCCCTCGTCTGGAACCCCAAAAACAAACAGACCATCGAAGCGGCCAGCCGTAGCCGAGGCATCGTCATCGGTGACTACGAGAGCTGGACGGGCAAGCAGATCTTCGAGATCTGGCGGGTCCACGGTTGATGGCATTGCCCCTGCTGCGCAGCAGCAGCTCGCCGCCGTCTCCGCCTACTAGTACGAGGATGATTCTGGACCTGACGGTCAGGGCCTGGGGCGGGCCATCGGCAGGAGGAACCCCGCCTCCGGTGGGCAATGTCTTTCGGAGTGTCCGAGCGAAAGACAGTGCGGAGACGCGCTACGTAGTCGGCACCCCACCTACGAACTGCAAGGGCTGCATCGTAAGAGTTGTGACCCACTGGCTCGGCAGGCAGCCTTGCTCCTTCAAGGAGTCTAGGATGGCCGCTTCCTGCAAGTCCGGGCCGAGCCTGCGCGCCTTCTGAAGGGCTCGCTCGAGCCGGACCAAGAGGTCATATGCGGCGTCTGACTGAACGTAGAAGAGGTTGTCGTCGGCAACGAGTTTCGCGGAGGGATCGATGCTCGTTTGGGGCGTCGCATAGCACGTGAAAGATGACACCGGCGCGGTCTCGTTCCGCTTGCCGGCGACAAAGTTCAGGTGGCCGCTGGCCTCGCGCACCTTGGATGCTTGAATGTTCGAAGTGGGGCTTGCCTCGCTCTTAGCTTCCCAGCACACCCACAGCTGATCCTGGAAAATCCATGTCGAGTCGGGTGCCGCATGTGCTTTGGCGGAGTCGTACGACTCGTCCGCCCCGGCATATCGGCCCAGCGTCTTGAGGCCGGCTTCGTAGGCAACGAATGGCGTCTGGGACAGACCAGCTTTGGCGGCATCTAGCTCGGTCTGGTTCTTCTTGATCGACCATGTGGCGAGTAGTGCGACGAGGTTCTTCGCCGCATGGCGGTCGAGGTCGTCGTACTCGTCGGCTTTGGCGAGCGCGTCGGCGTGTTTTGCCAGGTGTGTGAGCCACGAGGTGCCGCGGCCTGCAACGCGCGCGTCGGCGATCATGGACGCGGCGGCCCTGCCGAGGTCGCCTGTTGGGTCGCCGTTTTCGCGTGCGAGGGTCTTCGTCCAGCTCGCGGCAAGGTAGTGCCAAAGCGCTGAGTAGCGGGATGCCTTGGGGTGGGCGGATAGCTCGTCGAGGACGATGCGCGCCTCCATGAGGGCGCTGTCGAGATCGCCTTCCCACCATGCGCGTGTTGCCCTGACCTCAGCAGCGGCTGCTGCTGCGAGCGCTGCTGTGGCGGGCGGGTCGACGCGGGTACGGGCGTCGCGCTCCTCCACGATGTCGCCCTCCACGTCGAACCAGTCTTTCCCTTGGCGGAGAAACAGATCGATGTTGTCATTGACTTGCGCGACCGGCTTCTCCAGCGATTGCTCGCGCCCGAAGTCGATTTCGGCCTGCAACTCTTCGCGAAGCGCGGTCAGCACGTCTCCCGCAATGATGAAATTGGTCAGGTCATCGCGGATGACTACCACGGTGGCGTAGTCCTTCGCGTTACGGGTCGCGCGGCCTACGCCTTGGACGATGCGGGCACGAAGTCTCTCTTGGAGGACTGCGCCCGCGCCGAGCGACTCGTAGAGGAATCTCTCCTGCAGGTCGCCCTGTGCGGGAAGCCCGGCGAGAACGATGAGGCGACAGCTGTCGTCGGGCAGATCGATCCCGTCGTACCTATTCGCCAGATCGAGGAGCGCCTTCGGGTTTTGCGTGAACAGCGAGATGTCGTCCTCCACGTCGTGCCCGTCGAGGCGCTGGTATTCCTTGGGTAGCGCGCCGAGGGCGGCTACCGCGTCAGAGATGTAGCCGGCGGGGGTGACGAGGGCGGCGCGGCCGTGTTTCGTGATCGTGGACGCTAGCCAAGGGCCGAGCAACGCTCCATCCTTCGCGATCTCGCTGGTCCATTCGGGGAAAACGAAGAACCGACGCCCAGTACCCTGTTTGTCCCAGCCGCGGGGTACCGCCATCCGCGCGATGCTGGTGCGCCCGAAAGCGCGTTCTAGCTCGCCTCCTGCACCGAGGGTCGCGCTCATGTAGACGCGCCGCCGAGGGTTGTCGAAGGCAGGGTGGAAGGCTGTGGGGGTGATGAGGGGCCGTATGAGGATGCGGCTGTGAGAGACGTAGAAGAGGCAGCTGCCGAGGCGGCCCGCGAGCATAGAGAGGCTGAAGTTGATGGTCCGGGGCAAGGTGCCGTCGCGCACGGCGGCGTCCAAGGTCTGTTCGATAACGCTTACCTTTGCAGCCACGACACTCGGCGATACGAGGTGAACGGCCCGGTGGTACTCGCGGAAGGACTCGTCGTTGCGGAGCCCGATGACCACTGTGGGGTCCAAACCGTCGGCTAGCGTGGCCAACAGCGTCTGATAGGCGCGTTCCTCCCGCTTGACGTCGATGCTCCACGCGGCAGCTACCGGCTGTTCGCCCGCGTGGGCGTCATCCAGGATCAAGCTGCCTGCTCCTGCGAGAGCAGGGTTTGAGTTAAAAACGTGGCTGTAGGTTGACACGGCCATCGCCGCCGCGGAGGTGAACTTGGCCCGCGCAGCTTGGTCCCACGATTTTGATGGGCCGATCAGAAGCACGCACTCCACCCCGTAGGATTTGAGGCGCTCAGCGGCCTGCGCGGCAAGCTGCCGGGTGGGGCAGATGTACGCGACCGGCTCACGCTCGGACAATCGAATCCACTCCCCGATCACACCGCCGACGAGCGTCTTGCCCGCGCCGGTGGGTAGTTCGAGCGCGACATCGGGAGCCTGCCGAAAGTCCCTGTACCAGTCGCGCAGCAGATCGGTCTGATGGCCCCATGGGCTGTCGGGACCGCTGTTCGTCCGCGCCAAGTGTCGGTAGAGCGCCTCGGGATCTTCCGGCACCGCACCTCGTCTGGCCTTACGCTCGAACGCCACGTCATCCTCCCCGGCTTGCCTTGACGGACCCATGATGCCGTCCTGGCCGCGACCTGGTGTGAAGGACTCGCGGACACCGGGCGAACCTCGGGCCCGCCGTCGTATCGTCCGACGGGAGGGCTCGCGGTGCTCGTGCTGGCGCGGCCGGCGCTCGGAACGCCTTCTGTGCCATTGCCGTGGAACGGATTTGCAGCGGTTGTCTCGGGCAGATCGTGGCCTTCGCCCCGAGACCCGGTGCCGCGCCAGCGAACTCCCACCGGCTGCGCTTCATCCGGTAGTGCCACAGGGCCGAAAAGTCAGCAGCGGTCAATCGGGACGGCGGGGGATGAGGTCGGCCTGACCCTGGGGTTCCCCAACGGCAACCCCCTGTCCAAACACACCACAACGACGCATCCCAAAGCATCCAACCGCGCGGGCATCTGCTCAACGCAACGGTGTTAGCGGTTAATCACGATGTCGTACCTCATGGCTTGGAAGCCCCTGCCGACCCGGCGCATCCCCTGAACAGTCTGGCACGCCATCGGCGGATGCTCACCCGGTGCGAGCACGGACCATCTCGGCAAGCATGCGATCCAGGTCCTCATCGGGTTTTGGATCGTCGAGCACCACGAGAACAGGCCATCAAAGGTGCCGTCGGGATGATCGATGTCCCTCAACGTCCCAACGGTCACCGGGAACCCCGGATGGTCCAGTCGCGCGCGACCATCTGCTCGGACAGGTTAAGTCCTTGGTCGTCACATCCGCGTCAGCCAAGTAGGGCAGCATCCGCCCGGCCCTGCAACCGGCATTCAGGACTCGGCGAGGCTCCGCGAGGAGGCCGATGAAGTGATCGATCATTGCAAGATCCACCGACTGCTCCGGCTCGCTCTCCACAATCCGTTCAGCGTAGGCATCGGCGACGTTGTCATGGGCGGTCCTGGTCAGGGCTTCCTCGTCTTCTGAGGGCCGTGTTCGGGCGCTCGCACGTCGTTCATACTGGCTAGGTGACGAGGCAGCAGGTTGTTCGGTTCGCTGTGACCCTTCCCGGAGCTGATCCAACGACAGTACTGGGAACCAGTGCGACCATGCGGGTATGGACACTCCACGACGACGTCTACGTTGGCTCTCGCCAAGGGGCCAAGACCCTCAAGGTCTCCTTCCACGGGGCACGGCTGGAGCAATCTGAGGCATGGCAGCTCGGATACACCCGCGAGCACTGGAAGAGCGGCGAGGAGCCGTTGTGGATCGGCCCAGACCGAATTGTTCAGACGTGGCGCCCCACTCCGATTGTCAGCGGTTTCAGGACGATGCTAGTGATGGACTTCTACCGTGGGGCTCTGCGCCCGCAGCCCCCTGACTCCGGGGCGGTCCACCTCGAGTTTCCCCCAGATCTGGAGGGGTTCGTGCGCGTCCTCTTGGTAGAAACGGAACGCGCGGCCAACAGCGTCCGCGGGCAAGTGGCTAATCCCCTGAACCTGCCCAGCGGGCGACAAATATGGCTGTCGGCACAGGTGCGAGAGGACCGCGCGTCGGCGAAGGAGGAGGTGCACCCAGCTGAGGTCGTCATCATGACGCCGTCCACAGTGGACATTGATGGCTCCGCGACCCCCCGTCTGGAATTCCGGGGCGCGAACCTGGACTGGGACTCTTTCGCAGATCATCGCCCCGCCTGCCCGTGGCCGAGGCCGGCCAGCCCGCGCGACGCTGTGCCGCCGCAGGGTCCTTTCTCATAACGCGAACGAGCCGCTCAGCTCCAATCGGAACCCTCACCAATGGGCGCGCACTCCTGCCGGAGGTCGCTGACTCTGCCTGCTCAGTTCTTGGGCGCCGATTTCGGCCCAGGTTTCGGCCGCCGTCGACACAAACTGAGAGCCGTCCTCGTCGCGCCGTAGCGACCAAATGCCTGGGCGCGGCCAGCCGAGCACTTTCAGGAATAGAGATTGGGCCCATGGCGAGGACACCAACCTAAGGGCCGCGTTGAACGTCCTCGGGGCCAACCACGTAGCAGAGGTGACACTCGTCGGCGTACCGCGCGACCTCACCGCGCAGCCCGTAGCCCTCTTGCGCAAGCCGGCCGACGTGGCCTTCGACCTGCAGCGACACTCGGTGCAGCCCCAGGACGTTCGGCATGCCACCTGTCGCGGCAGGGATGGGGGAGGGCGTGACGTACTGCTGCAGCTCGATCTGAGCGTCGGAGTCGTCGGAGCCGAGCACGCAGATCCGGGACTCGACGTCCTCGAGCCCGAGGGTCAGGTCGACCCATGGTCCGTGGACCTGTGCTTCGCCCTTGACCTCGAGGCCGAGTGCGACGAAGAAGTCACGGACGAGCTCGAGGTCCTGGACGACGATGCCGAAATTCTCAATGCGCGTGGTCATGTGAATCTCCTGTTCAAGGGGATGGTTGGCCTCCCAACCGGGAGGCCGACCGAAAGTACGCTGTGAGCCTGAAGGGGTCAGCGGACGGCCTCGCTGGGGGAGCAGAGCTGGAAGGTGGCACCCATCGGGTCCGCGACGGTGGCGATCCGCCCGAAGGGGGAGTCCTCGGGCCCGTCGAGAAGCTTGCCGCCCATCTGCTGGACGGTCTCGACGGCCTTGTCACAGCCGTCGACGGCGAAGTAGATCCGCCACCAGGAACCCTCGGACTCGGGCACGAAGCCGGCCACATTGCAGATGCCGCTGGAGGCCTCGGACTCCGGGCCATTGGTGACGTAGGTGGAGGCATCGGCGCCGTCCTCCATCGGGGTCTCCATGGCGACGGGGTTGAAGCCGAAGACAGCGGTGTAGAAGGCCTTGGCGGCCTCGAATTCCTGGGCCATCAGTTCGAACCAGACCGGGGTGCCGGGCTGGCCGGTGAATGCATAGCCCTCGGTGTCCCCGGCCTGCCACATCGCGATGGTGGCTCCGGCGGGGTCCGCGACGGTGGCGCAGCGGCCTGCGGGGCCCACGTCGCTGGCAGGGAACAGAACCGTGGCACCGTGGGCGGTGGCCAGACCGAGTCGCTTGTCGACGTCGTCAACGGCAAGGAAGACGTCCCAAGCGCTCTTCGGGCCATCCGCGGGGACGGGGACGCTGCCGTCAGTGGGGTAGTTGGCGACGTCCATCATGCCGCCGACGAGCCCGCCGTCCTTGGTAACCATGGTGTAGTGGCCGAAGTCCGGGCCGGAGTCCTCGAACTGCCAGCCGAACAGTGCGCCGTAGAAGCGCTTGGCGGTCTCGAGGTCGGTGGTCTGCAGGTCGAGCCAGGTGGGGGTTCCGGTGGTGCGGGTCATGGTGTCCTCCATCGGTTGTCGGTGTTGACATCACCAACGCTAGGCAGCCGTGACGGGCGATCTTTGTCCGGATGTGCTCACTTCGCCAGTGCTGGTAGGGCGCTGAGCAGCGGGATGTCGTCGATGCTTGCCCGCCGGAAGGTGAGCGTGACCGCGCCAGGCTGGGTGATCGGACCGTCATGGCGCGCGACGACAGGCCAGGCGGGGGCGAGTTCGTGGAGGTGGTCGTCGGACTCCTCGACGGCGAAGCCGAGCAGCCAAGGGGCTCCGGGGTGCAGGGGAAGGGACATCGGTTCGTCGTACTCGCCCAGCTGTCCCGCGGCGGGAAGGCCGATCGGGGCGGGTGTGGGGTACCAGCCCAGCCAGATCCGGCAGGAGTCGGCAACTCCCTCGGGGAGGACCGGGGTGACGGCGACCCCCGGCTGGTTGGGGGCGCACAATACGAACGGGGCCACAGCGGAGTGCTCCAACCTCTGCGCGAGCAGGCGCAGGCGTGCGGGCGTGGTGCCCACCGTCGTGGCGAAACGATGGGTGAAGCTGGACAGTGAGTCGAATCCGACCTCAGCGGCGACGTCGATCACTGCGCAGGTCTCCGAAAGCAGGAGCCGCTTGGCCGTCTCGATCCGGACAGCGGCGAGGTAGGCGCTGGGAGAGACTCCCGTTGACGCCTTGAAGGCCCGGCTGAAGTGGTGTCGGCTGTAGCCCGCAGCATCGGCCAAGTCTTGGACGTCGATCCCGTCGCAATGATGGTCCTGGACGAAACGCGCGACCTGCTCGACAGCCTGCAGCGGCAAGGCGGGCCTCCGGATCTCGGGCACGCGGCCCACGCTACCCGCCGAGAGCTCATCGCGAGGGCCAAGCGCTCTCGCCACCGGGACTTCGCCGCCGGCTTGAGCCTTCGGAGGTGTCATGTCGACGAGGGATCCTTATCCGCTGACCTGGGAGCTGCCGGCGTTGGTGCTTGGAGGGCTTGTTCTGACCGTGGGGGCGGGGGTGCAGCTGGGCCGGTCAATGGCCTGCTGGGCCGCGGGCTCGGGCTGGTTGTGGCCGGACGAGTTGGTGCGTTCGACCGGCGGGATCCTGGCGGGTCATCGGGATGCGGGGCTGGCCCCGGGCGCGTGCTCGGTCGGCGCTGGAGCCTTGGCCGTGTCAATCCTCGTGGCGGAGCTGGTGCTGCTGGCGCTGGTGACTCTCGCGGGGCGTGAGGCGTGGTTGCGGTGGGGTCCGGGGGTGGGTGCTGGATACGCGTCGGCCGACGAGGCTCGGGAGTTGCTCGGCGTAGGGAGGCTGCGTCGAGTCCGCCGTGTCGTCCGTCCTGACCTGGCCCAGGAGCGGAAGCGATGAGCCGGGGTTGGGCGGCTGAGGTGGGTTGGCGGATCGGGAGGGCGAAGCGTCCGCGTGGGGGAGAGCTGTGGTGCCCGTTCGACCGGACGGCTGGGGTGATCGGGACGCAGGGCTCGGGCAAGACCTTGGACATTCTGACTCCGGCGTTGTTGTCGGCGCCGGGGGCGGCGTTGGTGACGTTGACGAAGCCGGATGACTTGTTCTTGTCGTTGTCGCGGCGCTCCGGGGTGGGGCCGGTGGCGGTGCTGGATCCGTTCGGGTTGGCGCCCGGGCTCCCACCGCTGGTGTGGGATCCGATTGCTGGTTGTGCGGACCCTCTGGTTGCGGAGCGTCGGGCGAAGGCGTTCACGGCGGGGACCATCAAGGCTGGCTCGGCCGGTGGACGGGGCGATGATGCTGCCCGGTTCTATGCAACTGAGGCGGCAAAGGTGATCCAGTCGTACTTCCACGCCGCCGCGCTGGCCGGTGGTGACCTGGACCTGGTGTTGGAGTGGGTGGCGAGTCCATTGTCGACGGCCGAGCCGGAGGAGATCCTGCGGCAGCACCCCGGGGCGGCTCCGTTCTGGCATGGGCTGTTGACGGGTGCCCTGCGGGGTGATGACCGGACGGCGGGCAACACGATCACGACGGTGCAGCAGGCCATGTCATTGTTCTTCCAGACCGAGATCCGCCGACGCTGCGTGCCATCAGCTGGGTCGCCGGCGACGGACATTCGGCGGCTGCTGGCCAACCGCGGGACGGTGTACATGCTGGGCCGGGAGGATCCGTATGCGTCGGCCTCGCCGTTGATGACCGCAGCGGCAGAGCATGTGCTGGACACGGCCTTGGGGCTGGCGCACGCCTCTGCGTGGGGAAGGTTGTGTCCGCCGATGCTGTCGGTGCTGGACGAGTTGCCGTCGACGGCGCCGTTGCCGACGCTGCGGACGAGGATGGCCAATGAGCGGGCATTGGGGTTGTCATTCATCTACGCGGCGCAGACCTGGCGTCAGCTGGCCGCGATCTTCGGCGAGCAGGAGGCGAGAGCCTTGTTCGGGCTCACGAACGTGTTGGTGTTGTTCGGGGGGTCGAAGGACGTGGCGTTCAACAAGGAGGTCTCCGACCTGGCCGGCATGAAGCGCATCGCCCGGACGACGTATCAGCAGGGGAAGCACCACAGCCGCTCGGTCTCGGGTGAGGACGTGCCGGTGATCCGCCCCGCCGAGGTGCGGGAGCTGCGCGAGCGTCACGCGTTGGTGATCGCCGAGAACGCGAAACCCATTCTGGCCAAGCTCGACCGTTGCATCGACGGCCGAGCCGGCAAGCGTCTCCTGGCTGACCAGCAGCGCATCCGGGACGAGGTCAGACACGCGAGCGCCACGGGGGTGTAGGCACCCGGACAGTCGCTGCGGCTTGCGACAACAGATTCCCGAAGTGGAGGAGGTTGTCGATGTCGGAATTGGTGAGGCCGTTCCCGTCGGTGGGAGGTCGGATGCACCGGGCGTATGCAAACCTTGCGCGGCTGGAGCAGGCGAAGGACCCGTCCACGGTGAAGCACCTGGGGCCGGTGGAGTTCATCCCAAGGCCGTGGGATCTGGCGGGGATCACTGATCGTGACCTGCGGCTTGAGGTGTGGGAGTGGCTGGAGCGCTGTGTCGACTGGCTCAACACCGAGTACGCGTGGCTGCTGGGCGACATCGTCCCGTCGTGTTGGCCACGCCACCCGCACCTGGTCCACGAGCTCGGCAGCGTATTCGACCAGCGACGCCGAGCCGGGCTCGCGGCCACGTCGGACCTGCTGGCCGAGTGGCACCGCTACACGCTGCCGGCCTTCCAGAACCGCATGAAGGAGACCCTGCGCACCAGTTGCGACGCAGGGCATCGTCCCTGCGCCGGGACCGCCCGGATCGGCGCTGCCCGACAGGACGCCACGGTGCGGGCCGGGTTGTTCGACCGCGACGTGGAACACCTCGAACCAGACGACGAAGACCTCGCGACAGCCCGCTTCGCACTGGTCGACGGGCACATCGTCGACACCGGCAGCGGAGAGGTCCTCACGTGAGGCTGGACGACCAACAGCTGCAGGCCTGCTGGGACGCTCGCGACGCCGGGGTCCTGGCACGCAGCGCGCTCGACGAGGATCTGGATGCACTGCGAGCCACGCGGGGTGCGACGCGCGGGGAGTTGCAGCAGTTGGTCGATGCCGGTCAGGCCGCGTGCCAGCAGGTCGTGTCCTCGAGCCTGGGGCTGGTGGGCTACACGATGCGCCAGGCCCACATCGCACCCTCCGACCGGGACCTCTTCCAAGAAGGAGTCCTCGGCCTGATGAATGCGGTGCACAGGTTCGACCCGAGCAGGGGAGTGTGGTCTTCCTTCGCCTACGGCAGTATCCGCCAAGCGCTGGTAACCGCCATCGCGGCCGAGGCAGGCGCGCGCCAAGGCCTCACCGCGCACGCGGCGCGCGATCAGTACCGCTATCGAGCGCTCGCCGCCACCCAACCAGCCGGTCCTGGCGCCGATGGCACGGCGCGGGTTGCCGCCGAGACCGGGGCGCCGATCGAGCGAGTGGAGATGTTGCTGACCCGACGGGCCAGCGCATCGCTCGACGGCCTGGAATCGCACGTCGCCCTCCGAGCGCACCACGAGGACGACCCTGTCGACAGCATTGACCTTCGCCCCTACCTCCGAGCTCTCCCACCGACCGAACGCTCCGTGCTGCGGGACTTCTACGGCATCGGACGACCCCCACAGCCCATCAAGACGATCGCCGACGGCCTAGACGTGTCGGAATCGACCGCACGTCGCCTCCTGACCCGCGGCCGGGGTCACCTGCGGGAAGTGATGGAACACTTCGATGCGGGTGTGGAGCGGGTGCCCTCCCGGCCTGGGGCGGATCGTGCGCGTGAGGTAGGCGCGCCAGTGCTCCGGCGTGTCGGAGCCGAGTCGGTGATCTCGACCACCGTACGGGGAAGGGGCGCCGAATCTTGAGGCCGAGTCGACGCTCACAAGCTGGGCAGGCAGTCAGAGTGACCGGTGCGCGCTCGTCGGTAGCGAGCTCGCGCAGCGGCCCACTGACGCTTCAGCCCTCGGGTCTGTGCTGTCGGTCCTACGTCAGCCGAGCTGGGCTCAGGCGCGGCGGGCAATCGTGCTGGGATATGCTCAGGGACGGATGAACACGACTTGGCGTGTTCGTGGTTTGGCCTGCAACCAGCCGCGAACCGTCCGGAGCCCATCTATGCGTGTCGCCACGCCCGCGTGGGGTCGTGTCCCCGGCCACGAAGGGCAGAACTCCTCGGGTCTGTGAGCACGCCAAGCTGTATGGTCGGCCGTTAAACTCGATGGTTAGATGTGTGAGACCGGGGAGCCCTGAGAGGCCGGGCGTATAACTGTCGGTCATCACGGATAGCCTGCGAAGCAACTGTAGTACGTGAGGGTGCGGCCGTATCTGGCCGAGTATGTCAAGGGGGAAGAGGCTGTGGGAGTTCGCTACATCGGCAGCAAGGCCCGGGTAGCGGAGGCCATCGTGGACCTGGCGGGAGAGCTTGACGGTGGGCGCTTCGTTGATGCGTTCTGCGGAACTGGATCCGTAGCCGCAGTGGCCGCGTCGCGTGGCTGGCCGGTGACGCTCAACGATGCATTGCCATCGGCTGTCGCGATGGCCATCGGAGCAACAGTCGGACGCCACAATGTCCCCTTCGCGCGGCTGGGAAGCTACGCACAAGCGATCCGTGATCTCAACGCCGTCCCGGCCACTCCAGGGTTCCTCCACGCCCAGTACAGCCCAGCCTCGTCCGCCACAGCGCCAGTTGAGCGTCGGTACTTCACCGAGCAAAACGCGGCCCGCCTCGATGCGATGCGATCCCAAATTCAGGCCTGGCATGACGCCAAAGTTCTCACATGGCTCGAACGCGAGTTGCTGCTGGCCGACCTCCTCCAAGCCGCAAACAAGGTCGCCAACATCTCGGGGACCTACGGCTGCTTCCTGAAGGATTGGTCGTCGACCGCACTCCACGACGTCAGAGTCCGCGAGCGGACGCTGCCCCCGCGTTTAACCGATTTGAAAGTCGTTGTGGGTGACGTCTCGCTCGTGCCGACCACAGCCGCGGACACGGTTTACTTGGATCCGCCCTATACGAAGCGGCAGTACAGCGCCTATTACCATGTGCTGGAGACCATCCATGCTGGTGATTCACCGGAGGTTGGCGGTGTCACCGGTCTGAGGCCCTGGAAGGATAAAGCGTCCGACTACTGCTACAAGACTCGAGCACTCGGTGCCCTCACGTCGCTGGTCGCCAACACAAGCGCACGAAGAATCCTCCTCAGCTACAGCAGTGAGGGGCATGTTCCCCGAGCCCAGCTCGTCGACGCTCTGACCGAGACGGGTTCGGTCACCGTGCACGACGTCAAGACGATCGGGCGTTACCGCCCCAATGCTCAAGCTTCGGCCGCCGGTCGCACCGTGAACGAGTACGTGATCGAGATTGTCCCGCACGGCGCCAGGATCGACCTCGCGCAACCGCTCCACCGGGAGGAGGTGGCATGAAGAGCCTTGAACAGAGGCTCCTCGCGCCGACCGACCGACTGCTCGACGAAGCCGCTGCGGAACTCCTTCCCGGTGTAGACCCAACGCCGGCTCGACTTACGATCCTCGAAACCGTCGCCGCCCGCACCGGCGGCTGGAGCCGTAACGACTACTGGACCACCTTTGAGCGCGATACCTCCGGACTGCGTTCAGAGCCAACGCCATGGACAGATGCGATTCTCGCGAGCATTCAAGCCACCACCATCCCCGTCGCCCTCGCGCTGTCAGCACTAAGCCGAGAGGTCCTCCCAACGAGCCAGCAGCGAAAGACCGGCGCCTACTACACCGACTGGCGCCTGGCCGAGATGCTCGCAGCCGACAGCGTGCCGAAAGTACGAGCACGCGGTCCTTGGATCGACACTGCGTGCGGCACAGGAGTGCTCCTCGCCGCAGCCGTCATGCAACTCCCAGCCGGAGCGGTCCGTAACGAGGTGATTCGCGGTCGGCTTGTGGGAGCTGACCTTTCGAGGAACGCGCTTCGAGGCGCGCTCTTGTCCGTTGCCAGCCTCACCGACGATCTTGCGGCCATCAAGGGTTTCGCCAGTCGTTTGCTTCTGCAGGACAGTCTGTGCAGCCGAGCCGCGTGGGAGTCGCTTGCGCCGGAGGGAGCGGCCCTAGTGATTGGCAACCCGCCATGGGAAAAGCTCAAGGTCTCTCGTCACGAACTCGCGAAGGATAGCGGGGCTGTCCGGGCCTACGGACAGAGTTTCGCCAGCGACGTCGACCTCTCCATAAATCGGACTCGTCTGCTCGCCTACATCGAACAGGTGGCAGCAGGCACTAGACTTCAGGGACGAGGTGAGCACGACCTTTACAAGCTGTTCTTGGAACTTGGCATGGGTCTAGCCGCCGAGGATGGCGTACTCGGCCTGCTCCTCCCCGCCGGCCTGATCCGTTCCCGAGGCACTGAAGGGCTGCGTCGCGAGCTAACCGCGGTCGCCAGAGACCTCTCTATCTCGGTCATTGAAAATCGAGCCAACCACTTCGCGATTGACACCCGCTTCAAGTTTCTCGCCGTCGTCGCCACTGTCGGTGCCGGAAGTCGTCAACCCATCGCGCTCAAAGTCGCCAACCGCACGGGCACGCTCCCCGAAGCACCAGTGATGCTAAGCCGTGACGAGCTTTCTGACGTCCGTCCGGACCTCAGCATCCCCGAGGTCAAGACTGCGGAGGACTGGAACCTTTACGCACGCCTCGCCGACAACGCAACGACGATCGGTGATACCAGTGGCCCATGGCACCCCGAGTACCGTCGAGAAGTTGACATGACCCTAGACCAGAAATCATTCCGCCGCACCGCTGGTCACGAGACGTTGCCATTGATCGAGGGCCGCCACGTGAGCCAATTCCGCTGGCGCGCAAAGACTTACCGATCTGGCGAAGGCCGCTCAGCGATCTGGAAGCCAGAGCCGCTCACTCGAACCTTTCTCCGGACGCAATGGCACATCCCGATTCAGGCCTTGCACCCGATGACCCTCGACCGTACGACTCGGTCGCGCATCGGATTCTGTGATATCACGGGGCAAACCAATGAGCGGTCACTACTGGCCGCACGCATCCCGGGCGGCGTCGTCTGCGGAAACAAGGTGCCGACGCTGACCTTCCCTGAACACGACGCCGAGCGCGAAGACCTCTTCCTTGCCCTGGCGAACTCACTGGTCGTCGACTGGATGCTCCGTCGCATCGTCACGACCACGGTGAATTTCTTCCTCCTTGACACGCTGCCGTTGCCGAACATCGAGACATGCTCTGAGGTCGGACACGAACTCATCAAGATCACGAGAAGCCTCACCGCCTCTGAAGGTGACTCCTCTGCTGACCTACGGTCAGTTGGCCAGCTACGTGCTCGATCCGACGCGCTCGTCGCCGCGGCCTGGGGCCTGAACGTGGCAGACATGGAGGTCGTTCTTCGGGACTTTCCACTGCTCGACCGCGGACAGCCAGCGCTCGAGGGTGAAGCGCGATCCACGGTCACGGCAGACTTTGTTCTGGCCGAGCTCGCCAAGATTCACGGCGTCCGGCACGTTAGTATGCAGCGCTGTCATAATGCTCGGGAGGCAGGCGCGATTCCTTACGTCCCTGCCGAGTTCAACTCAAGGGGTGCAGCGTGACCGTCCGTCCTGTCTTGTTCGTTTACAAGGAGATCGTTGCCGGCGACCTGCGCAAGCTGGTTGCGGAGTCAAACGACTCGAAAACCGGTGGCGGGGCGCGTGATTTGCGGCTGCCGTGGAGGACCTTCCGGCCGATCATGCACCGGATCTTCACCAAGGAAGCGGTTGGTCGCGGTGGGAAACCCATCAGGACCGCAGTCGTGACCTACCTCGACGAGGATGGTAAGACGCAGCAGACGGAGCTCTCGTACTGGCCACCGACTGCGTCGCGCAAGTCCGAGGATCGAATCGCCCAGATCCACGCCAGCCCTGCGCTGGGCGGTCAACTTCCCGCCACGGATCGAGGTCGAGTCTTCGTCGTCTTCACGCAGTTCGACGACGGCACCGTCCGGTGCGACTACGCCTATGAGGATGACCTCAAGAAGAAGGGCATTTGGGCGCCCGAAGCCAGTGGGCAGATTCTCCACTGCATGGCTTCGGCGACCCAGTCAAAACGGACGGTTCAGGGTTACTACGACTTCATCGAGGGAACGAGTTTCTGCCATGCCGACTAAAGCCGATATCAGCGATGACGCGAAGACAGTGCTCAAGGCACTCGCGACGCGCAAGAACGTGATCCTCGCCGGCCCGCCCGGTACGGGGAAGTCCCGTCTGCTCAACGAGATCCGTGAGCTCTTTAAATGGGACCAGTCCCAGACGGGTTCAGCTCCGACGGGTCGTATCCCAATCCCCGCTTCGTCAGGCCCAATCCCTTCGTGGCTTCCCAGCCCCACCCAGGACGCGACGCGCAACGTCTACCAGACCGTGTTCGATCAGAACACCAAATACCGCGACTTCATGCGCGGCCTCGTTCCCCAGGTCAACGTCGCGGGCGCCTTCACCGTCACCAGCGGGATCCTCCACCGAGCGGCGCTCCACGCGTCCCACGACGGCAACGCCTCCCTCGTCATCGTTGACGAGATCAACCGAGGACCTGCCGTGGCCGCCTTCGGCAGCGCATTAGTAGGACTCGAAGCCGACAAGCGACTGCCCACCGATGGCCAGCCCACCTCCACGACGCAGTTCTTCGAGATCCTTGGAGACGCCGGAAACCACGAGCAGTTCGCCCTCCCCAATGACCTGTATATCCTCGCGGCGATGAACGAAGCTGACACTAGCGTCGAGCCCCTCGACGTCGCCTTCCTTCGCCGCTTCCATATCCACCGCTTGCAGCCCGACGAGAGCGTGCTACGTGCGCACTTTGGCCTCCCGATGACCGCTACCTCGTTGCCCGACACGCCCTCTGGGCCTGCGGATTACTATGAAGCACTGACTCAGGCATTCGCGACGATTAATGGGCAAATCCTTCTCGGCCGAGGCCAGGCGTACCAACTTGGGCACGGTGCCCTGATGCACCAGAAGCCGGACGCCGCCAACATCGCGGGTGCGCAGGAGTATGTCGCGACGGCCTGGGCCACGCTGCGCGGCCACGTAGACGAGGTCTTCTACGGCAACACCCGCGCCATCTCCGACGTCCTTCGGGCCGAGACCACCAAAAGCCCCTACACCTTGATGGAGTCAACCTTCGCCGGACAAACCGTCCGGCGCATCTCGGGTCCAGTGAGGCCGTCGCCCGCTGAGCTGTACTCCCTGCTCCGTGTCATTGCCACCGAGTGACCTCGATGCACCGGCTCGTCCTTCAGGAGCTCCGCAGCGCACCAGGAGCTGTTCGTGAGATCGCCAGCTTCAGTGGCATCTCCGAGGCCGAGGTGCTCGTCCACCTGCGCGAGCTCAATGACAAGGTCAAGTCCCTTCTCGGCTACGAGGACGACCCCATCACTACATCCAGCAGCGGTGCGCTGAAGGCGGACGGTGTGGCAGGTCTCCTGCGGCTCAATGCCAGCGTGGAGTTGGAGGTGGTCCCTAAGTTCCTGGATCCCGCCTCTCCCACCTGGCGCAGCGACTTCTTTCTTCTCGCAGTGCTTGTGAAGACGGGCCACCTGCTCCTCCACGACGAGATCTCGGCCGGCACCCAGGACCGGGGCGACCTCGCCATGCTCATCGCACGGTCCTTCCTGACGCTGTACACCGAGAACGAGCGGCGTCCCATTCGCGGCTACCGGCGGGGAACACGAGCAGACTTCGCACTCGACGGAGACGTGGACTGGGAGACCGTGTTCCTGCCCGACCCAGATGGCTTCGCTGTTAGCCAGCTTGAACTCACTCGTCAGAACGCCTACAACGCAACCTTAGCTGCGGCCGTGCGAATCCTTATTCCCGAGGTGGCTGACGTTGACATGCAGGCCCAGCTGCGCCTGCTCGGCCGCCACCTCGCCCCACAGGGGGCAGCACCAGCCTTCTTCCCCCCGTTGCCTCCTCGCCATCGCGGATGGCAGCAGGCTTATGAACTTGCGAGCCTCATCGTGACCGGCCTCGGGCTAAACTTAGACGGAGGCGTCTTCTCCGGGCCGGGCTTCGTCCTCTCCACTTGGTCGGCTTGGGAATTCCTCTGCGAAGAGCTCGTGCGCCGCGCGCTTCCGGACTACACGATCGTCGGGCAGAAGCAGTGGGTTCTGGGGCACCGAGATGCCGAAGAGGTGTATGCGAAGCCCGACATCTCGCCCATCACCAAAGGGGCGGTGCCACTCCTGCTGGACGCCAAATACAAGACCCGATTCGGAAAGTCTCCACGCATCAACGCCGGGGACCTCTACGAATCGCTGGCGTTCCTCCGCGCGGTGCAGACCGATCACATGCTCCTTCTGTACCCATCCGTGAGACCGCCCGACAAGCTCGCCCTCGGCGAGTGGCATCTCTTCGACCAAATCAACGTCGATCAACAGATCGTCCAGGGTTTCGAGATACAGATCCAAGGTCTTGCTCGCCGAGGTGGATTCGAGGAACTGGTGACCGGCGCTCGCTTACTCCTCAATTCGAAGTTGGGCACCGTCGGAGTTCAATAGCGCTTGTCAGCGCAGCTGGCCGGAGGGGGACGTGGCGAGGGGGCGTACAGGGCGCCCGTATGGCTGCGACGTGGTAGCCCTGCGCGGCGCTAGTTGCCTGACTGGTTAGCGTGCCGGGGCGGAATGACGGTTGGGGTGCGTGGGCGGTGCAGGGCGGGGACGTCGACGCGGTGGTGCGTCCGTCACGGTGTCAGTGCCGGTGGTCTGGGATGTCGTCGGCTGGCTGGTGGTGGCGGCCGTTGAGGCATGCCGGGGATCCTCGGTCCATTCCCGGGCGTGGGGCAGCAGGCGTGCTTGGAGTTGCACGAGGGGGAGCCCGGTGCGCTGGGCGAGGTGGTAGAGGTGGCGGGCCCAAGTGGTGGGGTGGGCGGCTGCGATGGCGGTGAGCGCCCGGTCGATAGCGGCATCGTCGCTCGCGGAGCTGACGATCCGGTCGGTGATGGAGGTCGCGTCGTCGAGGCATCGGGTGAGCGCTTCTGGGCCGTGGGTGATGAGGAGTTCGGCGGGGTCGCTGCCGTGGGGGAGTTGGGCGCGCAGGGTGTCGGTGCGGTGGACGGCGAGTTTGAAGTGGTCCTTGTCGGCGGCGGTGTTGCCGGCGGCGTCGTTGTCGGTGGCCAGAACCACGCGCTCCTGGTCGGCCAGGAGTGCTGCTTGCTGGTCGGTGAGGGAAGTGCCCAGGGGCGCGAGGCCGGTGTAGCGGCCGGCAGTGGCCAAGGTGACGGCGACAGCGTCGAGGGGGCCTTCGACGATGACGGGGATGGAGCCGGGTCGAGGGTGGCCGTAGAACTGGTCGCCCTTGCTGTAGATGGGGGTCGTCGGGGTGTTGAGGTACTTGGGCCCGGCCTTGTCGGCGGGCAGGGTCGGGTTGGCCCGGGCGACGAAGCCGAGGATGCGCCCGTCCGCATCGGTGATGGGCAGGGTGAGGCGGTCGCGGAAGCGGTCTATGAGGTTGCCGGTGGAGGCAGGTTTGACGAGTCCGGCGGTGAGCATTTCGAGGTCGGTGACGCCGTGGCGGCGCAGGTGGGTGGCGAGGTTGGTCCAGCCGGCGGGGGCGTGTCCGGGCTGGACAGTGGGGTGGCGGGTGAGGTCGACGCCAAGGCGTTCGGCGAGGTAGGGCTGTGCCCACGATCCGGGCAGTTGGCTGGCGTAGTAGTCCTGGGCGAGTTGGTTGACCTGCTGGAGCCGTTCGACGGGGACGGGGGAGTCAGCCAGGGCGTCGGCGCGGTCGAGTTGGTGGCGCAGCATGGCGTCGCTGGGTGGGGTGGGGCCGGTGGCGCCGCGGATCATGCCGAGCAGCGCCAGTCGGGTTGCTGGGTCGTCCGGGCCCGGCAGTTCCACCGCCCCCTGCGCGACCGTCGGCGCGGTGTTCTGGGTGGTTTCGGGCGTGGTGGTGCGGGTGAGGCGCCAGAGCAGGGCTGCGGCGGGGTGGTCGTCGGGCAAGGGCTTGGCGGTGACGGTGTCGGCGAGGATGCCGTGGACGTCGTGGCCGGCGGTGCGCAGGTCGTCGAGCCGGTGGGCGAGTCGGGACAGGGCGGGGTCGTGGGTGAGGCGTTCTCCGATGGCTTCGAGGATGGGCTTCCACTGCTCGAGTGCGGGGTCGTTCTGGTCGATGGCTTGGTTGAGGGCGCGTTGGTACTGGGCGGCTTGGCGGGTGGTCTGGCGGGGCCCGGTGGGGCGTGGGTCGGTGTCGGGGACGTCGTTGGCGGCGCGCCAGATCGCGAGTTGACGGCGGGTCTCGTCGGTGCAGGGCAGGGCAGCCCACGTCGCGTCCGGGAGGGGCTGGTGGGCGATCTGGTCGGCGAGGGTGGTGACGAGGGTGGCGCGTTGCTGTGCCCAGGTTCCCCAGGCGGGATCGTCGTGGATGCGGGTGGGGATGCCGGGCAGCCATGGCAGGGGTCCCGTGGCGAGTGGGTGGCGGACATCGAGGCGCCAGGCGAGGGTGGCGGCCTTGTCGCGGGCGTCGTCGAGGGGGTGTTGGGCGTGGGCTGCGGTCAGGGCGGTGAGGGGGTTGGTGCCGTTGCTGGCGATGAGGATGAGGTGGTTGCGCAGGGCGGGCCAGGCGGGTTCGTCGGTGATGCCGGGTTCGAGGGTTTCGGCGTGGTCCTCGATGGTGGCGATGGCGTGGGGGCCGAGGAGGTGTTCGGCTGCGGTGGTGATGCCGTCGGCATAGGCGGCGACGGCGTCGGCGAGCAGTCGGGCGGGGTCGTGGTGGTCGGCGTGCTGGGTGGTGGCCGAGCGGGCGGCGTCGTCGCGGGTGAGGATCTGTTCGAGCAGGTTGGTGGGTGTGGGCGGGGTGGTGGCGTCTGGTTGGGTGAGCAGCGCGGGGTCACCGTCACCGGTGGTCTGCAGCCACAGGTGGTTGGCGTGACGTCCGCGAGTGAGCACGGTGTAGAGCTGCTGGCGGGACTCATCAGGGGTGGCGATGCCGTGGGTGACGTCGCAGGAGATGCCCTGGGCGGCGTGGATGGTAGTGGCGTAGCCGAGCTCGACGGCGGCGGTCACGTAGCCGACGGGGACGGTGACGTGGCGTCGGGATTGGTGGTGCTGCAGGGCGAGGGAGCCGTCGGGGTGAACGGCTGTGACGTGCCAGCGGTCGCCGTTCTTGACCCAGTCGGTCCGGCTGGTGCGCAGGCGGCGGTCGTTGCGGCGGGTGATGACGATGTCGCCGATGCGCGCGTGGTTGCCGTCGGCCAGCACGGTGGTGGGGCCGCTGTTGTGGGGGCCGAGGTGGTGGGTCTGGGCGCGGTGGTTGAGTTCGGCGACCAGGTCGCGGGTGGGGGCGAGCATGATGGCGTCGTGTCCGGCGGCCTTGTCGTGGGTCCAGGCGGTGAAGGCGTTGTCGGTGACGGTGGCCAGGTCGCCGACATGGACGCGGTCGTTGTCGAGGTAGAAGCCGATCGCGGCCGTGTCCCCCTGGCGGAGGGCGAGGGAGGCGGCGGCTTCGGCGGGGTCGGTGAAGCGCATCAGTTCGTCGAGGGTGGCTGCGCCGTGTCGTGTTTGGATGTCGCGCAGCAGGCCGCCGGAGCCGATGGCGGCGAGCTGTTGGTCGTCCCCGATGAGCCGGACGACGGCGCCGCGGTTGGTGGCCCAGCCGGTGACGGTGGCCAGGGTGAGGGTGTCGGCCATGCCGGCCTCGTCGATGATGACCATCGACCCGGTGGTGATGGTCTGGGCCCAGTGGGGGAGTTGGTCGTGGGTGATGCCCCAGGCGAGTTTGGCGAGGGTGTCGGCCTCCAGCCCGGTGGCGGTGGCGAGTTGGGATGCGGCTGCGGCGGAGGGGGCGAGGCCGACGACGGTGTGGCCGGAGGCCTCCCACGCCGCGGCAAGGGCGTGCATGGCGGTGGTCTTGCCCGACCCGGCCGGTGCGATGGCGAGCTGCACGAGACGGCCCGAGGTGGCCAGCTGCTCCACCAGCACCGCTTGACCTGGGTTGAGGGCGAAACCGCGCTCGGCAGCCGACATCGCCAACGATGCCTCCAGCACCGGCTGCGCAATCGAGACTCCGCCGTCGGTGCCGGCGAGGGCAAGGATGTCTTGTTCGGCGTGCAGGATGCGGCGGGAGGTGAACAGGGTTGATCCGGCGACGGTGTAGACACTCGACCCGTCGGCCCGCCGCAACGGCTCCGGTTCGGTGATCCCGAACGTGGGCTTCTCCAAGGGGGCCGATGCCTCGAGGGCCATCGCGGTGAGCAGGTCGACGGCGGCATCGACCTTTGCGGTTGGGGTGGCCGTCAGTCGCACCTGGCGTTGGGCCTCGGCCCTGACATCGGTGCGTCGCCACGTCGCGCCGCGCCGTTCCATCGCGGCCACTACCCGTGCGGTGGCGGCGTCGAACCAGCCACTGTCGGCCACCGGCAAGTCCTGCGCTTGGGTGGGGTGAAGGGCTGCGTGGACGACCGTGTTGATCGCGGCTGGGCTGCCGAGGACATCGATGGCCTCGGCCCGCCACGCGGCGCGTTGCTCGGTGATGGTGCGGGGCGCGTGCTTGGCGTCTCGGGTCTCCAGCGTGGCGCGCTGCGCCAGGTCGTAGCCCTCTACGACGGTCGGCGGACGTCCATGATCGTCCTGAAAGGATGAGGCGAGTTCACCGCGCCGCTGTTCGATGGCTCGACGCCGCGACGACCATCGCTCGTTGAGTTCGGTCGGCACCCCGACCACCTCACGCACCGGGCGCTTCCCGGCGCCCATGGCGCGGTCCTCGAACCGTAGCCCGTGCGCCTCCAAGCGCTTGTACAGGGCACTGTTGTAGGTCTCGGAGGCCGCGACGACGCCCTGGTAGAGGAGCCGGGCGTCGATCGCCAGCCACTTGCCCGAGCCGGTGGCGCGGACCTTGTTCGCCACCGCGACATGCGTGTGCAGGTCGGGATCTCCGGCGCGAGAGTCACGGTGGGTAAACGCAGCCCCGACCAGCCCGTCGACGTCGACCTGCCGCACCCCCTTCGCCCCTTCGCGGGTGTAGAGCAGATGGTCCTCGACGAACCGCAGCGCCTCCGCCACCGCGTCGTGGTGCGCGCGTTCGACCATCGCCGCGGTCGGCAGGTCGGCGATCGCCCACAACGTCGAGACGCTCTTCGGCGGTGAGAAGGTCAAGTCGAAACCGGACACCACCGACCGCCCTGGCCGCGAGTACCGCGCCACTGCACCAGCCAGCTCCCGCGCATCGACGTGCGGGCGGCCCATCTCCCGGACGAAGAACTCTGCCGCCACCTGGCTGCGGATCCCGGCCCGCACCTCACCCGGAACCCGGGCATCCGCCTTCAGGCCGTGGCTGGTGTTCCACTCCGCCACCCGACGCGCCACCTCGACACGGAAGTTCGACACGTCTGACGGCAGCTTGAACGACGCCCCCAACCGGTAGGCCTCAAGCAGATCCCGCTCCGTTGCAACTTCGCCCAGCTCGGCGGCCCGTTCCTGCCCCAGCGGATGCTGCCCGGCGCCGAACAACAGCTGCATCTGCTCAGCCGTGACCTGGGAACCGGCGAAGTCGTCGCCGACGGCTGCGCAGCCCCTGCCGACCCAGGCGCCGGGGGCTTCGCCTTGCTCGGAGTAGTACGTCGTCAGGCCCTGGTGGCCCTTCTCCGTCGAATCCTGCACAGCCACCTGTCGGGTCAGGTAGTCATACCCCGACCCGGCCGACAGCTTGTGCAGCGACATCGTCACATGAGCACAAGCGCGTAGCTACTGCTCGGTGCTTAGGCGTGGAGAGTTAGCGGCGGTGTACTGGACTCACTGGGGGGGGGTTGCGCCTGATTGCTTTGCGTCGGCGGCGCAGGTCACGAACGAAGTGCTTGTCCCAGTTGCGCATCTGCACGACTCGGTGCACAGCATCGGCATGCGCTTGCAGTTCAACCTCTGCGGGACTGGGTTCGGTGAGGTTGCGGTAGCTGGAGCCTCCCGTGCCCGCGGCGCCTATCAGTGGGAGGATGATTGTGATCAGCGGGAAGATTGATCCCGGGGCGAGTCCATTGAAGATGTCGGCGGGGGCGAGTTCTTTGGTGTGCCAGAACCACCAGTACACCCCGAAGATTGAGCAGAGCGTAAGGGCAGCGGCGAAAGTTCCGAGATGGCATGCCCTGCGCAGGCGCTTTGCGTGTCGTAGTCGCAGGTTTTCACCGTCTTGTGCGCCTTCTTCTACCAGCTCGTCATAGCTCAAATCGGCCAGATGACGCGGCCCATGGATCTCAGTGACGTAGGCCTCGCTTTGCGGGCCCTGGTTGATGTAGCTGTCGCGCATGGTCGGGAAAGCCTGCTGGGAAGGATCAAGCCGCGATGCTTCCACACCCGGGCCACCAAGGATACGCCTGACAGATGCCGGAGGGGTCGGTGGTGTCCGAAGTTGCGTGGGTGGCTGGGGTGGGAGCCAGGGTGGAGATGCCGAGGAGTAGAAGGAGGGTCAAGGTGCGCATGAGAGAATGCCTTTCGGGAGTGGTCTTGATGCCCAGTTGATCCTTCGTCGTGCTCAAGTCCCGGCAGCGGTGGATGACTTTGTCCTCATGGGCACGATTGCGTGGCCCTTTGGGCAATCTTCTCCTGGCGGCGGTGACGGAGTCGGTTGATCCTAGGGTGTGGTCCATGATGTCGAAACTGAGGCGGATCCGCGGCGAGAACATTTTGGGAATGCCAGCGGAGATGATCCTGTCGGTGGCCGCCGTCGTGGTGGACATGGTATCTCTTCCCGGCGTGGCGCCCGCAGCCCTGGTCGTGACGATGGGGCAGGCTGCGGCTATCTTCTTTTCGCGGCGTCACCTGCGGTTGGGGGTGTTGCTGTGTGGCGGCATCTACGTAGTATCAGCGCTAGTGGAGCCGCAGGACCTCGGTGTTGGGATCTACCTGCCCTTGGTGATGGTTGCGCAGTTGGTTGCACGCAACTGTTATGGCTGGGCTCGGGGACTCACGATGTGGTGCTGCCTGCTGAATCTGTGGATGTGCCGACGAGCAACAAGCGTGACCGACTGGGCGGCGGCCTTCGTATTGTGGTTCGTTCTGTACATGGCCGCCTGGGCCGCCGGACGAGTTGCATCGCGGCGTAGGGAGATCGCCGCTAAGGAGTTGAGGCATGCACTGGAGCGGCAACGGCTCCAGGTGGCGGGGGAGTTGCACGACAACGTCGCGCATGACCTGTCCTTGATCGTGATGCGTGCCCGTCATGCGCAGCTGCATCCCGAGGAGGCCGCCCGGGAGCTGGGGTTCATCGTTGAGCGCGCGAGTCAGGCCAACGGCTACCTGCGCAACCTGATGCTCTTGCTGAAGCCGGGACAACCGGTGCGCCCGCTGGATCTGATGGACGCCCTGAGGCGAGCTGAGAGCGACCTGCGCGTTGCGGGCATGTCAGCCACCGTCACGATCCAAGGCTATGTCAGTCAGGTACCGCAGCCAGTGAGCGACGTGGTGGCGCGGGTGACCAAGGAGGCCGTCAACAACATGGTTCGTCATGCAAGCACCGAGGCCCCCTGCGCTGTCTTGGTGAATGTGACCGAGGACGACGTCCAGCTGGGCTTCACGAACACCCCTGACAGCTGCGATGAAGGTGTTGGCCTGGGTCTGACCGGCATGCGGGAGCGTGTTGAGGCATTGGGGGGCCGGTTCGACGCGGGTCCCGTGGAGGGCACGTGGATGGTGCGCGCCTCAATTCCGTGGGTCGCGGACCGATGAGGGGGTGAAGCTGGCATCCATCAGATAGAGCACCAGCTCCGTGCGGCTGTGGACGCCGGCGCGTTGGCTCAGGCTGCCGAGAATCTGTTTCACCGAGGAGGCGCTGCGGTGCAGTCGGGAGCCGATCTGTTCGTTGGTGTAGCCCTTGCACAAGAGGTCGAGTACATCTTGTTCTCGTTGATTCTGCGCCAGTGGAGGACGGGCTGGTGGTCTAGCTACCTGTTGTTGGTGGTGACGCTGGCGCACTTGGGAGGCGATCGATGTCACCCCGTCTGCCGCCAAGTGCACGGCTCGGGTCAGGGTTTCGGGTGGAATGGCCTTGGTGAGGGCTCCCATGACCGTGCCGTCGAGAGCGTGGTCTACGGGGATCTCGTCGGGATAGGAGCTGAGGTAGATGATCTTGATCCTATCGTGGTGCGTGGCCAGTTGCGTGGCGATGCTGGGACCGTCCATGTTCGGCATGCGTACGTCCAGGAGCAGGACATCGATGGCCCCTGGCACGAGTTCTTGAAGGAGCTCGTCCCCGCTTGCGAACGAACCCACCAGACGGATTGTCGAGTCCGTGTCCAAGTATGAGGCTAAGAGCTCGCGCGGATAGGAGGGACAGGTCCGGGGGCGAATATTCCCCGCTGCTAGCATCTGTAGCATGTCAGGCGCTTCGAGCTCGGCCGCTTGCGCGGCAGTGACCAGGACGTCCCGCTAGCGGCGGGACGTCCGGCACACAGCAACACCTCACCTGGAACGTCCAGCCGCTTCGTGATCAGACCGGAGCGGCCCTTCGTGCTGCTCGGAAACTCTTCAGAGCGACGGAGCAATTGATGCTTTCAGGCACTTCCACCACTTCATGCGGGATCGGTCCCGCCCCTGTGCGGGCATGGCTCGTGCTGTGCGCGATGTCGATGCTGCAGTTCTTCATCGCGGTCGACGTGACCGTGGTCAACATCGCGCTGCCCTCGATCGGCGCGGACCTCGGCGTCGGGGGACACTCCCTGACCTGGGTCGTGGTCGGCTACACCATCACCGGCGGAGGGCTGCTGATGCTCGGCGGTCGGCTCGGTGACCTTCTCGGCCGCCGCCGCACCCTCCTGGTCGGCACGAGCGTCTTCGGCGCGGCCTCCCTGCTGGCTGGCCTGGCCCCGTCCTTTCCGGTCCTGGTCGCGGCCCGCCTGCTCCAGGGCGCGGGCGAGGCTGTCGCGCTGCCCGCGGCGATGGCGACCATCGTGCTGCTCTTCCCCGAGGGGCCGCGCCGCTCACGGGCCCTGAGCGTGTGGGCGGCCGTGGCCAGCTGCGGCCTGGTTCTCGGGTTCGCCCTGTCAGGGATCATCACCGCCCACCTGGGCTGGCGCTGGGTCTTCCTGGTCTCGGTGCCCTTCATCCTGGTCGTGATCGTGGCCGCGCTGCTCCTGGTACCGGCCGACCGGCCCGCGTCCGGGGGACGGTGCCGCTTGGACCTTCCCGGTTCGCTCCTGCTGACCGCGTGCCCGCTGCTGTTCGTCTACGCCGCGGTCGAGGCGGGCGAGCCTGCCACCGGCCTGTGGGTCAGCGGGGTCGCGCTGGTGTGCGCGGTGCTGGCTGCTGCCGGGTTCGTGCGGGTCGAGTCGAGGTCGCCGAACCCGCTGGTCCCGCTGACCTTCTTCGCCGATCGGGCCCGGCTGCGGGCGAACCTGACGACGATGCTGCTCAGCGGTGCGTTGTCGACCTCGTTCCTGCTGTTCACGTTCTACCTGCAGGACAGGCTCGGTATCGGGCCTCTGGGGGCAGGCCTGACGATGCTGCCCCTGGCCGTGGCGCTGATCGTGGCCTCGGTGCTCGTGCCTCGGCTGCTGGGACACTGGGGCGCACGCGCCTGCGTGCTGGTCGGCCTGGCAGCGGCTGCCGGCGCGATGGGCGTGGTCGCGCTCGTGGCCGTCCTGGGTGGTGGAGCGGTGTGGCTGCTCCCGGCGATGCTACTGATCGCAGCGGGCATGGGCTTCGGGCTCGTGGGTCTGCAGTACATCGCAGTCAGCGGCACCACCGAGGAGGACGCCGGGATCGCCTCCGGCGTCCAGCGAGCATCTGACCAGCTCGGCGGAGCAGCCGGGGTGGCCGTCTACGTCGGCCTCGGGTTCGCACCGGCCCTGCACTCCGGGGACCCGTTCGTGGTCGCTGCGGTGCTCGCCGTTATCGGGCTGGTCGTCGGTGCCGTGGTCATCTCCCGCTCGCCGTCCACCGCGGCGGGGCAACCGCAGGTCGGGTAGCAGGACCGGGGCCGCCGCACCGCGCCCGGACGGGTACGGCGCGGCGGCCCCGCCCTTCTTCTCGACGACGACGATCACAAGACCACGTGCCCGTCCTGCCCGGCTTCATCGCCGACCCTCTGTGGGAACAGTTCCGAGCCCTGCTGCCCGAACGCAACATCAACCACCCTTTGGGGTGTCACCGCCCGCGCATCCCAGACCGGGTCGTCTTTGACAAGCTTCTGGCCCGCCTCGTCCTGGGAGGTACCTACCAGCAGCACGCCGATGAGACCTGCTCGGCGACCACGATGCGAGCCCGCCGGGACGAGTGGATCCGTGCCGGCGTGTTCGAGCGGCTCCACCACCTGGCGCTGGAAGCCTACGACCAGGCTGTCGGCCTCGACCTGGACAACCTCGTGGTCGACGGATGCATCGTCAAGGCACCGTGCGGAGGAGAGAACACCGGCCGCAGCCCTGTCGACCGCGGCAAATCGGGTCTCAAGAGATCGGTGCTCGTGGACGGCGGCGGGATTCCGATCGGATGGGTGCTGGCCGGGGCCAACAGGAACGACTCTCCGCTCCTGCGTCCGACGCTAGAGACCCTCGCCGTGTTCGGATTCAGGCTTCCTGAGGTCATGACGGTTCACCTGGATGCGGGCTATGACTCGGCTCGGACCCGGGATCTTCTCTCCGAGCTGGGCTGCACCCCGAACATCACTCCCAAGGGGGTATTTCTGCCTATCAACCACACTCGTCGATGGGTCGTCGAGCGGACCAACTCATGGCACAACAGAGGGTTCTCGGCGCTGGCGAGGGTGACCGACCGGCAAGGGTGCGTGCAGAACGCCTGGGTGGCGCTGGCCAGCGCGATCATCATCATCCGCCGCCTGGTCCGGCAGTCCTGGAAGCGCTACCGGTGGGACTCTCGTCCTGCCCGGTGCCCCTGATCCATACGCCGTCCTATCCGCGCGAGCTCTAAGGAGTCACGGACCAAGGCGTTGTCATCGCACAGGGCGACACGGATATGGGGGAGCACGAACTCACGCTAGCCGAACTCCTCGCCACCATGACTGAGCGGGCATGATTCGTGCCCGTTTGGGCACAAAGACTCCAAGGGTGTAGTGCCACAGATTTCAGCTGAGTCACAGTGGGTGCGTGACCACCCGATCCGGTTCGCACCCTGCGGGAAGCCGGTGGATGTGGCGCTGGTCTGCATATCCCCCCAAAGGAAGGGCTTTGACATGGCCGACAATCCTCGTCCGTCCCGATATCGCCGGGGTCTGGGCCTCATGCTGCCGACGCCGACGTTGTTGTCGTGTGGTTTGACGGGTCAGTGGAGTGCGTTCGCCGCTCTTGCTCATGGTTGTGTCGGTTTGTTCCCTGATCAGGGTGCTGGTGCTTATGTCCCTCCCGGAGATCCTTGTTAACCAAGCACGGGTACAGCAGAACTCCCACCCAGCCCGAAAACAGAACTTATTCCGACCAGGCTCTACACATCGAGGAAGTCTGGGGCCACGCCGAGAGAAGACCAAGAGGGGCGAATGCATCTACCAATGATATCCGTACATGACACACTGCGGGTCGCGGACTTTGAGGCCACCAGTCAACCATGGACACATGTTGTAGAAGAACTTATCAGGGCGTTCAAGCACTACGGCGCGAAGAGCGTCTCCTCTCGCAATATTAGCCGCCTTGACCCGCTCGACTCGCGGCCCATTGTCGCGACCGTGATGGGAGTAGACGATGCCGAACGGCTGCGCATCTACCGAGGGAAGCCTCTGATACTGATTTGCTGGGATGTATGGGAGCCCCAGTGGGTGCGCTGGCTCGAAGTGTTCCGACACCACAATATTTTGGCCATATTCGTCTCGAATGCGCGCGTAAAAAACTTCATAGAAGAAGAGTGTAAGTCAGTCCCTGTGCACTTCTTCTCAGAGGCAATTGATTTAGACCATTTCCCATCAAGCCCCCCTTTACTCCAAGATCGAAAACTAGATCTGCTTGAGTATGGTCGCCGGCACGACGAATGGCATAGGCAAATCGTTAATGGCTCTAGAATGAATATCATACCCAAGCCGTTTCGGCATCTATATTCAAAACAAGTCAGCGGGGAGCTCCGGCAAGACGTATTTCCAAGCAGAAATTCCCTGATAAGTGGACTAGTCGACAGCAAACTTAGCGCTTGCTTTCCCCGTGCTCATACTGCGCCCGAGTCCACTGGATCGGTGGTTGCGCTAACGCCGCGCTATCTCGAGGCGTTCGCCGCTGGCACCCTCGTGATAGGTACGACCCCCCCCGATCTTGCCCTACTACACCCGGATCTCACCGTAATCGAAACTGAACCAAGCAGTGCGGCACTGCAAGTCAGACACACTATTGCGGAGATCTCAAGCTTTCAATCCATAGCGGATCGCAACCAAAATATCATTCGAAAGGTTGGGGGCTGGGAGGTTCGAGCAGCCGAAATCATTAGGATGATTACGCAGCTCGTACTTTAAACTAGAGAGGGAGCAATGATGACTACCAATGCAGTACTAGGGGTTTTGGCCGGTGGAAAAGCAACTCGGCTGGGCTCTCTAGGTCAGACGCACTGCAAGTCGCTCGTATCATCTGGCTCAACGCCGACAATCATTTCACAATTTCGCGCAGCTAGGTCCGCAGGGATCAGGCAGGCGGCCGTCCTGGTCCCAGACCGATGGCGCGAGCAAATGAAACAGTTCTTCAGCGGCCCAGCGGGTGATCTGCTGGACGTACAGGTCCTCACAGAAATGGTCTCTAAAGGCCCAGGTCCAGGGTTCGCTCCTTTGGCAGAGTTCGCCGAAGATCGCCCTCTGTGCGTAGTTCTGGCAGACACCTGGCTTAGCCAGTGGCCAACCGCCGGAAATGACGGAGAAACAGATTGGGTCGCGGTAGCTAGCGCACCAGAATCTCGGCAATGGTGTGTCAGTGACGAGGCTGGGCTCTTTAAGGAGGCGTATGCTAACAAAGGTGACCAAGTAACAATCGGCGCATACCAATTTGAAGACTCTCTCCTTTTGCTTAATTGTGCACTAAAAACAGTCGAAACTAGTAGCACCGAGATCAGCCAGCTTCTAAACCTTTACTCCGCGGCGAGGCCGCTGCATCTACAACCCGTCAATGGCTGGCATGATATGGGCACGCTGAAGTCACTACAGGAAAATCGATCGAAGGTCCTGTTGCATCGACCTACCAATCACTTCACCAGCCACTCGAACGGCTATCTGATTAAATCGTCCGAGGACCCTCGACTTCGCGATGAGGTCGAAACGTTGACTTTGGAATCGTCGAGGGGGCGGCACTTGTTTCCGCGAGCAAAGCGACATGATGATACTTCATATCTAGTTGAGATGTTAGATATGCCCAACTTGGCTTCACTCTATCTCTACTGGGATGCAACTCCTTCGGAGTGGGCACGACGCGTGGAGGAGCTCATTACCGTGTTGCAAGAAGAATTCTGGAACGTACAAGCGCCCGTCCATCGCGATTCGACAGTGCAATGGGCCAAGGAGGCGCTGCTGGAGAAACTATATTCGCGCATCGCAAAGTGGCACAGTCCACTCAAATTGGTGGACTCACTAGAAATTAACAGGCGTGACTATTGTGCAGGCAGTGCATTGCTGCGCCAACTCGCGAATAAGTTGGAAGATGTGTCCCTCCGAGCAACTCCCGCGGCTATTCACGGGGATCTCAATTTTCACAATGTGCTATATTCTGAACGGCATGGCACTTACAGACTCTTGGATCCGAACCCTGGCCTTGATCGTGCAAATGGCCATCGCGTGGGAGATCTTCGCTATGATTTCGCTAAATTGCGGTATTCGTACCACGGTCACTTCGCTAGAATCAACGAGGGCCTTTTTACTATGCGCCGCAACGGCCGGGAAATCGATGCTCCATGGCTCCGTGCAAGTTGCAGGGTCGCAGCTGACAACGCCATGGATGAGGTGCTCTCCAAGTACTCCTCGTTGACCGAAATATCCCTTATCGAGGCAAGCATCCTTCTGGCAGCACCCGCTCTTCATCAAGAAGCGCCCCTTGAGGCAGACGCCCTGTATGTCTCCGGCGTGGTGCTCGCAAACGAAGCGTTGGGCCTGCCGTGAATACCGCGAGCGTAAAAGACGCTGTTGGGCTCGTTTCTGGCTGCCTAGGCGAGCTACTTGCGGGTAAAGAAGGACGTGACCTCGTCGAGATGTTAAACGCTGCTAACGCCCTGCATGTATCAGGCGCAGGGAAGACGAGATACGTCGCTGAGAGGTGCGCGGCGGTGTTGCGCACTCTTACGCTACGAGCCAACTTTTTGCATCCCCAGGAGGCGATGCACGGCGAGCTCAGTAGCGTCCATCGTGGAGACGCCGTACTCCTCATGAGCGCGTCAGGAAATTCACCAGAGCTCGTAGAACTCGCTTCCTGCTGTCGCGCACGCCACGCAACGGTTCTCGCAATCACGCTCAGTCCACAAAATCCGCTGATCGACTCTTCGAATTACACTGTTTCGATTCCGCTAGCAACGCAAGGGACTGACACGATAGTCCCGACCATGGCGAGTATATCGTTGATGCTTATTGGTGACGCCTTGTGTTCCGCTATTGCAGGGGAGGCAGAAGTCGATATCAATGCCATTGCCGAAGGGCACCCGGCCGGGACATTCTTCACCGAGAAGGGATCACCTAAGTGAGGATACTGTTTCTTACACCCAACTACTTCCCGACTATAGGAGGCGCTGAAGCCTATGCAGAGGACCTTACAAGAGCCTTGGCTGATCGGGGCCACGATGTGACTGTGGTCACTCACTCAAACGATCCGCTTCAACCCCGCCTGGAAGCGTCAGGCTTTCACCGTGTGATTCGTGTGGAATCTGGTGCAAGGCCTCACGTTGCTCACTGGGAGGATAGAATTTTTGGACCGCTCGCTGACATTTACCATGTTCTGGCCAACGATAAGTTCGACATCATCCATGCGAATAGCCATGACACCGCTTTGCTCGGCGCGTGCGTGTCTCGCGAGATGGGGGTCCCACTGCTGGTAACGTCCCATGAAATCGACAGAGAGTTCGGCGCCTTTGGTCGAGGCCGAGGACAAGTAATATTCGGACTGGCGCAAGTGGATACATTCATTGCGCCAAGCAACTACTACGCATCGCTGTACAGGCGCATGGGGGCGCCTAGCGTGCGCGCTATCTTGCACGGTGTGGATCGACGCAGATTTACACCAGAGGGCTCTCGTCACTTCCGCGCAAAGCTGGGGATACTCCCAGACTCTCTCCTATTCCTATGCCCCGCCCGGTTCAAAGAGAGGAAGGGGCAATTGGCGCTCGTGACTGCCTTTACGGAGTATTCCAAGCAGTTCTCAAATAGCTACTTGGTCCTGTGCGGTTCAACTAGCTCAGGATCCCTCACATATAGACGGCAGGTTGAAGACACTATTTCACGCTCTGGAATGAGTGGACGAATATTCATTTGCGACAATGTAGAACGAAGTCAGATGTCGGACGTCTACCGTTCTTGTGACGCTGTTGTGCAGCCCAGTCGTGTCGAAGGCCTTGGTCTGGCGGTGCTTGAGGCAATGGCGTCCGGACGTCCTGTTGCCGTTGCCGCCGCACCGGGCCTTGACGAGGTCGTCCCCGAAGCGATGTATGGCGAGCGATTCGATGTCAGGAGTGTCTCCTCGATCAAAGCGGCTCTTGTAGCGCTCTCTGATACCGACCGCCGGCAAGAGCTGGCCGATCGCGCTCTGGGGCGTGTTGCGGCTGTCTTTGACTTCGAGAGAATGGTGGCGGAGACCGAGAATCTGTATGAGGAGGCGATCGAGCGTGACTGATGCACAACCAAGCGATTTTCAACGAGGCCGGTTCGCCGACGCGCGAAGGTCTGGAAACACCGTGGTCCGCCGGAAGGGGCCGGGCGCCCGGAGTGTCCACCGACTGTTGCAGCACTTTGCAGACGCAAATACTTGCCTTACCCCTCGAGTGATCGACGATGGGGGGCCAGACGGTGAGTTTGAACGGCTCTCGTATATTGCTGGCGAGACTGGATATCCCCCCTACACTAAGGAGCTGATGTCGGACTCGGCGCTAGTGTCCGTCGCTCGATCGATGCGACTGCTTCACGACATATCCAGTAGCTTTGTCGTCTCAAAATTGGACACGTGGCATGCTATGGACGCTACCGAGAGCCCGCAAACGGAATGTATCGGACACGGCGACCTCGCACCATGGAATGTAGTTTTCGACCGAGATCGTGTTGTCGGAGTTATTGATTGGGACACGGCGCGTCCCATGTCTCGAGTCTGGGACCTGTCGTATGCAGCGTACCATTTTCTGCCCCTACATCCCATTGAACAGCTGCCGGATTGGGGATGGGATAGTCCACCAGATATTCGGGGCCGAATGCGGTTGTTTATCGAGGCTTATGGGGCGCCTCTCTGCGCAAGTGAGCTAGTGAGCGCAGCGGCGGTGCGACTGGAGGGCATGGCTGTACATATCGAACAAGAGATTGCGCGGGCGAACCCGCTTTACGAGGTTCACCGAGTTGAGGGACATGCGTCGGGGTATCGAGCGGCTGCCTCCCAGCTGACCGATCGGCTCGACCTAGGAGAATTCGAAGGGATAGGTCTATGACTGACACAAGGATTGCGCGATTCGACAGCCAAACCGGGGAATGGCACTTGAGTTCATATGGTGCGTGTCAAGTAGTCAAGGATGTCCTTAACTCGGTCAAGAGCCTTTTGCGCTATTCGCTGATTCACAGTATTCAGGCAAGGAAATTGAGGCGCTATATTTCGGGTTGCAGTGGAACCGTTTGTCTATCTCTCGGATCCGGGCGAAGCGTCCCGAGTCAAGGGGAGTGGATCGGCATCGACTTTAAGAAGGGGCCGGGGATCTTCGGCTGTGATTTGCGGCGAGGAATTCCTATCGAACCTGGCACAATTGACGGGGTTCTAGCAGAGCACATTCTTGAGCATTTCCCCCTAGATGACTTGCCAGCACTTCTCTCGAGTTGTTTAAGGGTTTTGAAGCCCGGGGCCCCTATTCGGATCGTATGCCCGGATGCCGATCTGGTCGCGTCAATTATTGAAAATAAGGATACACCTCGGGTCAGTCAACAGCTGCGTCTTGACGCGAGCCTGCATTCATGGCCATTCGATGATGGCCTTCGGGACAAGGTAATCAACCGAATAGTATACCAGTTCGGGCAACACCGTTCACTTTTGACAGCTAAGTCCGTTCAAAGAGAGCTACTTAAGGCGGGATTCCGGGACTGTGTAGTCCTCACGCCGGATTCCACTCAATACTTCGAACGCGTGCCGACTACTCATTTCGAACGTTTTCCTGATAGTAAGCAGGAATGTTTCGTCATCGAGGCTGTGCGGTAGCGATGGGATGTACCTCGACGATACGGGTTGCGTTGGCATGCGACCAAGACTACTTAGGAAGAGCCGCTGTAACGCTTTGCTCTGTGGTGTTGTCGGCTGACCCTTCGGACGTCATTCAGGCTCACCTCATGGTAGAGGAAGGAGGCCAAGCAGTAGCCCGAGTTCATGTTAGAGCCCTGGAAGAAATTGCATTGAGTAGGGGAATAGCATTCACCTGCGAGGTCGTGACGTATTCTTCCGAGTTGTTTGAAGGATTGCCAACTGGATTCGATCCTGGCGCGGCGTCGATTTTCAGTACCGCTGTCTATGCCCGCCTGCTGCTTCCGCGTGTTGTGCCTGCGACATGGCGGGAGCTGCTCTATTTGGACTGTGACATTTTGGTGCGGGGTAGCTTGAGCCCCCTCTTCTTGATTGATTTAGGTATTCTCCCATTAGCTGCATGTGTAGAGAGGTATGCCCCGACAGTATCCGCCCCCCAAGGGATTGCGAGCTGGAGAGAGCTTGGATTGTCGCCCGACTTACCTTATTTCAACTCTGGTGTACAACTGATGAATCTTTCTGTGTGGCGCGAAGAGTTCATTGGTGAACGGGCTATTGAATACGCAAGGGAGATGTTCGGTCAGTTGCTGCATTTAGATCAGGAGGCGCTGAACGCCGTTGTAGCCGGCAGATTTGCACGGCTGGACGACATTTGGAACGCTACCTCCTATTGGCGAAAGCGAGAAAGACGTGCGACTGCCGCTATGGATATTCTTGACGTTGCGATAATTAGGCACTTTACCGGGCCTTATAAACCGTGGGAACGTGCGGGTTTGAGTGTGCCGCACGCTGAAGAGTATCGATATGTCGAGAGTGTTCTTCGCCTTGCCCTGGGGTCGGCCACGTGAGAGTTGGGGTACGCGATCCTTTGACGTGTTTTTGTGTGAGTGATACGTTTGTTGCGCTTGGCGCTGCAGTGATTTCTGCTAGTCTCCCGGTTGCTGTTCTATCTGGCGGGTTCTCATCGGCCGTTCTTGGATCAATCCTTGCAGCTCGAACTGTTTCATCGCTGAGCTGTCTCCCTCTTGGCGGATATGTTGGTGATCGATTCCCTCGGGTGCCACTCATGAGAATTGCTCTCGCATTGCAAGTGGGTGCGGTTGGCCTATTGGGAGTCGTGGTTTCAGATTCTGATATTTCAAGGTGGATTCCGGTTGGGGCGGCCGTCATACTGGGCGTCGCTGATGCGCTGTTTTTGCCGCCTGCTGCGGCCTTGGTGCCAACGCTGTCACGGTCACACAACCTTGCGCGAATCAATGCCTTGTTGACCGCTCTGCAGTCCATCGCGAGGGTCTTGGGGCCAGCCATCGCAGGGATCATGATCCTCGCTTGGGGGTCACTTACGGTTATCTATTTCGGGGGAATTTGCTACGGAGTTGCACTGTGCTCAGTGCTATTATTACGACTACGCTCGGCTTCTGATCTTGCATGTGACGTGGCGCAAGGTGATTCAAATTGCAACGCTAAGCTAGCTGCGCTTGGGGATGATGGCGGAACGCGTCCTCAGCATGGCCTGCGGACTTGGCGAGCGCTGCTCCCCGTCTCGCTATTGACCCTAGTCTTTAACGTGAGTGTCTGGGGCCCCTACCAGATCTTGGCGCCGGCTCAACTTTCGGCCGCGTCTAGAGTGGATTGTTGGCCGTGGGTGGCAGCAGCATACGGACTTGGGTCTAGTGTATTTGGCGTTCTCGGGATGTTCAGACGAAGTGAGAGTCGATACTCTGTCAAGTTTATGGGTATTTGCATGCTTGCTTGGAGTGCGCCAGCGTGGGTGGTTGCCAGTGGCGGTGGGTCTGCGCTTATCCTGTCGATTGGGTCTGTTGTTGCAGGATTTGCGAGCGGGTACTTCAGGACACGCTGGTCCGTGTACATGCAGAGCGTGGTGCCGACACAGCTGTTATCGAGGGCCGTATCTGGCACGACGATCATCGCTTCTGTTGGGCTCGCAGTGGGTTCAGGAGGCGTGCCCCTCATGATGCAAACAGTTGGCCTCAAACGAGTGCTCTTCTATGGAATTCTGGCAAACTGTGTTGCATGTATCGTCTTTAACGCATGGATATTTTTCAGGCCCGATAGTGACAAATCGCGAGACTATGTATGCGCGGCTAATCGATCGGAGTGAAATGCATGTTACATATGTCGCAGACGAGAATGTTCTGGATCCCCTGGTTGCTTCGCTGACGTCATTGGCTCTGAATGGTTCAGAGTTGGGGACCGTTTACGTAACGATTGTGTGCTGCGGAATGGAAGCCAATGACTTGAAGTATCGCCTGCCGAGACTAGGTGGTCTCGAGATTGGAACGCAGCGTCTAACAGGTGCGGTTCTTGAAGAATTTCCCTCACCGAATAACTCTGTTTCTGGTCACTATACTAGGGCGGTGTACGTTCCGCTCCTTCTTCCGAAGGTCCTACCGAAATCTGTGAACAGAACGATCTATCTGGATTGTGACACCTTGGTCCTGGGCAGTTTGGACGAGCTATGGGGAATGGATTTGGGGGGCCGCGGTATAGCGGCTGTTCGTGATCGCTATGTACAGAATATTTCCTCGAGATTCGGGGTTTCTTTCTGGCGGGAACTCGGGATTTGCCCTGAGTTGAGATATTTTAATTCGGGTGTAATGCTGGTTGACGTGCAGCTCTGGAGACGGGAATCGGTGACAGAGCGGGCGAGGGTGCTCCTTGAGCATTTTGATAATGACATTGAGCAGCATGACCAAGAAGTTCTAAACGCTCTGTTCGCCGGCAACTGGCTTGAGTTGTCGGATGAGTGGAATACAACTAACTTCTGGCGCCGCTCCTCTAGAAGATATTCGTGTGGTGACGACATGCTCGAGCGGGCTATAGTCAGGCATTTCGCCGGGGAGCTAAAGCCGTGGGTGCCTCATGATCCCAGCGAATTGCCTGACGGGTGGAAATACTGGTGGTATTTGAAGCTATTCAAGGGTGAGGAGTAGTGTTAGGTAAGTTGGAGGGTATCCGTGTAGTGAGCTTTGACTGTGGTGGTGTGCTGCTGCAGCCTGATGCGAGTGTATTCGTCGATGTGTGTCGAGGTATAGGAATCGCTCCTGTAGACGAAGCTCTTGTCGAAAGAGCTTTTGCTGAGACCGTTGCGCGGGTCCTCTGTGACAATGAGCCGGCCACCTACTGGTCGTCCGGTCGCGCTGCGAGGTCTCTAGGTGTCGCCCTTAATATCGGGGGAGAGGCGGGTACTCGTGCGTGGTCTGCAGTTCAATCGTTGGCTGAGTCGGGAAGGAGTCTTTGGGTCTCGCTGGATCGTTCAGTCCCGGTGGTGCTGGAGGCTTTGAAGGCCAAGGGGTATAGGTTGGCGGTTCTCAGTAATAACTCTGGATTGTTGCGCAAACAATTGCAGGGTGCAGGTATCGATGCCTACTTTTCTGCTGTTTTGGATTCGCAAGAGATTGGTGTTGGCAAGCCAGCGCCCCGGGCGTTTGAGTGTGTTGCCGAATCTCTCGTGGTTCGAATCGATCAGTGTCTCCATGTGGGGGATGATCCGTACTTTGATGTTGCAGCCGCTACGAGTGCAGGCATGCTGGCGGCTCTATATGATCGACATGGTTTGGTTGAGCCGCAGCGCGAGGGGTTGGTGTTCACGGACTTGGGTGAACTTGCGATGGAGTTAGGTTCGGTAGTCACTACGCCTTGACAGGAGATATCGGTGTGTAGTGCGCCTGCGCCAACTCGGCCGGGGTGATGTGGCCGCAGTATTTGTACATGCGTCGGTGGTTGAACCCAGTCGACCCATTCCGGGGTGGCGGACTCGACCTTATCAACACGGGGCTGATGCTCCTATCTAGTGTCAAGCTGCTGTGAGCCATGAATCGCCCCGGGATGTCCGGAGACTCCGAACTTTGGGAAGGTTGGAGTCATGCCAGGCAACACGAACAAGCGGTACCCGGCTGAGTTAAGGAGCCGGGCGGTGCGGATGTATCACCAGACCCGTCCGGATTACGAGGGTGATTGGCCCGCGATGGTCAAGGTCGCCGAACTGGTCGGGGTCTCGACCCGGAAACCCTGCGACGCTGGGTCCGTGAGGACGAGATCGACCACGGTCAGCGCCCGGGCCTCACCAGCGAGGAGTCGGCCGAGATCAAACGGTTGAAGCGGGAGAACGCCGAGCTGAAGAGGGCGAATGCGATCTTGAAGGCGGCGTCGGCCTTCTTTGCGGCCGAGCTCGACCGGCCAGGGCAGTGATCGTCGACTTCATCCGCGAGCATGCCGAGCGGCGTGAGGCGGAGGGGTTGCGGTGGGGTGTCGAGCCGATCTGCCAGGTGCTCAGCGAGCATGGCGTCGAGATCGCCCCATCGACCTACTACGAGTGGCGCGACAAGCTGCCCACCAAGCGTGAGCAGCGCGACCAAGCGGTCCTGGTCGAGATCCACCGGGTCCACGAGGCCAACTTTGGTGTCTATGGCGCCCGAAAGGTCTGGCTGCAGCTCAACCGCGAAGGGAGTCCGGTGGCGCGCTGCACCGTCGAGCGGCTCATGCGCCAGGCGGGGCAGGAAGGGGTACCTCGTCGGAAGGTGAAGCGGACCACGATCCTTGACCTGGCAGCCCAGCGGCCCGATGACCTGGTCAGTCGCCGGTTCGCGCCGTTGGCGCCGAACCGGTTGTGGGTGGCCGACATCACCTATGTGTCGACGTGGTCGGGCTGGGTCCATGTCGCGTTCGTGAGCGATGCCTATGCCCGCCGAATCCTGGGCTGGCGTTCGGGCACCACGATGAGCACCCAGCTGGTGCTGGATGCGCGCTCGTGGTGGGTGTGTCGATCCCGGTGGCGTCGCGGTGGTTCCGTCACGCTGGCGGCATGCCACCGATCAGTCTGATCGAACCAAGTGGGCGATATCTCAGCTTCGCTGAGCGTGAGGAGATCGCCATCCTGAAGGCCCAGGGCAAGGGGGTTCGCGCCATTGCCCGGGCCCTGGGCCGTGATCCCGGCACGATCAGTCGTGAGTTGCGCCGCAACGCCGCTACCCGAGGCGGGAAACTCGAGTACCGAGCCAGTGTCGCCCAGTGGAAAGCACAAGAGGCCGCCAAGAGGCCCAAGGAAGCGAAGATGGTCGCCAACCAACGGCTGCGTGACTACGTCCAGGACCGGCTCGCTGGGAAAGTCACCCGCCCCGACGGCACCACCGCCGACGGCCCTGACACGCCGGCCTGGAAGGGGTTGAACAAGCCCCACCGGGCCGATCGGCGCTGGTCGAAGGCCTGGAGCCCAGAGCAGATCAGCCACCGGCTGCGCATTGACTTCCCCGATGATGAGTCCATGCGGATCAGTCACGAGGCGATCTATCAATCCTTGTTCATCGAGGGTCGCGGGGCGCTGAAGCGGGAACTGGTGGCCTGCCTGCGCACCGGCAGAGCTCTGCGCTCGCCACGTAAGCGTTCGCGGAACAAGCCCCAAGGCCATGTCACCTCTGATGTCGTCTTCAGTCAACGGCCCGCCGAGGCCACTGATCGGGCTGTTCCCGGCCATTGGGAAGGCGACTTGATCATCGGCACCGGCCGCTCCGCGATCGGCACCTTGGTCGAGCGACACAGCCGCGCCACGATCCTGGTCCATCTGCCTCGCTTGGAGGGCTGGGTCCAGACCCCGCCGGTCAAGAACGGACGATCCCTGGGCGGCTACGGCGCGGTCGCGATGAACACCGCCCTGGCCGCGTCGATCCCAGCCTTGCCGCAGCAGTTGCGCAAGACCATCACCTGGGACCGCGGCAAGGAACTGTCCGCCCACGCCACCTTCGCGCTGGCCACCGGGACCAAGGTCTACTTCGCTGACCCCACAGCCCATGGCAGCGGCCCAGCAACGAGAACACAAACGGGCTGCTGCGCCAGTACTTCCCCAAGGGAACCGACCTGTCCCGCTGGACAGCAGAGGATCTGGAAGCCGTCGCCCACACCCTCAATAGCCGGCCCCGCAAGAGCCTCAAATGGAAGACCCCCGCCGAGGTCTTTGACGAACAACTACGATCACTTCAACACGCTGGTGTTGCAACGACCGATTGAACCTGCCCAGTACACCTCGATTGCGTTGTCGGAACGCCTGGACGAGGCCAGTATCGCCGCGTCGGTCGGATCGGTCGGCTCAAGCTACGACAACGCCCTGGCCGAGACGGTCAACCGGTTGTTCAAGACCGAGCTGATCAAGCCGCAGGGGCCGTGGAGAGGGGTTGATGAGGTCGAGTTCGCCACCGCGGAATGGGTCGACTGGTTCAACCACCGACGCATGTACGAATACTGCGGCGACATCCCACCCGCCGAGCTGGAGCAGGCCTACTACGCTGGCCACAACCAGCCCGTCGAGGAGCTGGAACTGTCACACCACTGAGTCCCCGGACTCACCGGGGCGATTCAGTCCTGCCCTGAGTGCAAGAGGTGTGTGGCGCTTGATGGGCTCGTGTTTCCCCTGGGGTTCGTCCTGGTGGCTGGTGAGCACCGGGGGCGTCGGGTTCGCTTGGGTCTTCGTCAGGGTGGTTCGGGAGGGGGCGAAGGTCGATGGGACGTCAGCAGGAACGGGTGGCTGCGAGGCGAGCGATTCATGAGGCTCGGGTGGCGCGGTTGCAGCAGCAGCGCGAACGGGAGTCGGTGCTGACCGAGCTGGCGGTGCGCGTCCAGGTGGAGCTGCGCACCGGAGCCAAGGCGTTGGCCGAGGCGGAGGCGCGCGCCGGCGCGCTGATCGAGGAGATGGTGACCGTCCACGGGCTGACAGCCACGCAGGTGGCGGAGTGGTGCGCTGGCGGGCTCAGCGTCCGTGAGGTCGGCCGACTTCGACGCCTCACCGCTTCCACCGGAGACGACGAGTAGCGTCTCGGTACCGGGCTTTCGCGAGCACCCGGGTCGCCTGGTGGGTTGTGCCTGTGAACGACGGCCAGGGTGGCCGGGCGGAAGGCGGGTGTGATGGCAACGGTTGATGGCATGCGGAGCCTGGAGCGCGCGGTCGGGTTGTTGCTGACCGCGGCGGAGCGTTCCCGGTTGGCCACGTGGGATCTCGAGGAGCTGGCCGCGTTCCAGCGCGACACGGCGGTGAACGAGGCACTGTGGTCCGCCACCGCACTGTTGGAGCCCGTCGTGGTTCCCGTCCCGGTGGAGGTCGAGCAGCCCGGCGTCCTGGCGGTGTTGGAGGAGGTTGAGCGGGAGCTGCGTCGGTTGGCGATTGGCGCCTATCCCGTGGGGACGAGTGCGGTGGTCGCGCTGGTGTGCGATCTGGTCGGGGAGTACCGGTGCCTGCGCTAAGGCCGTCGGAGGCAGACCGGCTGGCCCGTCGCCTCCTCGTCGACGATCCCGGTGACGTGGCGGCATCGGTGATGGGCTTGGCCTACGTCGTCGACGCTGCCAGCCAGCGAGCCGGACATGACGCGGATGCTGCGTCGATTCTGGAGGTGTCGGCGTCGGCCTTGACGCAGGTTCTCCGGTCGCGTTCCTGGACGACAGCGTCACCGGCACCGGCGATGGTGGCAGTGGCGGACGCCGTCGGTCAGATCAGGCCCACGCATGGTGTGGAGCGTGAGCTGGTGCACGTCACGTACCTGGCGGCACACGCCACGTCGAAGGTCGCGACCAGGGCGGAGGATGCTGAGCTGCTGGGCGCGGTGCGCGCGGTCGAGCTGGGCCTAGATGCTGCCCTGCACGGAAACGCGCCGGACACGCATCGTCCCGATGTCGCCAGTGAGTTCAGCACGGCAGTGATGGAGTGGGCGCGTGCTGTGGATCGCTGTGCTCGGGGGCCGTCGGTGATGACGCAGTTGGTGACGGCCCGGGCCGCGGGTTCGGTGCTGGTCGCGGTGGACGCCATCGCCCAAGCCCAGGCGAGGCGGAGCAGCGAAGCTCTCGTGGACTACAGCGCAGCGATCAAGCCGGCGCTGGCCAGGAGTTTGCGGGCGTGGGGTGAGCATCATCGGCAGTGGGCCAAGCTGATGTCGCCGGGGGAGCGGGTCGACCCCGACCTGATGGCCGCCACCACGAGGCTCATGCGCGCCAGCCGTGACGTGCCCGTTGGCGGAGGCGAGTCGCGGTCCTGGGATGCTGCGGTCACGGCCCTGAGCCTGACGCGGCATGTCGCCGTCGTCAGCAGCCAGCCTGTCCATCCCGGTGCGTTGAAGGCCCCAGCGGAGCTCGTTGCCCCGATGCTGGCAGCTGCACTGCCACCCAACGGCTCCGAGCTGCAGGTCGCGTGGCTCAAGCTCGAGCGCCTCGAGGGCCGCGCGAACGTGACCGTCCCGGAACCAGTGTTGGCGAAGCTGGCCGCGGTGGGTAGCGCGACGGTGCGAGGTGCTGACCGGGCCCTGCAGTCGAGCTACCTCATGCTGAGCCCTGCTGCGACGCCGACCACCGTGCCGACGGGCAGCTCTCGCGCCGTCCCGGATCTGCCTCACGCAAGATCTGCGCCGTCGCCCAGGTGCGTGTGACGTCTGCAGTGCCCAGCGTGTGACTTGATCTGCCTCGTGGGACAGGCCTGGGTCGGTATGGTCTGTTCATGGACTGTGTGTTCTGCGCCATTGTCGATGGTGACCTGCCAGCGAGCCGCGTCTACGAGGATGATCGAGTCACGGCGTTCATGGACATCGAGCCGATCACCCCGGGACACCTCCTGGTGATTCCGAAGCAGCACGCACCCCACCTCGTGGACCTGGATCCAGACGACGCTGCGCGGATGATGACCGTCGCTCAGCGGCTGGCCCAAGCGCTCCGGGACTCGACGATGCCGACAGAGGGCATCAACCTGTTCCTTGCCGACGGCGAGGTTGCCCTCCAGACGGTCTTCCACGCCCACCTGCACGTCATCCCACGCACTCCCGATGATGGAATTGTCCTCGGCGGTGACTTCCAGAGACCCGATCGTGCTGTCCTCGACGAGCAGGCCGATCTCGTCCGCGCTCAACTGCAGTTCTGACGGGCAGGGCGCACTTTCGGCACCGATCTAGTTGCCCGAGGGCATGAGGAGCGCCTCAACAGCGGACCCAGTCTTCTCAACAGAGTGGGGGCGCTACCCACCCAGAGGGAACTCTTCGACCAGCTTCCATCCCGGACGTTGAGTGGCGAGTGCAGGACCGGACCACAACTGGATGGCCGTCGCATGGTGAGCGACGGGGAGCCATGGCAAGACCGCACCCTCGATGCGTCGCAAAGTGTCTGCCCCGCAGCCATGACCGATGGTCAGGTGCGGCTGGATGCCCTCGAACTGGCCGCCGTAGATGGGGTATTCCGGGAACGCGTCTTCGACCTGCCCAGTGAGTTCGATGATCGGCGTGGAGTCATCCGGCGCGAGGAAGAGCACATCATCGCCGAACCAACCTGTCGTGCGGAGCTCGACCCAGAAAGGATTGACTGTCCGAAACAACTCTCGCAGTCGTTCGATGTCCTTGACGGCCATGATGTCGACCGGTTTGAAAGGGTAGGCCACCGTGATGTGGGCCGGGACACCAACTCGAGCCGCGAGGTCAAACTCGGCACGGTGCTCTCTGACGGCACGTTCGGCCTCAGGCACAACCAGCAGCAGGGATGACTCCTGGGGGCTGGCAACGTTCATGTGTCGACTACACCTGAGGCCAGCCGCGGCGTCAACCGCGATCCGGGGCATGAGACGCTCGCCTGTCGCCCGGCGCTACCTCAATCAGCGTTGGATATCAGAGCATGGATGGCTGCAGCGGTCTGCTCAGGGTGGGTTAGCGGAACATGTGCCCTCCAGGGACCTCGAGGTGGACTGCCCCCAAGGCCTGACCGAGTAGGAGCTGCTCGTTGTGGCGCGGGTCGTTGGGTGAAGTCAGCGCCCATGTTCGCGGTCGCAGCGCCACTGGTGTCCCTGGGTCTCGAAGCCGTGCCGCCGCGTCAGCGAGGGGCAGCGGTGCGCCGATTGGTGTGGCAAGTCCGGTCGCTGCGAAACACCGTCGCCTCAGCCAGCGGGCGAGAGGCTGGTTGATGACGGGAACATGGCCAAGAATTGCTAGTGCAGTTGACTGTGCCCGTCTGAGTGGGCGCGGGCGTCTGGGGTCGCTAGGGGCCATGAGTATCAAGTTCTGGTCAGCGGGTGTCTTGGCCAGAGCCGCCAAGGCCCCATGCGAGTGAGCCAACGCAGAGCTGAAGTCGGGGCCCAAGGCATCCAGCAGCGGTGGGACTGCCCCCAGTTTGCTTGACAGTTTCTAGGGGGTAGGTCAGGCGGCCTGGGTGGTCGTCTGGTGGACTGTTTCGAACTCTACTGGGGTGAGCTTGCCGAGGCGCCGTTGACGTCTGCGGCGGTGGTAGGACTTCTCGATCCAGGTGATCATGGCCAGCCGCAACTCGGCTCGACTGGCCCATGGGTGGCGGTTGAGGACGTTCTTCTGGAGCAGGGCGAAGAAGCTCTCCATGGCTGCATTGTCGGGACTTGAGGCGACCCGACCCATGGATCCTGTGAGGTCATGGGTCGTCAACTCGGCCAGAAATGCGTGGGCTCGGAATTGGCTGCCCCGGTCCGAGTGGACGATGCAGCCAGCGACCCGGCCTCGGCGTTGGAGGGCCATCCGCAGGGCGTTGATCGCGATCCGCTTCTTCATGCGCGTGTCGATCGAATAGCCCACGATGCGGTTGGACCAGACGTCCTTGATCGCACACAAGTACAGCTGGCCCTCCCTGGTGCGATGCTCGGTGATGTCGGTCAACCACAACCGGTTGGGGCCCTCGGCGCAGAACCGGCGCTGCACCAGAACATCGTGGACCGGCGGGCCAGACTTGGTCCACGAACCGTTCTTGACCGAGTGGAACGAGCGGATCCGCTGCAGCTTGCAGAGTCGATGGACTCGGTTCTCGCCAGCAGTGATGCCCACCTCGGGCAGGTCATCGGCGATGAGGCGGTATCCCAGGCCGGGGTCCTCACGATGCAGGTCGATCGCCGCGTTGATCAGGTGGGCATCGTCCCAGTCCCGTTGGGAGACGGGGCAGGCGAGCCAGGAGTAGTAGGCCTGGCGGGAGAATCCCAACACCCGGCACGAGACCGCCACCCGCACCCGGATCGTCCCCTCGGCACGGGCCATGTCGGTGACCAAGGGGAACATCATTGTGGGTTGATGTCACGAGACAAGTAGGCCGCGGCGCGGCGCAGGACCTCGTTCTCCTGTTCCAGCAGCCGGATGCGTTTCTTCGCCTCCCGCAGCTCGGCCGCTGACTGGCTCGCGACCGAACCGGCTGGGGCATCGACACGGTCGGCCTAGGCCAGCCAGTTGCGCAGGCAGGACTCACTGATCCCGAAGTCCTTCGCGATCTGGCCGATCGGCGCCTCGCCCTTGCGGGCCACCGCGATCACGTCGTCACGGAACTCCTGGGGATGGGGCTTGGGCATGACATGCATCCTCTCACCAGGCCCTCACGGACCTGAGATGTCAGTGTCAACCAAACCCGGGGCAGTCCCGACTGGCCAGTAGCAGGGATTATGAGCCCGGCGGAATACGGGTTGATTGCGAGCCTTTGTGAAGTGCTCACGGTGTGGTCGAGTATACCCTTTGGGGGGTGGTGGGGTGTCTGGGCGGAGCGGACGATGTGGTCAGGCTCGGTTGTTGTTTCGGGGGCTGCGCGGGTTGTCATTTTTGTTCCAGTGAAGGGATTTGTGATGTCTGCTGTTCGCCCCCCAAGGTCGCGTAGGGTTGTGGGGTTGATGTTGTCGACCGCGACGGTGTTGTCGTGTGGGTTGACGGGTCAGGGGCGTGTGTTTGCTGCCCCGAGTGATGGTGATGATTTGTTTTCGGATGTGGGTGCTGGTGTTGCTGCGCCGGCTGCGGTGCCGGTGCCGCGGTCGGTGAAGGATGCGGTGGCGAAGTCGACGTGGAGGGCCCCTGGCAAGGCGAAGTTGAACAGGGTGCCGAGGGGGAAGGCGCCGGACAAGTCGAAGCGGTGGCGTTACATCGTGGACCGGGAGGGGCAGGCGGCTGCTGCGTCGTCGCGGGTGGCGGATGCGGCTGTTTCGTCGGTGGATGCTGGTGTTGCTGCTCCTGGTCTGGGGGTTCAGGGGTTTTATGGGATGCAGGAGTTCGGGGTGCGGGATGGGTTGAGTGTGGGGGTGAATTTGGGCAACGGTAATTTGGTGGTGCGGGCGCAGGATTTGGCGAACAATGCTCCGGGTGCGGTGATCAGCAATGATCGTTTCTACAATTCGTTGTCGTCGCGCACGGGTGGTTTCGGGCAGCGTTGGGGTTTGGCTGGTGGCCATGATGTGGGGTTGGAGATTGGGGCCAGCCAGATCGTGTTTCGTGGCCAGTCGGGTTTTCGGGCCGTGTTTACCGGGTCGGGGACGTCGTGGACGGCGCCGGCGGGGTTGAATGCGAAGCTGACCAAGAATGTGGATGGTTCGTTCACGCTGGTGGCCAATGGGTCGCGGACCACGATGCGGTTTGATGCTGGGGGCAACTTGACCAAGGTGACGGACCGCAATGGTGTGGGGGTGAGTTATTTCTACGAGGCGATGGTGTCGAAGGCTGGTCAGCGGGTGGCGAGTGCGGCGGATGCGGCTGGTCGGGTGACGACCTATGGCTATGATGCGGCGGATCGGATTGTGAGCATCACTGATTCGGCGGGGCGCACGATGGCCTACTCCTATGATGCGTCGGGTCGGTTGTCGGTGGTGAAGGATCCGTTGGGGCAGCAGACCCACTATGGCTATGACGCCTCGGGGCGTTTGTCTCGTATCCAGACGGCTCGCACTGTGGTGGTCGATGTTGCCTATGACACCTCGGGGCGGGTGGCCTCGGTGAGTCGGTACACGCAGTTGGGTGGTGCCGGCACCCAGCAGAGCACTCGTTTCGTGTGGAATGCGGGGTCGACTGTGGTGAGCAATCCGTTGGGTAATCGGTGGACCCATAGCCTGGACAGTTCTGGTCGGGTGACCACGGTGGTTGATCCGATGGGTGTGACGAAGAACCGCAGTTGGACGTCGAACTCGATGATCGCCTCGGCCTGGGAAGCCGATGCGACCGCGATCACGAAGTTCAGCTACGACACCAACAACAACCCCATCAAGGTGTCGATGCCCACCGGCGCCTCCAGCGGTGCGTCCTACAGTGCCGGAGAGTGTGGGGTGACCACCACCTCCGGGACCGCGACCGATCTGCAGCAATGCAGCACCGATGATGCGGGCAACACCACCCGCTACCTGTACGACGCGGCAGGCAACCAACTCTCCGCGCAGGACACGACGGCGGACGGTGGGGCGAAGGTCCAGAAGACGTATGCCAAGCCCGGCTCCACGGACATTGCCACGAATTGTTCGAAGTTTGCGGGGCAGTTGTGTTCGGTGACCAATGCCAAGGGCAACACCACTCGTTACCTGTATGACGATCAGGGCAACCTGGTCAAGGTCACGCCGCCGTCGCCGTTGGGTGTGGTCAGTTACACCTATGACTCGTTGGGGAGAGTGACCTCGGTGACCAAGGGCAGCGGCGCCACGAACAGTTATGAGTACGACGCGGCCGACCGGTTCGTCAAGGCGACCTATGGTGCGACGCCAGCGGGGCCACAAACCGAGCAGCTGCGGGTGCATGATGCCGATGGCAACCTGCACAACATTGATGCCCAGGTCTTCGACTACGATGCGCAGAACCGGTTGTCGAAGGTCACCAATGACAAGGGACAGGCCCGGTGGGTGGGTCGTGATGGTGCCGGCAACATCGACGTGATGAGCGTGGTGGGTGCTCAACCCACGCGTTATACCTACAACAAGGCCAACCAGATCACCTCGGCGGCATGGAACCAGACTGCGTGCCCGTTGGAGGGATCGGCGAATGCGAACCTGCCGAGCGGGTGTGTCAAGTTCGGGTACAACAGCACCACTGGGCGGTTGTCGACGCAGGTCTTCCCGGGCAATGTGACCACCACCCCCACCTGGGATGCTTCTGGCAGGATGACCAGTGTGACCTCCGCTCGTGGCGGGGCCAGCCCGCAGACCCTGTTGGCCCAGTCCTATGGGTATTCGGTCGGCGGCGCGGATCGGGTCAATGTGCAGACCATGGTGGATTCCACGGGTGACTTCGTGCCGGCCGGGGCTACCACCACCTATGGCTACGACTCGATGAACCGGTTGACCTCGGCGGTGGAGAAGACCACCACCGGGGCGGTGAATGCGTCGTTCACCTACGCCTACGACCTCAACGGCAACCGCACCCGTCAGACCATCAGCGGTGCCGGGGCCGGCAACAGGGACAATGCGTTGGCCTCGACGCGTACCTTCGACCACAACCGGGCCGACCAGTTGACCGTGGCCGATGGCAGCACTGACGGATTCGGCTGGGACGCCAACGGTGACGAGACCGCCTCGCGTGGCTGGTTGCCCGGCAGCGTGCGCGGCCGTACCGCGGTCAAGACCAGCAGCATCGGTGACGTGGCGCAGTGGACACTGCCCGACACCAACCAGGTGTTCAACTTCACCCACGCCCAGGTGTTGCCCACCGGGACACGAAACCTCACCTGGGCCCATGACCAATCCTTCACCTACAACCCGGTCGGGATGGACTCCTACACCAGTCCCAACAACCAAGGACAAGTCTCACTGTTCACTCTGCCCACCGGGCAGACCCTCGGCTACCAGGTGGGTGGGAAGATGATCTACTTCCACAAGGACCGTCAAGGCTCGGTGCTGGCGATGAGCAACGATGCCGGCGACAAGGAAGCCTTCTACCGCTACGACCCCTACGGCCAACCACGCGACTACTTCCGCTGGAGCGACGAGGCCAAAGCCAACATCCTCATGTATGTCGGACTGCCCCGTGACTTCTCCACCGGCCTGATCCGCATGGGAGCGCGCTGGTACGACCCGTCGATCGCACGCTTCACCACCGCCGACCCCAGCGGTCAAGAACAAAACCCCTACCTCTACGCCGCAGCCAACCCCATCAACAACGTCGATCCAGATGGTCTCTACAACTTTGAAGATGCCGCAGGAACGATCGCTACATTCTCAGGGGCAGGGGCAGGATTGGGAGCTACAGCTGGTTGCATAGGAGGAGGAATTAGTGGAGGAATCGGCGGTTGCCTCGCAGTAGGTGCGGTGGGCACAGCTATGGGGACAACGGCAGGAACTATGATCGGAGTGGGCCATGCATTGGGGCGCGCAGCAACAGAGAATGGGTGGCTCGATTGAAGCGTTTACAGTGCAATCCAGAGGTAGACCGAAGATTCAAGCATTCCTTGCTGCCGATTGCAATCATCAGCCTCATCGCGGGATTCATCGCTGGAGCAACCAAGCCATCAACGGAGATCGCGATCCTCTTGCTTGTCCTGATCCTGGTGCCATCAATTGGTTGGGTGTCGGCGCCACTGTGGAATAATAGTCGATGTGATCATAAGTAGAAGAACTACCCCAATCACCCTCGTCTACGTGCAATAGCTAGCGCCCTAAGGAAGTGCACAGTATTTTGTGATTCAAATCTTGAGCGGGCTGTCATCTGATGATGGCAGCCCGCTGCATTCTGCAATCGTGTGTGGCTGGTCACGAAGTGCAAAGGCTGCGCCGCTCAGGTGTTCGAGGCAATTCCCCATAGTCCTGTTGCTGACTCCATATTGCTAAAGCGGGCGAGGATGGGTTCGCCACGCTTGGCAGAGCCGACATCCAGCCCTATGTATTGAGTTGTCGGCGGTAGGTGTCGGTGGCCCAGAGGAGGAGGATCTTCTCTTGGGCGTCGAAGCGGAACATGGGCCATGCCACTTGGACTGCGGTGAGTTGGGGGATGAACTTTGAATCGCCCCGGCATGTCTGGAGAGTGAATTCGTTGAAAGGATCACTCTCATGGCACGTCCTTCGAAGTACCCGCTCGAGTTGCGCCAGCGGGCTGTTCGTCTGGTGATGGAGTCCCGCGAGGAGCACGAGACCGAGTTCGCCGCGATCAGGTCGGTGGCTGCGAAGTTGGGGATCACCTCGCCCGAGACGCTGCGCAAGTGGCTGCGGCAGGCCCAGATCGACCAGGGCGTCCGCCCTGGGGTGACCAGCCAGGAATCGGCCGAGCTGAAACGGCTGAAGCGGGAGAACGCCGAGCTGCGCCGCGCGAACGAGATCTTGAAGGCAGCCTCGGCTTTCTTCGCGGCGGAGCTCGACCGCCCCGGCAGGTACTAGTCGATTTCGTCGACGCCCATCGTGGCCGGTTCGGGGTCGAGCCGATCTGCAAGGTCCTGCGTGAGCACGGCTGCCAGATCGCCCCGAGCACCTACTACGAGGCCCGGGCCCGTCGGGTCTCGGCCAGAGCCCGCCGTGACCAGCAGCTCGTCGACCTGATGCGCCAGCTGCGCGAAGCCAATCGGTTCCTGACCCGCTTCGGTGCGCGCAAGATGTGGATCTTCCTGCGCTCGCAAGGCCATGATGTGGCTCGTTGCACGATCGAGCGGTTCTACCGCGCCGAGGGCTGGCAAGGGGCGACGCGTCGGCGCAGGTTCAAGCCCATGCCTTCGGACGGGGCCCCGCGGCCGGCTGACCTGGTCGATCGGGGGTTCTGGGCGGCTCGGCCGAACCGGTTGTGGGTCGCGGACTTCTCCTATGTCCCGACATGGTCGGGAATGGTTTACGTCGCGTTCGTGATCGACGTGTTCAGCCGTAGGATCGTGGGCTGGCGCGCCGCTACCCGCATGACCACAGACCTGGTCCTCGACGCGTTCGAGCACGCCTTGTGGTCACGCCAGCAGCACGGCATCACGCGCCTGGACGGGTTGGTCCACCACACCGATGCCGGGTCGCAATACGTCAGTTTTGCCCTCACCCAGCGGCTGGTCCAGGTCGGCGTCGATGCGTCGGTCGGGTCGAACCACGACCCCTACGACAATGCCCTGGCCGAGTCCACGATCGGGTTGTTCAAGGCCGAGCTCATCCGCCCCGAAGGACCGTGGCGCAGCGTCGAGCACGTCGAGCTCGAAACCCTGCGCTGGGTCGACTTCTACAACACCATCCGTCCCCACGAGGCCCTGGACGACCTCACCCCGATCCAGGCAGAAGACCTCCACTACCATCGACCCAGGCTCACCGCCTGAGCCACCAAACCAAGTCTCCGGAAACTCCGGGGCGGTTCAAATCCTTCACCTACAACCCGGTCGGGATGGACTCCTACACCAGTCCCAACAACCAAGGACAAGTCTCACTGTTCACTCTGCCCACCGGGCAGACCCTCGGCTACCAGGTGGGTGGGAAGATGATCTACTTCCACAAGGACCGTCAAGGCTCGGTGCTGGCGATGAGCAACGATGCCGGCGACAAGGAAGCCTTCTACCGCTACGACCCCTACGGCCAACCACGCGACTACTTCCGCTGGAGCGACGAGGCCAAAGCCAACATCCTCATGTATGTCGGACTGCCCCGTGACTTCTCCACCGGCCTGATCCGCATGGGAGCGCGCTGGTACGACCCGTCGATCGCACGCTTCACCACCGCCGACCCCAGCGGTCAAGAACAAAACCCCTACCTCTACGCCGCAGCCAACCCCATCAACAACGTCGATCCAAGTGGTCTCGGATGGACATCCACATTGGCGGGCGCTGGTTTTGGTAGCCTCGCTGGAGGATTCGCCCGTGGTGCATGTGGGGTGATGCTCTACTGCCATGCAGGTGGTCTCCTAGTCACGACGGCGGCCACCTTCGCGGCAACAGATATGACGGGTGGATCCTTGAGTGAATCCGCACAAGCCGCCGGAGGCGCCGCAGTGGGATACATCGCCGGAGGGCTTGGAGTACGTGCAGGCGAGAAGTTCTCCGCCATGCGGAGCATCGGAGGTTAAATGAAGACCTACATCACCATCATGAGGGCGCTGACCTTCCTTGGGCTTGCGCTTGGTCTTTGCCTCGCGGTAATGACGCCTATCAACGAGTGGTTTTTTGGCCTGCTCCTATACGCCATGCCCTTGGCGCATTCTATTCGTCTCGTGAAGAACCCGTCGCAAGCCCACTTCGATATCGGGGTCGAAGTTGTGCGAAGGTACCTCTGGTTGGGCCTAGCCCTCAGTGCTGGGCTCATCGCAACAGGTGCGTCTCGGATAGGTCTAGATCCTAGGGGTGAACGGGCAGTATTGTATGTAGTCGCCATCGGGTTGGTTCCAGCGATGATTTCGTTTGGAATTCTGACTATCGAGAGTCGACGGGGAGAATGATGGGGATTCAGACAATCTCGCACGCGCTCAGATGAACCACTCAATAGAACGGGCGTTGCGTTGGCGCAATCCGCCAGCGCAACGCCTGTTCTATGCGATTTCTGGCTCTTGGGACTTGGACCCGAGCGGACTGGCCAATATGGAAGATTTCTCCAATGGTTTGACTCAGTTCGCTGCGGGACAAGTAGCCAAGGGGTTTTGTCTCGCTGCGGGCGCGGCGGTTGCTGGCTGCTACGCGGGAGTGGGAATGGTAACTGGGGCTGCGGCAGGGCTGCACATTGGCCTCGCGCGGGGCTACTCCTCGAGAGAGATTGCTGGTGAAGTTCTGCAAGGCGCAGTGTTTGGGGCTTTGGGAGGTCTTCCCCTTTAGTAAGCGAGTGCGCTTAATCGAAGAAAGAGTTTAGGTTCCCGGTAGCGAAGTGAGAGAAGATGTCAAAAAGGGAAGCTCGCTTGGCATTCATTTTGATTGCCTCGCCCTTGGCGGTAGTCATGGGACTTTATGGAGGTGGTGTGATAGATGAAACCTTACGCCTATACCTCTTAGCGGGGATCGTGGTCTGGGTCCTGATTCTGATGGTCTGGATGACAAAAAGGAGCTTATAGAACGGGGTGAGGGCCGCCATCATCGTGATGGCGGCCCGCAGCCGTATGCGGCGGGGCCTATCTGCGTCGACGGGCCCGTCAGTGGCAGTGGACCGGTCGGATGTGCTGGTTAGGGTCAGACTGTCCCGCGGCAAGCCACGGTCTTCGAGCAGGCCGCCCGTAATCCCCCAGACAGCATTCGACCCCGCCCCAATCTGGCTCTTCGGACCTGAGGTGGGGCGGGTAGTCGAGGTCCGGTGAGGTGAGGGGCCGGGGTCTTCGGCAGGATCAGCAGCGGCCAAACTCGCTGTTCCAAGATGAAGCGCCCCGGGTTTGATGCCGCATCCGTTTGAGTTCGAGAGGATGCAGTCATGCCGAAAGTGATCGATGAGAAGGTCCGTGCCCGGGCGGTGCGGCTGGTGCAGGAGCACCGCTCGGAGTACCCGACCGAGTCGAAGGTGCTGGAGGCCGTGGCCCGGCAGGCGGGGGTCGGCAGGAGTCGTTGCGGCGGTGGGTGAACCAGGCCGAGGTCGATTCCGGGGCCCGGCCGGGAAACGACCAGCGCTGAGCTGGAGGAGATCAAGAAGCTGAAGGCCGAGAACAAGCGGCTGCGAGAAGACGTGGCGATCCTGAAGGCGGCCACGAGTTTCTTCGTGGGGGAACTCGACCCCCGCAACCGATGATCTTGGGTTTCATCGACATGCTTCGTGTCGAGGGCCATGCGGTCGAGTCGATCTGTCGGGTGCTGCGCGAGCAGGGTTGCCAGGTCGCCGCACGGACCTACCGTTGTTGGGCCAGGGGTCGGGTCAGCGCCCGCACGGTCTCGGACGCGCAGGTCGCCGACGCCGTCCACCGGATCGTGTGGCGGTATGTGTCAACGTCGGCCGAAATCTGAGCAGAGATCGACGCCTGAAAACTGACCAGGCCGCGCAAGCGACCTGCGGCATGAGAGTCAGTAGTTGTTGGTCACTGCAGTTCAAAGGTGACCACGTCTGTGGGGTCGTCGCCGCCCAGGCCGGGATAGTGGGTGTCGAGAGCGTCTTGGAGTTCGGCAAGGGAGCTGAAGCCATCGTTGCGTGCATGCTCCTCGGTGAGGTCGCAGCGCCGGACCGCGGTGACGGAGGTCACTTTCGCCGCCATGGTGACAACATCACCGCTGTCCTTCTCGAAGACGATTGTGGCTGCACCTTCATGGAAGGGGTCGTCGATGCGGATGGTCTGGCGCTTGGCGCCGCTTCGGATCGAGGGTTCGTAGCCCTCCCACATGTAGATGCGCTGGGCCTGTTCGGCGGAGCGCCAGTCATATGCGTGGGGGAGCAGTTCTGAGACGGTCATGGCTTCGAGGCCATTACTGCCGCGCACCACGCACTGGATCGTAGGATCCAGATCGTGGAGAACCTGGCGACACTTGCCGCACGGCGCGATCACCTGACCGGTCCGGCCATACACGGCCACCACGGCGACCACGGGGTCTGACGGGTGCGTGGCCGCATGGTTGGCGAGTGCCGAGATCTCACCGCAGGGACCGCCCAGGAAGTGGTAGGCCTTGAGCCCCAGGACGTGGCCGACCGCGCTGTCATCGGCAGTTTAGGAATGTCACGCCCCTCGGTGGGGATTAGTTGTCCCGGTCTTTGGCGAGGAGTTCTCGGCGGGCGCGGGTGCGATAGGACTCGCCTGACAGGGCTAGGACTTCGGCATGGTGGACGAGGCGGTCGATCATGGCGGCGGCGATGACGTCGTCGGGGAAGGTTTCGCCCCAGCGGCCGAAGGGAAGGTTGCTGGTGACGATGATGGAGCCTTGTTCGTAGCGGGATGCGACGAGTTGGAAGAACAGGTTGGCTGCGTCGGCGTCGAAGGGCAGGTAGTCGACCTCGTCGACGATGACCAGGCGGTAGCGCTTGATCTTCTTGAGCTCGGCGTCGAGTTGCCCTGCCTGGTGGGCGGTCTGGAGCCGGCTGATCCAGGCGCTGGCGGTGTCGAACAGGACGCTGTGACCGTTCTGCGCGGCCTTGATGCCCAGGCCGATCGCGAGGTGGGTCTTGCCGATGCCGGGAGGGCCGAGCAGGACCACGTTCTCGGCCTTCGACACGTAGGTGCTCGTGGCGAGGTGGGCTAGCAGGTCGCGGCGCAGGGATGGGAGGTGGTCGTAGCTGAAGTCCTCGAGGGTCTTCATGGCGGGGAAGTGGGCGGTGCGGATCCGCATCATGGTGCCGGCGGCTTCCCGGTCGGCGGCCTGGCGTTCGAGGACGGCGGCGAGGTATTGCTCGTGGGACCAGCCCAGGTCGCGGGTCTGGTCGGCGATCTCGGCCCAGGTCTTGGCGATGGTGGGCATCTTGAGCACGCGGGTGAGGAAGGCGAGCTGGGAGGCGATGCGTTCCCCGTCCTGACTGGCAGACGCTGCGGCCGCGAAGCCAGCAGCAGTGTCGGCCTCGGCATCCGGGGCGGTGGTCTTGGTGGTCATGAGGCTCCTTGGTGGGTGTGGAAGTCGACGCCGAACAGGGCGTCGTAGTCGGGCAGGGCGCGGATCGCGACGGCGTGTCCGTCGTCGTGGGTGCGGGTGGCCGGGGGAGTGGCGGGTGCGCTGGTTGTAGGCGTGGCGCAGGTCGTGGGCGATGCGCTGGTGGGCGGGGTCGGTGATGGTCTGGCCCGTGGCCCAGCAGCGGGTGTGGAGCCCGACCAGGGCGTCGTCACACAGGATGCGGACCTGGTCGCCGGTGGTGGTCGCGGTCACGAACCGGCCGATCGCGCGCGGGTCTGCGGAGTAGTCGTTGCCGTCGAGGCGGATGTAGTAGTCCCGGGCGAGCCGGACCCGGTGGTGCAGGCCAACGACAGGCGGCAAGGGTGGCAGGTCGAGCATCGCGGCCCGGTCGGTGTTCCAGCGCTCGGCGGGGCTGGCGCCCACGGCGCGGATGCGGCGCTGGTTGGCGTGGGTGGTGAGCCAGTCAGTGACCTGGGTGTTGAAGTCGGCGGGGCTGGTGAAGACCCGGCCGGGCAGGAAGGACGTTTCGAGGTAGCCGTTGCGTCGTTCGACCAGGCCCTTGAACTCGGGGTCGCGGGGCGGGGCGAGGTGGAGGCGGACGCCGAGGGTGCCGGTGAACGCGGCGGCCTCGGCCGAGTGTCTTGGGGACGCGCCCCCACTGGGTAAGGATGTGCCACATGCCGGTCTGTCGCCGGCCTTGCGGGAACAGATCATCACCGCGCTGGTGTGGCGGGAGTAGCCGCAGGTCATGGTCAGCACCGGCAGGATCCGTTCGGTGCCATGCCCAACGGGGATCGGTGTGGCGGGGAACCACAGGTCGCACTGGGCGAGTTCGCCGGGCTGGTAGGTGATCCGGTCGGCGGAGTCCGGTGGCTGGAAGTACGGCCGCAGGATGCGGATGCGGTCCTTGAGGATCGTCATGGAGTGGCGCCAACCGATGCGTTCGGCGATCACCGTCGCCGGCATCGTCGGGTACTGCGCCAAGAGCTGACGAATCTGTGTCTCGAACGGGTCGACCAAGGACCCGGTGGGTGGGCGGTGGTACTGGGGTGGCCGGTCGGACTTGAGAGCGGCGGAGACGGTGTTGCGGGAGATGCCCAGGTGGCGGGCGATGGCGGCCTTAGATAGGCCTTCAGCACGGTGCAGCCGACGGATCTCGGCCCAATCCTCCAAAGTGATCACCCCTGACAGGTTCCTCCGGGCTGCTCAGTTTTTGCCCGTCGATTCCTGCTCAGGGTTCACCCGCCGTCGACAGCAGGAGCCCTTCGTCGGCCATGATCCGCAACACCGTTGATGGCGAGACCAGGTGGCCGTCGTGGCGGACCATGGCCCAGATCTTGCGGTGTCCCCAGGCGGGATGTTTGCTGGCCATCGCGACCACAGCGGCTCGGTGTTGATCGCGAGCTGGAGCGGGCCGCGGGCCCTTCGTCGGCTGGCCTGCGCGGGCTCTGGCTTGCCAGCGCCGCCAGGTCCGTTCGGGAATGTCGAGCAGCTCACAGAACCTCGAGGTCGAAATTCCCTCGTCGATCCGGATCACCTCAAGGTCTTCGAAGGGCTCAACCGGCCCTCCGCACTCTTCTTCCAGACACGCAGCTCGACCGCTGTCTCGCCGAGCGCCAAAGTGAGGTCCTCGACCTGCGCCCCGAGATGCGCTTCCCGGGTCGACGGCCCCGACTTGCCCGCCGCGAGCGCGGTCTTGCCTGCTTCGAGGAACTCGGCCTTCCATCGGCCGATCGACTGCTCGGAGACCTTCTCCTTACGGGCCGCCTCGGCGACCGACACCTCGCCGGCCAGCACGCTCAGCACGATCCTGGTCTTGGTCTCCGGACTGAACACCGGTGGTCGTCCCATGGTCAGTTCCTCCTGCTCTCCGACGCCGATCATGCCCTCACAACCGGCCTGCCAGAAAGCTTGACGCGGGACATGACCAACCCCAGACCAGCCGGGGCACCTGTACCGCTCGGGGGAGCGCAGGTGCCCCGGCAACCTCCACCGCACCGCCCGGCATGGGGTGCCGGGCGGTGCGGCACAACCAGGACCCACGCGTAACGTCTGTCACCCCGACAACGGACACGCAGGCCTCACGACTGCACCAACTGCGGAACCCACCTCGAGATCTGGGACCGCGGCCCTCGACGTCACCTCCATGGAAGTCACCGAACTTCGCCGACACCTCCTCACGGATCGCCCTCGTGCACGCCAATCCCGTCCAAATGATCCAGCTAGAAGCGAGGAGGTCAAGGGAGTGTACAGCCAACCTCCGAAAGGCATTCCGATTCATCACTAATAATCGTCTGTGAAATTATTCAGGCAATATTCAACTCCTACTCCTTTCTCGTGGGGGCTTTAGATGTGTAGCGTGCACAATAACGAACGCTGCCGTCCGTCGAAGGGAAGGAGTAAATTCACTTGCGACCTTCGCCAAGTTCCTTAATGTTTAGATACGAGGTTTATTACCATGCGAAAGTTCCGAGTGTTGGTCCTAACGCCGATTTTGGCGGCTTCTGCACTTGTGGGTCAGACAACGACCGCCCAAGCAGCCCTCCCTAGTTGTGCCAGCTGGTCCCAAGAGTTCGACTTCGGCGCAGTGCGGGTCGACATTTTCAACGGTTGTTCATCCAGCATCTCCGGAAAGATCGACATCTCAGGTGGCTGGGATGTGACCTACTCTGTTGCCGGCAAGAGTTCGACCTCGGTCTACGCGAAGTGCTTCACCTCGGGCACCAGGTGCTACGTGCGGGACTTCGTATAAGCCCCCTTGCCCACAGATGACCGAAACACCCCCCTGGCCCTTGGCTATGACTTTCCGAGGCCCAGGGGGGGGTGCCCCTATGTTCCTCGTCAAGCGACGAGGGGCATGGGTGAGGGTGTCGGGGCGGGGGCCCGGTAGGGCTCCCGGTTCTTGATCATCGCGAACAGGACATCACAGTGTGGGCGGGACAGGCAGATGAGGGCGGCGTTGTGTTTCTTGCCCTGCGCTCGCTTGCGGTCGTAGTAGGCGCGGCTGGTCGGGTCCTTGAGCGCGGCGAAGGCGGACAGGAACAGGGTTCGTTTGAGGTGCTTGTTCCCGGAGCGGGCGGGGAACTCCCCGCGGATGCTGGTGCCGGAACGGCGAGTCACTGGGGCCAGGCCGGCGTAGGCCGCCAAGTGCCCGGCGGTCGGGAACTGTGAGGCATCGCCGACGTCGAGCAGGATCCGTGCTGCGGTCCTGACCCCGAGGCCTGGCATCGAGGTCAGGACCTCGGCAAGAGGGTGAGCATCAACGACCTTCTCGACCTGGACAGCCAGCTCGGCGCGCTGATCCAAGGTGGCACGCAGCGACGCGGCCAGCTTGGGCAGGACCTGCTCGGCCGCTGCCGTGCCTGCAACGGTGACGGTCTGCTCCGTAAGAGCTTGGGTGATGGCGTCGGCGAAGTCCTGCGCATTGCGCGGATAGGCCTTCGTGATCACCCTGAGCAGCTTCGATTTCGACGCTGCTGCCATGGCCTGGGGGCCGCCGAGTTGTTCGACAACGGCCAGGCCTTGCTTGGTGCCCAATCTGGGTCCGACAACGCGTTCCAGCGCGGGATGGATCTGGGTGAGCAGGCCTCGGATGCGGTTCGACAACCGGGTCGCCTCGGCGGCGAGGTCCTCATCGAAGCCCACCAACACTTTGAGTTCGGCCAGGGTTTCCTCGCCGGCATCGACCCGGCGCAGCGTGTGAGGCATGGTCCTCGCGGTGTCCGCGATGACGTATGCGTCGCGGGCGTCGGTCTTCGCGTTGCCCGGGTAGAGGTCAGCCGCGCGGCGCATCGCCAGGCCGGGCAGGTAGGCGACGGTAATGCCCATCGACCGGGCGACAGCGATCGGTAGCGCGCCGATCGTGTTCGGCTGGTCGACGACCACCAGCACCCGACATGGCTCTGGAGCTTGTCGAGGAGTTCCTCGAGCTTGGCTTGGTCTTGCGGCAGGGGCTTGTCGAAGACCTTCTTCCCGGCAGCGTCGAGGGCGCAGGCGTGGTGGTCTTGTTTGCCAACGTCGAGCCCGCACCAGATGTCGAAGCCGCTGTCCTGATTCATGACGACCACCATCCTTGCATCGAAGCGACGGTCGTCGTGGTTGGTGATGCGTCAGCTGCCGGCACCCACGTTACGAAGAGACCTCAATGCTGGGCCATGTCCCTATCAGCGGTCGGCTGGCACCACCAGGCCCGGTGACAACACCCCCCCGGATCATCAATGACAGGGGCACTGAGTCATGCCGGGCCCGGCGACCGTGACCCCTCCCTACGGGGTCACCAGCAAGGTAACGGGGACCATCGACCGGAGCAGCCCGGATCCCGAACTTAGCCATCGGACGCCCTAGACTACCGTCCTGTGAACAATGAGACTCCCTGGCAACGCCGTCGCCGCCACGGCGGACAGTTCGCGAGTTTTGCAGTCGTGGGAGCCTCTGGGGTGTTTATCAATCAGTTGACATTGGTGATAGCAGCTAAATCGGCTCGCGGGTTGGCCGCGATTCACGCCGAGGATATAGCTATCCCCTTGCTAGGGGGATTCAATGTGCGCTGGTACCACTTATTTCTCACGGCCGCTTTCCTGGTTGCAAACATTTGGAATTTCCAGCTTAATAGAGCGTGGACATTTCGACGCGCGCACCAACGCGGGTGGCTACGAGAGTACTCTCTATTCTTAGCTACAGGACTAGCGAGCCTCGCAGTGGGATTGGCTATCTCGACTGCACTTCTTCACCCGAATTCACCCCTCAGACTCTCTCCTGGAATTTTTGACAAGTCTTCTGGGTTGCGAAACCCGCTCTATTGGGCCAATCTGATTCAGATTGCCCTCACAATGCCCATAAATTTTGTGGTAAATAAGCTTTGGACGTTCAAGTCCACGCTCGCTTCTGCGGAAGAATCATAATTTCCCCAGTCTCTTGCGGTGGTGGGGGCGTTTCGAAGAGGCGTTCGGCGATGTCGTGGACGTGTTGGGAGTGTCCCGCGTCAAGTAGTTGGCAGGATTTCGGGCTCGGGAAAGGTGGGGATCGTGGGGTCGGCCAGGTCGCGCTGCACCTCTGAGGGCCGGTTCCAGGCCAGGGCCTCGTGGGGTCGGATGGTGTTGAACTCGGCGCGGTGGGCATCGGCCTCGCGCGCGAGGTCGAGCGCATCGTCGATCTGCTCGCGGTAGAGCCGCTCATACTTCAAGCTCTGGAAGGCCCGTTCACGGATCCCGTTCTGGCCAGGGGTCCGGACACGAGTCCGACTATGCCTGAGCTGCGGGTGTGCGGTGATGAAGTGCTCGAAGCGGAACGACCGGAACGGCCCTCCGTTGTCGGTGACCAGCGTGATCGGAACGATCTCGCCAGTTTCCGGATCGGTGAGGTTATCGATGAGCGTGACGCCATCGAGCATCGCTTCGGCCTCCGCTAGAGCAAGTTCGACTCCGGCGATCGCGTCGTGCTGGTTCGCGGTCGGTGACCAGTGCCAGCCGAACTCATGCTTGCTGAAATAGTCGGCGACGCCGGCGACCCGCCAGGTCCCACCACCAGGGGTCTCGTATTCGGAGAAGTCGAACTGCCAGACCTGGTTCGGCCTCGTGGGTGGCGCTGCGGACGCGGCCTTGCGTTGCTTGGCGAGTTCGCGGCGCTGTTTCTGGTAGTCAGCGTGGAGCAGGAGCCCTTCGTCGGCCATGATCCGCAACACCGTTGATGGCGAGACCAGGTGGCCGTCGTGGCGGACCATGGCCCAGATCTTGCGGTGTCCCCAGGCGGGATGTTTGCTGGCCATCGCGACCACAGCGGCTCGGTGTTGGTCGCGAGCTGGAGCGGGCCGCGGGCCCTTCGTCGGCTGGCCTGTTGGTCTGGCCCGGGTGATTGGCCGTCAATCGACGACGGATGATCTGGCTTTGCAGGCGTGGCTGCGGACCACCTGCCGGGGCCGCAAGTGGTCGTCACGGATCCGGCAGGCCGCCCTTGACCTGCTGTCAGGTGGCTCAGCGGATTCCATTGCTGCATCCGAACGCTCCAGGCTCCGGGGAGCGCTGCGAGGCATGAGCGCGCAGCAAATGGCGTCATCGGCCTGGATCGGCACGTGGGCGCGGTACCGCGGCCTCGGCGAGGTGGTCGTTCAACCGATCGGTCCGAGCGTGGTTGCCGCATCGTCCTTGGGCATGGTGGCGGGGGAGTCGTGGATGCGGTTTGCGCAGGTGGACGACCTGGGCCGCTTCGAGGCGACACAGCCAGTGCTCGCGGATCCTGATGGGGATCTGGTCGTCCTGGAGCGGGTGCGTGACGAGCGCTGGGCCCGCCAGATGATCGACACATATGTGCTCGGTGATTCCCGCGAATCGGCAGCAGCCGCGCGGGCACTGGAGGAGGCTGCCCGTGCGCTCTGACCCCTTCGCTCTGCTGGCGGAGCTCGCGACGACGCTGGATCGGCCGGTTGGGTTCTGGTGGGCGGGTTGATGGTGCACTGCCACGCGCATCTGGCCGGGATCACGCATGTGCGGCCCACTGATGATGCCGACATCGTCGTAGAGTTGCAGACCTCCACCTATGCCACGCACGCCGCTGCGTTGGTGGGGCTCGGCTTCACGCCCCACGAGTCGGTCGATGCGGCCGCCCCGTTCCATCGCTTTCTGCGCGATGGTGAGACTGTCGACCTGATGGTTCCTGATCGGAGTCCTGGTCGCCTCGATATCTCGGACGGGAACTGGTCAAGGTTCCCGGATCTGGATCCGCACTCAAGCGCACCATTGGTTATGAGCTTCCCGGCGGGAGCGTTATCCGCCTCCCAGACCTCGCATCCGCTCTATCGCTGAAGGGGGCTGCCCACCAGGTCCCGAGTGTGAACCCGTCGAGACACCTACAGGAGTTGAGTCCCTCATAGTGGTGTAACCGTGGTGGTTGGCTCTGGACGACAGGGCGGTCATCGCGTGATCCTCGAGTTCACCTCTCACAGCACCCTCGAAGGGATCATCACGATGACCGCTCCACACATTGTCGACCCCGCTGCCGTTCTTGGCGAGCTGCTCACCGAGGCATCGCCCGACATGATGCGCAGCCTGTTGCAGACCATGCTCAACGCCCTGCTCTCCGCCGACGCCGATGCGGTGGTTGGCGCCGAGTACAACCAGCCCACCCCAGGACGGCTCGCGCAACGCAACGGCTACCGCCACCGAGCTCTGGACACCCGCGCCGGCACCATCGACCTGCAGGTCCCGAAACTGCGCACCGGCAGCTACTTCCCGGTCTGGCTGATGGAACGCCGCAAGCGCGCCGAATCAGCCCTGATCACGGTGGTCGCCGATTGCTACCTCGCCGGTGTCTCCACCCGACGCATGGACAAACTGGTCAAGACCCTCGGCATCGACCGGTTGTCGAAGTCCCAGGTCAGTCGAATGGCCACTGAGCTCGATGAGCACGTCGAGCAGTTCCGCCACCGTTCCCTGACAGAGGCTGGGCCGTTCACCTTCATCGCTGCCGACGCGTTGACCATGAAGGTCCGCGAGGGCGGCCGCGTGATCAACTCGGTGGTGATGCTCGCCACCGGCGTCAACGCGGACGGGCATCGCGAAGTCCTCGGGATGCGTGTCGCGACCAGCGAGACCGGCCCGGCCTGGAACGAGTTCTTCGCCGACCTGGTCGCCCGAGGACTCTGCGGGGTCCGCCTGGTCACCTCCGACGCCCACCAAGGACTCGTGGAAGCTGCCGCGGCGAACCTGCCCGGGGCCAGCTGGCAACGCTGCCGCACCCACTACGCGGCGAACCTGATGGCCATCACCCCGAAAAGCCTCTGGCCCGCGGTGAAGGCGATGCTCCACTCCGTCTACGACCAGCCCGACGCGGCCAGTGTCCAGGCCCAGTTCGACCGGCTGCTGGACTACACCGCCGAGAAGCTGCCCGAGGTCACCGGCCACCTCGACGCTGCCCGGGCCGACATCCTCGCGTTCACCCGGTCCCCCGTCGAGGTCTGGCAGCAGATCTGGTCGAACAACCCCACCGAACGCCTCAACCGAGAGATCCGGCGCCGCACCGATTCCGTGGGGATCTTCCCCAACAGGGCCGCGATCGTCCGGCTCGTCGGCGCCGTCCTGGCCGAGCAAACCGACGAATGGGCCGAAGGCCGCCGCTACCTCGGCCTCGAAGTCCTCGCCAGGAGCCGCATGACCCTCACCACCACCCACCAACCCCAACCAGAGGAACCCCAGATGCCAGCACTCACCAGCTAACCGCGCACAGGATCACGAACAGTTACACCACGTGCCGGGACTTGACCCACAGAGCGACCGGACCGAATGAAGGGGGCGGCCCAGGACCACCTCGGACGCGGCTCCCAGCAGAGCCAGCGCGCCGAGACCATCGCCGCCACCGAGCTGCTGCCCCGGCACAAGGGCGAGGGTCGGCTCCTGCGGGGCTCGCGGCCCGGCGTCGAGGCGGGCGAGCGCATCAACGAGACGGGGCTCATGGTGCGACTCGTCGACATGTCGCAGATCGACTTCGGGTGAGGACGGGCCTCAGCCCGGCAGCTCCCTGAACTCGCCCGGCGGCATTCCCTTGCGCCCGGCCCAGCCGCGGACGTAGAGGAAGAGTTCCTCGGCGGCCCGGATCGAGGCCCCGTACACCTCGTGCCACAGCGACTCGGGGATGACGTGGGGCTGCAGGGGCACGCCCATGGAGAGCTCGCGCTCCCCGGAGACCTGCACCGTCGCGACCATGTGGCTCAGGGAGAAGTGCACCCAGCCCGAGGTCTTGTCGTAGACGGCCGGCGCCCAGGGATGGGCCGCCGCGGCGAGGTCCTTCAGTCGTCCGTCGTTGAGGTTCTTGCCCTCGGCATCCTTCATCCTGCGGAACTCCTCGCCCGACAGCAGCCTCATGGCCAGATCGTCGGAGTCGGGGCCGCTCGCTGCGTAGTGCGCGCGGAACAGCGTGTCGAGCTGCAGCCGCAGCAGGGGAGCCGCGGCGTGGATGTTGTAGGTGTCCACGGCGTCGATCAGGGCGTCTACGACGCCGTAGCTGCGCTGGACCATGGACGTGACCAGGAAGTCCGTCGGGTACAGCCGTCCCTCGGCCACGGTGAGGGACAGCGCCGCGACGTCGAGGTGCTGCCGCCGGAGCGCGTCGAGGCGACCGCGCGCCGGCAGCAGCTCCGGAAACCTCGTCGCTGAGCTGCCGGGCGGTACCGGCTTCGGATCGCGCGGAAGCCTGCCCGCGCCTGGCGTCTCATGGTTCATGGGACCAGTATCCACCGCCACCACCGTTTCCCGTAGATCGGCCTCGCCGGCTCTATCGTGGTGGCATGCAGAGCGAAGAACGTAGGCGGCTGCCGGCCCTGACAAATACGAACCGAGAGCTGTACCTCTACTCAGGTAACCAGTGCGCCTTTCCGGGTTGCGCTGAGGTACTGCTCAAGCCCAATGGGACGTGGAACTGCCAGGCGGCGCACATCTACGGCGTGGAGAAGGATGCAGCGAGAGGCGAACACTCCCTCAGCAATGAGGCTCTCCGTGCGCCCGCCAACCTCATACTTCTCTGCCCGAATCACCACGTGGAGATCGACAACAAGGACCTGGAAGGCGAGTATTCGGTCGAACGTGTGGAGAGGATGAAGGACGAGCACGAAGCGCGCTTTCGAACAGCCATGGTGTCGTTGGATCGCATAATCGACAGCACTGTTGGTGTGGTCGTCAAGCGCCCGGAGAACATGCGCGCCCTGGCCGGCTTCGACACCATGGACGAGGAGGAGACGCGCGAGAACCTCGTGTGTGCGGCTCCGTTCGTTGACGCCATCGCCAAGCAGCCCCCGTCGCTGCGCGACGTCATCACCCTGATCATGGTGCACGGACGACCAGAGCCGAGGGTCGCGTGGGGCCGTGACGCGCCCGTGGCAGCTCCGGTCGCCAAGGTCGAAGGAGCTGCGCAGATCACCCGGGGAGACTTGGCCTCACGCGTCAAAGCACTGGAGAGCGACGGCCTTGTTGAGATCGAGGCCGACGAGGGGCCCGGCTACTTCGTGCTGAACGACCCCACGGCCAAGTCGATAGGCTGGGACCTGTTCGCCTCTCTGCACGAGCTGGCAGCTGGCGACCGCTACGTCATTGAGCGGGTCATTGACCACCTGGACTTCACGGCGCTAGACGCCTGACGCGCCGGGAGCCCCGGACCGAAGTGGTCCGGGGCTCCTTCGTCGTCGCAGGTGCTGGCTCGCCGTCAGCGGGACGCGCCCTCCCGGCCGCGCTCCTTCTCCTGCTCGCGGGCCCTGAGGGCCTGCTCGCGGTTGGAGACGCTCTTGGCCTTGTCCTGCTGCTGGGCGGCCTTCGCCTGGCCCTGCTCGGGCACGGCGCACTGGGAGCCGGCCCTGGCCTGCGAGCGGGTGGCGGCCTCGCGCTGCTCGGCCCGCGACGCTCGCGAAGCCTCGGCGGCCTGCTGGCGGCGCGCCTTCTCCTCGCGCGCCACCGCGGCCCTGCGGCGTTCGGCCAATTTGTACTCGGGCGAGGACGCGACGTCCTTGCCGTAGCGCTGCTCGACGGCCTTGCGGCCGCCGGGCTCGGACATCATCCGCTGGATGTCTGCCGCCCGCTGGCGGTCGATCCTGACCTGGTCGTGCATGCTCGTGCTCATCGCTAATTACGGCCGGACTGGCAGGTCCCCGCCTTCCTCGGATCAACAACCGTGGTCGCGCGACGCCGACCCCGCGCCCACCCATGAGGGCGTGAGAGACTTGAACCCAAGTCCCACGTATGTCCCACGGAGCGCGGCGATTCCCCAAAGGCCAAAGGGAAACGCCTAGTCAAATGGGGGAACGCGGGTGAAGTCCTTTGGTTCGAGTCCTGTCGCCCCGACGACAAAACCCCTAGTCAACCCACGGTTGACTGGGGGATTTTCTGTTTCGTGCAAGATTCGTGCAAGTTCCTTGAGGTCATCTTGCACGGTGCACCAGGTGCACAAAGCCCGCCCCGGGCAGTCGGGGCGGGCTTCGAGGGGATCACTTGGCCTGCAGCGCCAAGAACTCCTTGGAGGGACCGGGGTAGTGGGCGAACCCCTTCCCCTTGGCCTGAACGTGCACCCTGCCTGCCCGGATCAGGTACTCAACGGCCCCCTTCAATCGCGGGGTGCCGATCCCGTCCCCCCGGTTCTTCAACGCCGCCTCCAAGCTGTTCTGGCTGAGCCCTGGTGTCTGCTCGATGACCGCGAGGACTGCCTCGGCGGCGTTGTCCATCTCTTCGCGGTGAGCCTCGTCCAGTACCTGCCGGGCGTCCCGGTAGATCAGCCGACGGGTGGGTTCGTCAAAGTCGAGGAAGCCGTCCATGTCCGAACTGTCCCGTCCGTCCACGAGCTGGATGCGACGCGCACCGCGTTCGTCGGCAGTCATCAGCATGAGCTCATCTGCCCAGTCCTCGAGGGCTGACGATCCGCGCGTCCGGCCTGCGTTCCACCCGGCGTAGACAATTGGGGATCCGTCATTGCCGCCGGTGCTATTGGCGCCACGACCGGGCTCCTGTTCCCCGCAAAGTGAACACCCTAAGGTGAACTGAATCCTGTACATTGGGTTGCGGTGGGCTACGTCCCAGTAGCCCACCGCAATCAAAATTTCCTGATCTCATTACCATCAAAAATAAAACGGACAGTTCAGGATTCAAATTTCGGTGGTCGCGCAACCAACAAGCCGAAAGTGACAGTAACAGGAAAATTCGCCAGCAGAAGATACTGCGGCGCATATAATTCTCTCCTGAGCGCGCCTAGAGCGCGAGTCAATACCTGGGACGAGGTGAATCTGATGCAGTACAACAGAAGGACGAACGGAATTCTCTTGGTCAGTCTCGGCGTCATATTGCTCGCGGGGATGATTTGTCGATTGATTGCACGAGGCTCAGGATTCGACGGGCTTACTCTCGTCCTCGCCGCCCTGAGTCTCATATACATCATCGTTGGCCTTTGTCGCTTGAGATGAGAGCTCTTCACAGATGATGGTGTAGGTTCGTACGCGGTGGTGCGTGTTGTAACAGGGTTCGACGTTCCCTGATGATGGAAGTTCTCATGCTCGCCATCCAGAAGACCTCGACATGGACAACGCCGCCTTCGCCTCCCCATGAAAGCCCCGGGTTAGTTAGCGTCCCCCGACTAATTTTGGGAGATGCTCCAGCAGTTGCACTCCACCCCGTCTTCGGCCGCTCCAGAGTGGGCCTCTATGTGCAACGTTCAGGCTGCGATCCTCATGGGAGTGGTGGCGGGCTGGTTGTTGCTCTGGTGCTGGTCGGCGCGCATGGTGGCGTAGATGACGTCGGAGAGGCGTCGTTTCGGGCAGCGGAGGGCCTCCTTCGAGGTCTTGCATTCGGAGAGTCTGCGTTGGTAGTAGGTCCGGCCCGGGGTGTCGGCTCGGGTCTGGGTGATGGCGATCGTGTAGAGGCATCGGTTCAGTTCCCGATTTCCGCCGCGGTTGAAGCGGTAGCGCACACTCCGGCCTGAGGATGCTGGGATGGGGGCTGTGCCGTTGGCTGAGGCGAAGGCGTCTCGGCTCGGGTAGCGGTTGATGTCTACGACCATGGCGAGGAAGCGAGCTGCGACCAGCGGTCCGACGCCGTAGATGGTAGTCAGGCTGGTTCCGTTGGCGGCGACGATTGCGGAGATCTGGCGTTTGAGTTCGGCGGTCTCTTGATCGATCTGGGACTGCCCCGGGTTTGGTTGACACTGACATCTCAGGTCCGTGAGGGCCTGGTGAGAGGATGCATGTCATGCCCAAGCCCCATCCCCAGGAGTTCCGTGACGACGTGATCGCGGTGGCCCGCAAGGGCGAGGCGCCGATCGGCCAGATCGCGAAGGACTTCGGGATCAGTGAGTCCTGTCTGCGCAACTGGCTGGCCAAGGCCGACCGGGCCGATGCCCCAGCCGGTTCGGTCGCGAGCCAGTCAGCGGCCGAGCTGCGGGAGGCGAAGAAACGCATCCGGCTGCTGGAGCAGGAGAACGAGGTCCTGCGCCGCGCCGCGGCCTACTTGTCTCGTGACATCAACCCACAATGATGTACCCCTTGGTCACCGACCTGGCCCAGGCCAAGGGGACACAGCGTCGGGTGCCGGTGGTGGTCTCGTGCCGGGTGTTGGGATTCTCCCGCCAGGCCTACTACTCCTGGCTCGCCTGCCCCGTCTCCCAACGGGACTGGGACGATGCCCACCTGATCAACGCGGCGATCGACCTGCATCGTGAGGACCCCGGCCTGGGATACCGCCTCATCGCCGATGACCTGCCCGAGGTGGGCATCACTGCTGGCGAGAACCGAGTCCATCGACTCTGCAAGCTGCAGCGGATCCGCTCGTTCCACTCGGTCAAGAACGGTTCGTGGACCAAGTCTGGCCCGCCGGTCCACGATGATCTGGTGCAGCGCCGGTTCTGCGCCGAGGGCCCCAATCGGTTGGGGTTGACCGACATCACCGTGCATCACACCAGCGAGGGCAAGCTGTACTTGTGTGCGATCAAGGACGTCTGGTCCAACCGCATCGTGGGCTATTCGATCGACACGCGCATGAAGAAGCGGATCGCGATCAACGCCCTGCGGATGGCCCTCCAACGCCGAGGCCGGGTCGCTGGCTGCATCGTGCACTCGGACCGGGGCAGCCAATTCCGGGCCCACGCATTTCTGGCTGAGTTGACGACCCATGACCTCAAGGGATCCATGGGTCGGGTCGCCTCAAGTCCCGACAATGCAGCCATGGAGAGCTTCTTCGCCCTGCTCCAGAAGAACGTCCTCAACCGCCACCCGTGGGCCAGTCGAGCCGAGCTGCGGCTGGCCATGATCACCTGGATCGAGAAGTCCTACCACCGCCGCAGACGTCAACGGCGCCTCGGCAAGCTCACCCCAGTAGAGTTCGAAACAGTCCACCAGACGACCACCCAGGCCGCCTGACCTACCCCCTAGAAACTGTCAAGCAAACTGGGGGCAGTCCCAGCGCAGGGGCTCCCGCTCTACAACGGGCAGGTCTATGGCCCCTCAGCTCCTCGCCCCGTCGAGGGAAATCTTGCCGACGGTTCACCGCAACTGTGGCGGGTCAAGCTGGATTCCGATCTCAGTCCAGGAATGCACATGGCCAAGGTCGAGTGGACCGACCGGTACGGCGAGAAGACCACTGAGACCTACGCCTTCGAGGTGGTGGAGGAGCGCCCTCAGCAGAACTTCCGCCTGCAAACCTTCGGAGACGACGCCATCTGGTGAGCGAGGTTGAGGCCAGACAGCCACCGACCCGTTGTTGCTTCAGCTGCGTGCAGGGGACGACGGGTCGGTGCCCGCGATCCGTGGATTGCTTCGCGGGTCTTCACCAAAGGCGGCCACTGCTGACACAGTGGGGTCAATGTCCTTGGCAACAAGGTGGTTGCCGAGCATTCACCCCAGGAGGTTGTCGTGCAGATTCGTTCACGAACTGTGGCGGCGGGCATCTGTTTGTCGGTCCTCGCCCTCGGCCTTTCACCAGCCAACGCAGTCACCGCGTCCAGTCCTGAGCATCGCAAACCCCAACCCGTCCCGGCCGAACCAGCCAAGCACCCCACGGCGGTGGGGCATGGCGGGGCCGTCGCCTCAGTGGATCCCGAGGCGACCAAGGTCGGTCTCGACGTCCTGCGTCGGGGCGGCAATGCCGTCGATGCTGCCATCGCCACCGCCGCCGCGCTGGGGGTCACCGAGCCCTACAGCGCCGGCATCGGCGGTGGCGGCTACCTGATGCACTACGACGCACGCACCAAACGCATCACGACCATCGACGGACGCGAGACGGCGCCGGCCGGCGTGACACCGCAGGCCTTCGTCAATCCCGCCACCGGCAAGACCTACCCGTTCACGCCAGACCTGGTCACCAGCGGTGCCAGCGTGGGGGTCCCCGGCACGCCGATGCTCTGGAAGGATGCGCTGGAGCGCTGGGGCACCCGCAGCCTGCGGCAGAGCCTGGAGCCGGCGGCACGGCTTGCGGAACGCGGTTTCGTGGTGGACGAGACCTTCCGTAGCCAGACCCTCGACAACAAGGAGCGCTTCGAAGCCTTCCCGGCCACCTCCCGGCTCTTCCTGTCGGACGGGGACGCGCCGAAGGTCGGTACCGTCTTCCGCAATCCCGATCTTGCGCGCACGTATCGCCAGTTGGGGCGTCAGGGTGTCGAGCGAGCCTTCTACCGCGGCCCACTGGCCAAGCAGATGAGTGACGTGGTGCAACGGCCCCGCACCTCTGCGGACACCACGTTGCCAGTGCCTGCCGGAACGCTGACCCCGCAAGACCTTGCCGGATACCGCACCACCGTCGGCAAGGGCACCACCTCCCACTACCGGGGGTACACCGTGCACGGCATGGACGGCTCGTCGTCGGGCGGCACGACGGTGGGAGAGGCCCTGAACATCCTGGACCAGTTCGACCTGTCGTCGATGAGCGGCGCAGAGGCTCAGCACCACTACCTGGCCGCGACGGCGCTGGCCTTCGCCGACCGCGGACTGTACGTCGGGGATCCGGCCTTCGTCGAGGTTCCGGTCAAGGGCCTCCTCTCCAAGGGTTTTGCGGCCCAGCGTGCCTGCCAGATCGAGCCGGGCAAGGCGCTCAAGACTCCTGCCGAGGCCGGTGACATGAATTCCACCGAGCCATGCGGCGGTCAGGCCGAGGTGGGTCGCCATTCCGACACCGAGAATGAGGAGACGACGAATCTCACCACGGCCGATCGGTGGGGCAATGTGGTGGAGTACACCCTCACCATCGAACAGACCGGTGGTTCGGGACAGGTGGTTCCCGGGCGGGGCTTCCTGCTCAACAACGAACTGACCGACTTCTCGATCGAGTACGACCCGGTTGATCCCAACCGCATCGAGCCGGGCAAGCGGCCGCGTTCGTCGATGGCCCCCACCATCATCACCCGCGACGGCAAGCCGGTGCTGGCGCTGGGATCCCCGGGCGGATCCACCATCATCAGCACGGTGCTGCAGACCGTCGTCAACCGGATCGACCTGGGCATGCAGTTGCCGCAGGCCGTTGCAGCGCCACGCGCGACGCTGCGCAACACGGAGAAGGTCACGGCCGAGCCGGACTACATCGAGCAGCACGGTGCCGCCGTGGGTGAGATCGGCTACCTATTGCAACCGGCCGGTGACGCCTTCACCAGTCAGGCGGAGATCGGGGCTCTCACGGCCATCGAGTTCGGTCCTCGGGGCCGCATGACCGCCGCTGCAGAGCCCACCCGACGCGGTGGCGGAGCGGCCGCGGTGCTGCATCCCAACCGGCGCTGACAGTAAAAATCACTGGCGCTCCCACCCACTGACGGCCACAGTGGGTGGGAGTTCCTCGTTCCCGGCCCGCGGAGGTCATGTGCTCGTCTCGTCAGAATCTTCCTCGTCAGCTACCCATCTGCGGCTGGACGGCGTCTCGAAGTCCTATGCCGCGCAACGTGTGCTGACCAACGTCAGCTTCTCCGTGGCAGCCGGTGACTGCGCCGCGTTGATCGGCGAGAACGGACGGGGCAAGTCGACCATTCTGCGGTTGGTGGCAGGTCTTGAAGAGTCGGACGGTGGCGAGATCACCCGCCCCGAGAGCTGGGCGATCCACCACCAGCAGCCGCCCTTCGACGCCCATGACACCATGGCCGCCATCCAGCAGTCGGCCCTCGCGCCGGTGCGCCACCACGCCGACGAGGTCTCCCGCATCGGTGAGGCGATGGCACGCCATCCCGAGGACGAGTCCTTGTCCGCGCAGCTGTCCGAGGCCATCGCGGCCGCCGAGCGCACCGCTGCCTGGCAGGTGGACCACCGCTGGGAGCTTCTGCTGGAAGGCCTCGGCCTGGCGGGGTTGGCCCCGGACCGGACAGCCGGCGAGCTCTCGGGCGGTCAGGCGGCGCGGTTGTCCCTGGCATGGGTGCTGGTGCGCCGCAGCGAACTGCTGCTCTTGGACGAACCCACCAACCATCTTGATGACCGCGCCACGGAAATGGTCACCCAGACCATCAAGGACTGGCCGGGGCCGGTGCTGCTGGCGAGCCACGATCGTGCCTTCCTGGACGAGACGGTCACGAGCCTGGTCGATCTGGACCCGGCACCCAGGCCACATCGCGGGCCGGGCGCAGCCGCACCGGGGCTGACGCGCTTCACCGGCAGCTTCAGCGAGTACCTGGCCCACCGGCGCGACCAGCGTGAGCGCTGGCAGCGGCAGTACGAGCAGGAACAGGAAGAACTCGACCGCTTGCGCGGCCGGGTGAAACAGGATCAACAGGTGGGCCACACCAACTGGACTCCCCGCAGCGAGACTCGCATGGCCCAGAAGTTCTACAGCGACAGGAATGCCACGGTCGTGTCACGTCGTGTCAATGACGCACGCACCGCCCTGGCGAGATTGGAAGAGGAGCAGGTACGCAAACCACCGCGGGAGCTGCGCTTTCGTGGTCTGGACGCGGCCACGGCACACACCGATTCGGCCACAGGCCGGAGGCAGGGGGAGAGCCCCCAGGCCGGCCCTGTCCTGGTGGCCACCAGCGTCAGCGTCGAGGGGAGGCTTGGGGCTGTCAGTCTGTCGATCGGCGCGCGCGACCGTTGGTTGGTGGAGGGTCCCAACGGCTGCGGCAAGTCCACCTTGCTGCGGGTGCTGGCGGGCCACCTCGCACCGAGCCATGGCAACCTCAGTGCCGCGTCGAGGTTGAGCGTGGGGCTGTTGGAGCAGGAACCGGAATCCGTGGACCCGTACCTGACCGCCAGACAGACCTATGCGCTGAAGGTGGGTGAGCAGACCGCAGAGCAGGTCCCGCTGGGCACCTTCGGACTGCTCCCGGGCCGCGACGAGAACCGGCCGGTGGGGGAGCTGAGCGTCGGGCAGCGACGCCGACTGGACCTGGCCTGCGTGCTGGCCAGCCCGCCCGACGTACTGCTGTTGGACGAGCCCACCAATCACTTCTCCTTGCAGTTGGCCACCGAGCTGGAGGACTCCCTCACCGACTATCCGGGTGCCATCGTCGTGGCCAGTCACGACCGATGGCTACGACGCCGGTGGCAAGGGCGGCGTCTCAGACTGCCATGACAGGGTGGAGGGGTGATCACCCTCTCGTCGACCGGTTGGCTGCTGATGGTCTTGGCCGCGCTGATCGTGGGGCTGTCCAAGACGGCCCTGCCGGGGTCGACGGCGCTCGCCGTCGGACTGGCGGCCAGTGCGCTGCCGGCCAAGGAGTCCACCGGCACCCTGCTGGTCCTGCTGATGGTGGGAGACCTGATGGCCATCCGTGCCTACCGCCACGATGCCGACTGGCCCACCTTGCGGTCCATGGCCCCGCCGGTGGTGGCTGGTCTGCTCGTGGGTGCCGTCTACATGCGGGTGGCCGACGACCTGGCGATGCGTCGTGTCATTGGAGTCATCCTGCTGCTGATGGCGGCACTGAATGTGTGGCAACGCGCCAGCCGGCGCCCCATGGCCCCGGCCGGGGGCTGGGCGAGCGTGGGCTATGGCGGGTTGGCCGGCTTCACCACCATGACAGCCAATGCCGCCGGACCGGTGACCAGCCTGTACTTCCTCAGCCGCGGCTTCGACGTGCGTCGCTTCCTGGGCACCTCCGCCTGGTTCTACCTGTGCGTCAACATCACCAAATTGCCGCTGGCGATTGGTGCTGGCGTGGTGAATCCACAGACCCTGGTGATCGATCTGGTCCTCGTGCCCGTGGTGTTGCTGGCCGCGGTCCTGGGGCGCCGCCTGGCCTCCCGCATATCGCGCAAGGTCTTCGACCCCCTCGTGCTGTTGTTCACGGTGGTGGCCGCGCTCAACCTGCTGTGGTGAGATCCCCCGGCACGCCGGGCTGAAATCAGCACGAGACGCGGATGTCCGGCTCCCTGCACGGGAACCGGCCATCGGCCCTCGTGGACTGTCAGTGGTTGCCGTGCTTTGCCTGTACTGGTGGGGAAAGCGGACACAAAGGGATGGAGAGTCCACCCGAAGCCGCATCGACGCTGCCCGAACGGACACCGTGCCCCAACGGACACCGTGCCCGGGCGGTTAACGCCTCGGCTTTGCTCCTCAGGGCTGGGCGTGCTCGACGCACCGCACCGACCAAGGACGGAATTCAAGCCGGGCCTCGCCGATCGGCTCACCGCACTCGTCGCAACGTCCGTAGCTGCCATCGTCCAACTTGGTCATGGCCCGCTCCACCTGGTCCAGCACGCCAGCCAGGGTCTGGGCCGTCGAGGCGTCCGCCATCTGCTGGATGGCCTGGGTGGTCCCTTCCCCGATGCGCTTGCCGAAGCCGATGGTGGCGCCACCTTCGACTGGCTTGGTGAGTTCTTCGATCTGTGCGCGCAGCTCTGCCGCCTTGGCAGTGAGCTCGCTGCGGATCGCGGACTGGTCGGCGGGGGAATCAGGCATGCAGTTGACCATAACCCGGCGCGTCACCGCAGCGGCAGAACAGTGAGGCCAACCGTGGTCAGGACAGCAGTTCCAGGGACAGGGCCATCACACCCATGCCTGCCACCAACCCGTAGACCGCGGCGTGGTGTTCACCGAACTTCTGGGCCGTGGGCAGGAGCTCGTCCAGACTGACGAAGACCATGACGCCCGCCACCGCGCACAGGCACACCCCGATGAGCGCGGGTGAGATGAAGGGGGCCAACAACAGGTAGAGCAGCAGTGCGCCCAACGGCTCGGACAGGCCCGAACCGGCGGCATACCAGAAGGCCTTGCTGCGGGAACCGGTCGCGGCATAGATCGGAACCGAGACCGCGATCCCTTCGGGAATGTTGTGGATGGCGATGGCGGCCGCGATCATGGCTCCGGCCTGGAAGTCCTCAAGGCTGGTGATGAGCGTGGCGAAGCCTTCGGGGAGGTTGTGCAGCGTGATGACGGCAGCGGTCACCAGCCCCACCCGCATGAGGGCCCCTCGCTGCGCCACCGCAGGGCCGTCCTCGCCGGGCAGTCCGGAGGGCTCATGGGGGTTGACGTCCTCGGGGACGTAGCGGTCGATTGCCAGGATCAGCGCGATGCCCGCGAAGAAGGACAGCGCCGCCCACGACTCGTCACCCAGGTGGGCCGCGCCGCTGGGCATCAGTTCCATGAAGGAGACGTAGATCATCACCCCGCTGGATAGGCCCAGACCCCCGGCGAGCAGACGAGGCGTCACCTGGCTGCGGGCCACCGCCACCAGACCGCCCAAGGCCGTGGACAGGCCCGCACCCAGGGTGAGCGCGAAGGCGGCCAGGAAGCTGCGGTCCATGACCCCACGTTAGGGGAGTGGAGCGCGTGCTGGCAGCAGCGGCGTGCCAGGCTCAGGCCATTCCGGATTCGCGCAGGGTGATGTTGATTCGGCCATCGGTCATCCCGCAGTCCTGCGGAGAAGTTCCGGGCAAGACCTCCATCACCCCGTGGAAGGCGAGCCTGGAGGGGCCGCCGAAGACGAACAGGTCCCCCGAACGCAACTCAAGATCCACATAGGGGCGAGCTCGTGACTCGCGATTGCCGAATCGGAATCGGCAGCTGTTGCCGATCGACAACGAGACGACCGGGGCGGGGGAGCGTTCCTCCCGATCCTGGTGCATGCCCATGCGGGCCTGGTCGTCGTAGTAGTTGATCAGCGCGGTGTCCGGCCGGTAGGCACTGGCCTCATCCTGGCTGCCCGTGGCTGCGTGGACTGCCCGCTGGCCCAGCCGGACGAGCCAGTCGGGCACCGGCGGTACTGGCAGTCCGTTCTGGTCGATGGCCTCGCGTGTCAGGCGTCCGGGATTCCAGTGCCAACCCAGGCAGACGCTCTGCACGCTCATCGGATGCCCACCGATCAATGGGTAGCGCGGTGGCACCGGTCCCTGTCCCCACTCATGGAAACGGGCGACCAGCCAGCGCTGTTCCTCCAGGGACAGGAAGTTCTCGACGAGGTGGGCCCCCGGCGGGAGCTCCACCGTGGGGCGCACCACCTCGTGGTGGCTGAACAGGGGATCCATCGCGGGCGGCACCCATCCATCCTGCCAAGTGGCGACGAGGCGGTGGAATCGGCTAGACTTCACGAGCCCTACGGGGCATGCGGATGTAGCTCAATGGTAGAGCCCTAGTCTTCCAAACTAGCTACGCGGGTTCGATTCCCGTCATCCGCTCCAACAAGAATGCAGGCCCAGCCACCAATGGCTGGGCCTGCACTGGTTTCGGCGCCCGCCAGCAGGCCTGGGGCTGGCAGGGCCAGAGGCATTGCGTGAGCCGGTGCGCGGCAAAGCCCTTCGCGCGTCAGTTTGCCGATGACCGCGTGGTCGCTACGATTGTGCGGTCTGCCATTTGCGCAATATTCGACGATCAGGAGAACCTGTGCCCAGCACTGTTGAGCAGCTCAGCCCGTCCCGGGTGAAGCTCACCATTGACATGCCCTTTGAAGAACTGAAGCCGAGCCTGGACAAGGCCTACGCGGAGATCGCCCAGCAGGTGCAGATCCCCGGCTTCCGCAAGGGCAAGGTTCCCGCAGCCATCATCGACCAGCGCTTCGGGCGCGGCATGGTGCTGCAGGAGGCCATCAATGACGCCCTGCCGAACGCCTACGGCCAGGCGGTCGTCGAGCACAAGCTGGTTCCCCTGGGCCAGCCCGAGATCGACGTCACCAACCTGGAGGACGGCAAGAACGTGCAGTTCACCGCCGAGGTGGACGTGCGACCCGACTTCGAGCTGCCGGAGTTCTCCAGCATCTCGGTCGAGGTCGAGCCGACCCAGGTGAAGGATGAGGACCTGGAGGAGCGCGTCGAGACCCTGCGTCAGCGCTTCGCCACCAACACCGACGTGGAGCGCGCCGCCAAGGATGGCGACGTCGTCACCGTCGACCTCGAGGGATCGCAGAACGGTGAGGTCCTGGAGGACGCCACCGCGGAGGGCATCCAGTACAAGCTGGGCTCCGGCGGCATGCTCGAGGGCATGGACGAGGCCATCACCGGTCTCAAGGCCGGCGAGAGCAAGACCTTCACCTCGAAGCTGCTGGGCGGCGCCCACCGCGACGAGGATGCCGACATCAAGGTCACCGTCACCAAGGTGCAGGAGCAGGAGCTGCCCGAGGTCGACGACGAGTTCGCCCAGATGGTGAGCCAGTTCGACACCGCCGACGAGATGCGTGCCGACCTGCGCAGCAGCCTGGAGAACATGGCGCGCCTGGAGCAGGCTGCCGACGCTCGTGACAAGGTGCTCGAGGCCATCATCGCCAAGACCGACTTCGAGCTGCCGCAGAACCTGGTGGACGCCGAGATCGAGGCTCGCAAGAACCAGGTCACCCAGCAGCTGGCCTCCGCCGGCCTGAGCGTGGAGCAGTACCTCAAGGACGCCGAGGACGAGACCGCCGAGACCGAGGACGAGTTCTGGGCCGAGATCGAGAAGCGTTCGATGGACGCGCTCAAGGCGCAGATCGTGCTCGACAAGCTGGCCGACGACAATGAGTACGAGGTGGGCCAGGAAGAGCTCACCCAGATGATCTTCACCAAGGCGCAGCAGAACGGCACCTCGCCTGAGCAGGAGATCCAGCACATGCAGGAGCACAACCACCTGCCCGAGTGGATGCAGGAGATCCGTCGCTCCAAGGCCCTGGCCGACATGGTGAATGCTGCCTCCATCAGCGACACCGAGGGCAAGACCATCGACCTGAGCAAGATGGGTCCGGATGGTGCCCTGGTGGAGTCCGACGAGGACGACGACGAGGCCGCCGAGCCCAAGAAGGCACCGGCCAAGAAGACGGCCGCCAAGAAGGCCCCCGCCAAGAAGGCTGCCGCCAAGGTTGACGAGAAGGCCGACGCGGAGAAGGCCGACGACTCGGAGGAGAAGGCTCCGGCCAAGAAGGCTGCTGCCAAGAAGGCCCCGGCCAAGAAGACTGCCGCCAAGAAGGCCCCGGCCAAGAAGACGGCTGCCAAGAAGACCGCCGCCGGCGAGGAGAAGGCTCCGGCCAAGAAGGCTGCCGCCAAGAAGGCCCCGGCCAAGAAGGCCGCCGCCAAGAAGGCCGCTCCGGCCGACGAGGCCTGAGACCGGGAGCCTCGAACGGTTCGAGACCCCTCACGCCTAGACTGGGCGCCGCGCCATGTGCGCGGCGCCCAGTCGTCTTCCACCGTCCTTCCACACTTGCCAGGAGAAGCCCGTGCTCGATTCCCTCCGACGCCGGCTGCCGCGGGCCTTGCCTCGCGGCAGGACGCGAGCCCTGGCCCAGGTTGACACGCGCATGGTGCATGGCCCCGAAACCCCGCAGCAGGCGGCGGCGCGCGTGACCGACCGATCGGCGGCCCGCAACCGGGTGGTGGTCCATGAGGTGGAGCCCGTCGACGAGGCTGCACCGCAATCCGTCGCGGCGATGCCCGCCGAACGCAGCGAGCGCTCCATGCCTCGTATCGTGCTGGTCCTGGTGGCCATCGCGGCCGGGCTGTTGGTCCTTCGGGAGCTGCGGGAGTTGGCGAGCCTCGTGGCGCCCGTCTTCTTCGCCCTGAACCTGATGATCACCGCCTATCCGGTGCAGCGTCGTCTGGTACGTCTGGGCCTGCCGCGATGGCTGGGTGCCGTGGCCGCTGGCCTGACGGTGTTGGTGGTGCTGGCGCTGGTGATCTTCGGCCTGAGCTATGGCGTGGCGGCGATGGTGGGCGAGCTGCCCAAGTACAACCAGCAGTTCACGGCGCTGTACAACCAGTCGCTGCAGTTGCTGCAGGAGCTCGGTTTCGATCGCGGTGTGGTGATGCAGTCGCTGAAGGGGATCGACCCGAACAGCGTGATCACGGTGGTGACCGGACTGGTCAGCAATGCCAGCGGGGTGGCTGCCCTGGCAGTCGTGGTGCTCACCACGCTGATCTTCATGGTGATGGACGCCATCATCATCGAGGACCGTCTGGAGGCCGCGCGCCTGTCCCACCCCTCGCTGGTCCGCGGGCTGCTGACCTTTGCCCAGGGGATCCGCAAGTACTGGCTGGTCAGCACCGTCTTCGGTCTGATCGTGGCAGTGGTCGACTACGTGATCCTGATCGGTGTGGGCGTGCCCCTGGCGCTGGTCTGGGCCCTGTTCAGCTTCCTCACCAACTACATCCCCAACATCGGCTTCGTGATCGGCCTGGTGCCCCCGGCGCTGCTGGCGCTGGTCGAGGGCGGCTGGAAGCCCGCGGTGCTGGTGGTGGTGGCCTACAGCGTGGTCAACTTCGTCATCCAGTCGATCATCCAGCCCCGGGTGGCCGGCGACGCGGTGGGTCTGACACCAACCCTGTCCTTCCTGTCCCTGCTGCTGTGGGGCTGGGTCTTCGGCGGCCTGGGGGCGCTGATCGCCCTGCCGCTGTCGCTGCTGGTCAAGGCACTGTTGGTGGACGTCGATCCGCAGGCGCGGTGGGCGAACACCTTGATCTCCTCGCGGGTCAGCGACGGGCTGCCACAGACCCCGGCGCGAACCCGCCTGGACGGGTGAGGCACGCCCGCAGCGAACGCGGTCGGGATCCATTGTTTTGTCGGTCACAGCGGGTAGGTTTCAAGGGTGAACGATTTCGCAACTGACCACACGATCCGCGCCGCAGCTGGCGCCGGCAGTGGCTTCGGGATGACCGACAACGTCTACCAGGCACTGCTGGCCAACCGAATCGTCTTCCTCGGCGACGAGGTGAAGGACGAGAACGCCAATGCAATCTGTGCGCAGCTCCTCCTGCTCAACGCGGAGGATCCGCACAAGGACATCTACCTGTACATCAACTCGCCCGGTGGGTCGGTGACGGCCGGCATGGCCATCTTCGACACCATGCAGTGGATCAGCAATGACGTGGCCACCGTGGCCATGGGCCTGGCCGCCTCCATGGGGCAGTTCCTCCTCAGCGCCGGTGCCAAGGGCAAGCGCTATGCGCTGCCCCACAGCCGGATCATGATGCACCAGCCCTCGGGCGGCATCGGCGGCACCGCCTCCGACATCCGCATCCAGGCCGAGCAGTCCCTGCACATCAAGAAGCAGATGGCCGAGCTGATCGCGGAGCACACCGGGCAGCCGCTGGAGCAGATCGAGGCCGACTCCGACCGCGACCGTTGGTTCACCGCGGCGCAGGCGCTGGAGTACGGCTTCATCGACCACGTCTACGAGCGCGCGTCGCAGATCAGCAACGACGCCCCGAACCAGTGAGGACCAGCATGACCATGCCCTTCAACATGTCCATGCCGGCGATGCCCGGCGGGATGGCTCCGGCCGGTCCGTCGATGGACTACTACATTCCCCAGTGGGAAGAGCGCACCTCGTACGGCATGCGCCGCGTCGATCCGTACACCAAGCTCTTCGAGGAACGCATCATCTTCCTCGGCACCCCGATCAGCGACGAGATCGCCAACGCCGTGATGGCCCAGCTGCTGTGCCTGCAGCAGATGGACAGCGAGCGTCCGATCAGCATGTACATCAACAGCCCGGGTGGTTCCTTCACCGCCCTGACGGCGATCTATGACACCATGCAGTACATCAAGCCCGATGTGCAGACGGTGTGCCTCGGTCAGGCCGCCTCCGCCGCGGCCGTCCTGCTGGCCGCCGGCAGCAAGGGCCGTCGCATGGCGTTGCCTAACTCGCGCATCCTGATCCACCAGCCGGCCACCGAGGGCGGCTACGGCCAGAGCTCCGACCTGGAGATCCAGGCCAATGAGATCCTGCGCATCCGCGGACTGATGGAGACCATGCTGGCCAAGGACACCGGCCAGAGCGTCGAGAAGATCAGCCGCGACATCGAGCGCGACAAGTACCTCACCGCCGAAGAGGCCATGGAGTACGGCATCATCGACGACATCCTGACCTCGCTCAAGGACGTCGACTGACACCCCGCTGACCCAGTCCGGGCCATCTCTGCGGACCTCCCGCGGTGATGGCCCGGCAGCGGTTAGGGTGGCCGGAGAGTCGAAAGGACCTAGGACATGGCGCGCATTGGTGAATCGGGCGATCTGTTCACCTGTTCCTTCTGTGGCAAGAGCCAGAAGCAGGTGAAGAAGCTCATCGCGGGTTCGGGCGTCTACATCTGCGACGAGTGCATCGACCTGTGCAACGAGATCATCGAGGAGGAGTTCAGCCAGGGCAGCGACGTCGGCCTGCTGGATGACCTGCCCAAGCCCACCGAGATCCGTGACTTCCTCGATTCCTACGTCATCGGGCAGGACAGCGCCAAGCGCACCCTGGCCGTGGCCGTCTACAACCACTACAAGCGGGTTCAGGCGGCCGCCACCACACCGGCCGCTCGTCGCACCTCCGAGGACGACGGCGTGGAGTTGGGCAAGTCCAACATCCTGCTCATCGGCCCCACCGGATGCGGCAAGACCTACCTGGCGCAGACACTCGCCAAGATGCTCAACGTCCCCTTCGCCATGGCCGACGCAACGGCGCTCACAGAGGCTGGCTATGTGGGCGAGGACGTGGAGAACATCCTGTTGAAGCTGATCCAGGCCGCCGACTACGACGTCAAGAAGGCCGAGACCGGCATCATCTACATCGACGAGATCGACAAGGTGGCCCGCAAGAGCGAGAACCCGTCGATCACCCGCGACGTCTCGGGCGAGGGAGTCCAGCAGGCGCTGTTGAAGATCTTGGAAGGAACCGTTGCCTCGGTGCCGCCCCAAGGAGGCCGCAAGCACCCGCACCAGGAGTTCATCCAGATCGACACCACCAATGTGCTGTTCATCGTCGGTGGTGCCTTCGCCGGGCTGGACGACATCATCAATGACCGCATTGGCAAGCGTCCGCTGGGCTTCAACACCGCCCAGTCGGCCCGTGAGGAATTGCAGGACCCGTTCAGCCAGGTCTCGCCCGAAGACCTGCACAAGTTCGGCCTGATCCCCGAGTTCATCGGCCGCCTCCCGATGACGGCGACGGTGGCGCCGCTCGACAAGGACGCGTTGGTGCGCATCCTGACCGAGCCGCGCAATGCGCTGGTCAAGCAGTACCGCAAGATGTTCGAGCTGGACGGCGTGCAGTTGGAGTTCACCGACGATGCGGTGGAGGCAGTGGCCCTCAAGGCCCTGGAGCGTGGCACGGGAGCCCGCGGCCTGCGCTCGATCCTGGAAGAGACCCTGCTGGACGTGATGTTCGACGTGCCCAGCCAGGAGACGATCAGCCAGGTCGTCGTCACCGGCGCGTGCGTGCGAGGCGAGGCAAGCCCTACCCTTGTTGCGCGGAACAAGAGCCGAATGGCCCACCGCGGTGAACTGAGCGCCTGACGAGGAGACCTTCGTGACATCGACACCCCCAGCCGAGCCCGCCGACCAGAGCCAGCCCGAGCCGGAGGTGGTTCGGGAGGCCGCGCCCCAGAAGTTGAGCAAGCGAGAGCTTCGGGAGCGCCAGCGTGCCGCCCAGGAGCGCTCGATCGGCAGCGGTGTCAGCGGAATCCTGTTGGCCGGGCTTTCCACGGTGCCCGCGCTGCTCGGGGGCACCGCCTGGCTCCTCAACGACAGCCGGCTGTGGTTCGGGGTGGGGATCGTCGTCGCCCTGGCCATGCTGGCCTCCACGCTGATCGTCAGCGGACGGATGAGGGAACGCAACCAGCTCTTCCGTGGCTGCTACCTGGTGGCGGTGCTGGCCAACATCGTCGCGGTGGTGGCGCTGCTGGTGTGGATCCGCAGTCAGGACCTCACTTGGGGCGGCATGGCCCCCTGGGCAGCGATCCTGCTGGCCGCCCCCGTCCTGTGCGCGGTGGTCTACGCGATCGGGCAGGCGCTGGAGACGCGCAAGCGGGCCAAGCTGGCGGCCCCGTCGGCCTGACCCCACGGCCGTCGGCCTTGACCCCGCAGGCAGAATGTGGGCATGAGCAAAGAGCAGCTGGTTGTCACCGTGCCCACCGTCGAGCTTCGTGATGCCCTGCAGGGCGAGCTTCCCGACGACGTCCGCGTGGAGGTCTGGCCGATGGAGGGGCCCTCCGGCCAGGACCACATCGATCTGGCGGTGCTGCCCTACATGGCGCCCCCCGAGCTGCTGTCGACCCTGCAGGGCGAGAAGATCACCACGATCCAGAGCCAGGCCCTGGGCTATGACAACGCGGAAAAGCACCTGCCCGAAGGCATCACCCTGAGCAATGCGATGGGCGTGCACGAGGGAGCGACGGCGGAACTGACCGTCGCCCTGGTGCTGGCGGCCCAGCGCGACCTGGACCTGTATTTCGCGCAGCAGCGTGAGGGTGGTTGGGAGCAGCAGTTCAGCCCCGGACTGCAGGGCAAGACGGTCTTGTTGGTGGGCACCGGCGGCGTGGGCCAGGCGATCCACGACCGCTTGGAGCCCTTCGAGGTGGAGGTGGTGCGCAGTGCCTCGCGTGCTCGCACCGATGAGCGCGGCACGGTCCACGGACCCGAGGACCTGCCCAGGCTGGTGGGTGAGGCCGACGTCGTCATCCTGGGGACACCGCTCACCGAGCAGACCCGCCACATGTTCGATGCCGAGATGATCGCCAACATGAAGGCGGGGGCCCTGTTGGTCAACATCGGTCGCGGCCCGCTGGTCGACACCGACGCGTTGGTGCAGGCCGTGAGTGAGGGGCGCATCCGCGCCGCGCTCGACGTGATGGATCCGGAACCGTTGCCCGCGGACCATCCGCTGCGCAGCCTGCCCGGTGTGCTGTTCACCCCTCACGTGGGTGGCCGTAGTGCCAGCATGCAGCAGCGTGTGGTGGCCCTGCTGCAGGAGCAGGTTGGGCTGATGCGCCAGGGCAAGGAGGCAGCCCACCGGGTGCTGTGATCCGGACGGCCCGTCGCCCGAGCCGGGGTGTGCAGCCAATGGCTCGGGCGGTGGGGCTCGGGCGGTGGGCCTTCTGCCTTGTCGAGGGGCGATAGTGTCGGTGCGACAGCAGACACAACAGCAGAACTCGCGATGGAGCCCCGATGGACAGTCTGGCCAAGGTCAGTCTCAAGAACCGCGCACTGATTGCACTGATCACCGTCTTCGTCACGGTCTTCGGTGGCCTGACCGCCTCGGGATTGAAGCAGGAACTGATCCCGTCGCTGGAGATCCCCAGCGCCTTCATCATGACCAGCTATCCGGGCGCCAGCCCGCAGGTGGTCGAGGAGCGGGTCACCGGCCCCATCGAGCAGGCCGTGCTCTCGCTGCAGGGCTTGGAGGGCTACACCTCCACCTCGGCAACCGGCATGTCGACGGTGACAGTGAACGTGGAGTACGGCTCCCAGATGGCCCAGGTGCAGCAGGAATTGCAGGCCTCGGTGAGCCGGATCAAGGGCACGCTGCCGGAGGAGGCCGATGCCCAGGTCTTCACGGGCTCCTTCGACGACATGCCGGTGCAGGTGCTGGCCGTCACTGGTGACGGGACACCGGAAGAGCTGGCGCAGCGGCTGCAGACCATCGCAATCCCGGAGATGGAGAAGCTGCCCGGCGTGCGGCAGGTGACCATGTCGGGTGCACGCGCGCAGCAGGTCCAGGTCACCCTTGACGACAAGAAGCTTGCGGCCGCCGGGTTGAGCCGAGCACAGGTGCAACAGGCGATCGCTGCCTCCGGTGGGCTGGTCTCGGGCGGTTCCCTGAAGGACGGGAAGCAGGACCTGGCCGTCACCGTCGGGGAGCGGCACGATTCGGCCCAGAAGGTGTCCAAGATCGCCCTGGTGGGGCAGGCCGCGAGCCCCGGCGGGGCTGGGGGAGCAGGCGGTGCCGCCGGCCAGGCGCCCAGGCCGGTCACCCTGGGTGATGTGGCCACGGTGAAGCAGGCCGACGCTCCCGCCACGTCGATCTCACGCACCAACGGCAAGCCGAGCCTGTCGCTGGCGATCACCAAGACCCCCGACCGCTCCACCGTCGAGGTCTCGGAGGCCATCAACGAGGCGCTGCCGGGGATCGCCGCGGCCATGGGCAGCAATCCGGAGTTCACCACGGTCTTCGACCAGGCACCGTTCATCACCCAGTCGATCCACGACATGCTGGTGGAGGGCGGCCTCGGCCTGCTGATGGCCGTGCTGGTGATCCTCGCCTTCCTGCGCAGCCTGCGCTCCACGCTGGTCACCGCCGTCTCGATCCCCACGTCCATCCTGCTCACCCTGATCGGCTTGCGGGTGGGCGGCTACAGCCTCAACATCCTCACGCTGGGCGCCCTCACCATGGCCATCGGCCGTGTGGTGGACGACTCGATCGTCGTGGTGGAGAACATCAAGCGGCACCTGTCCTACGGGGTGCCCAAGATGCAGGCCATCCTGGTGGGCGTGCGTGAGGTGGCCACGGCGATCACCGCGGCCACCATCACCACCGTGGCGGTCTTCCTGCCGATCGGTCTGGTGGGCGGGCAGACCGGTGAGCTCTTCCGACCCTTCGCCTTCACCATGACCATGGCGCTCATGGGCTCGCTGCTGGTGGCGCTGACGATCGTGCCGGTGCTGTCCTACTGGTTCCTGGAGGACCCGGACGAGGGCGTGGAACCGGCGGCGGTCGAGGAACGGGCGCACGAGAAGGAACGCCGCAGCCTGCTGCAGCGGACCTACCTGCCTGCCCTCGGGTGGGCACTGCGGCATCGCTGGCTCTCGGTGCTGCTGGCGGTTGCCCTGCTGGCCGGCAGCGTCGCACTGGGCAGCACCCTCAAGACCGACTTCCTGGGCAATGCCGGCATGAACACCCTGACCGTGCAGCAGCAGTTCCCGCCCGCCCTCACGCTCCAGGAGCAGGGGGCACGGGCCAGTCAGGTGGAGAAGGCCTTGCTGGACGTCGACGGAGTGGAGACGGTCCAGACCACCATCGGGGGTTCGGGCATCGAGGCCATGTTCAGCGGTGCCGGTGCGGGCAGTGCTTCCTTCTCCGTGACCACTGACGAGGAGGCCGACCAGCAGGCCCTGGCGCAGCAAGTGCGCGACGCGATGGAGCCGCTGCACAAGACTGGTGTGATCACTGTCTCCGCCAACCAGGGCATGGGTGGCGGCGACGTCGAGGTGGTGCTCACCGCGCCGGATTCGGCAACCTTGAAGAAGGCCAATGACCAGTTGCTGGAGGCCCTCAGGACGGTGCCCGACACCAGCAATGTGGCCTCGAGCCTGGCCGCAGACCAGCCGCAGGTACAGGTCCAGGTGGACCAGGTGAAGGCGGCTCGTCTGGGGCTGGACGAACAGAGCGTGGGACAGGCCGTGCGCGGCATCCTGCAGCCGCAGCCCGTGGCCAAGGTGGAACAGCCCGGCGGCCACACCATCGACCTGGTGCTGCAGGCCAAGGAGGTGCCCGAGGGGCTCGACGAGATGCGTGCCATGCCGCTGATGACCACTCCCACCGGGCAGGTGGTGAAGCTGTCCGACATTGCCACCGTCGAGCGCACCAGCGTGGCCACGGAGGTGGACCACACCGACGGTCAGCGCTCGGTGACCATCTCCCTGACCCCCACCGGTGACAACCTGAGCGCCACCACCAGCGCCGTGACCCAGAAGCTCGACGAGGTGCAGCTCCCGGCGGGCGCCGACGCGCAGCTCGGGGGAGTGGCCACAGAACAGGACGACGCCTTCCGACAGCTCGGACTGGCGCTGCTCGCGGCCATCGCGATCGTCTACGTGGTGATGGTGGCCACCTTCAAGAGCCTGGTGCAGCCGCTGATCCTGACCATCTCGATCCCGTTCGCCGCCGTCGGGGCGATCGTGGCGCTGTTGGTCACCGACACCGCCCTGGGTGTGCCCGCGATGATCGGCCTGTTGATGCTGGTCGGCATCGTCGTCACCAATGCCATCGTGCTCATCGACCTGGTGAACCACTACCGGGAACGCGGCGACGGTGTGGAGCAGGCGCTGGTGGAGGGTTCACGTCAACGTCTGCGCCCGATCATCATGACGGCCCTGGCCACCATCTTCGCGATGGTGCCGATGGGGCTGGGGCTCTCGGGCGGCGGCGTGTTCATCTCCAAGCCCCTGGCGATCGTCGTGATCGGCGGTCTGCTCAGCTCCACGCTGCTCACCTTGCTGCTCGTCCCGGTGCTCTACCACTTGGTGGAGAGCGGCATCGTGAAGCGACGAGAGCAGAAGGCGGCGCGACGCACCCAGCGTCGGCAGCGACGCGAGGAGGTGGCGGCGGTCGCCGTGGAGGTGGACCAGCATGGCAATCCGGTCGAGCAGGTCTCGGTGCCGCGCCGTTCGGTGGAGTGACCTGCCGCCGTCACGTCCTCACACCGTGGCGCAAGGGGGTCAGCCGACGCGCTCGGGTAGCGGGGACGCGTCGTCCTGGTGCCGCGGGCTCTCCTCGTGGCGGTGGCGGAAGACGACGAAGCGCATCATCGTGTACATGAAGGCTGCCTCGGCCGTGGCGGCCATGAGCCTGGCGAGCTGGAACTGCACCCCCAGCTTGTGCAGCGCCCAGGACAGGCCCAGCACCAAGCAGCCGTAGTTGACGAGCACCACCACCACATAGCGCAGCAGTTCGCCGCCGACCTTGGAGCGTGACTCGAAGTTGAGCGCCCGGTTGAGCACATAGGCCAATCCCAGGGCGACGATGTAGCCGATGCTCACCGACCAGCCGTAGGGGATGCGCAGCAGGCGGTAGCAGATGCTCAACAGCGCCATGTCGGTGCTGAAGGTGAACAGGTTGATCAGGCAGTAGCCCACCAGCGTGGCGGGAACCACCCGGCGCAGGGGAGTGGGGAGCACGCCCCACAGTGCGTCACGGACTCGGTCGAACCGCGCTCGCAGCGCAGCGGTGCGCGTCGGTTGCTCTCGGGTCACGTCGTCCAGCCTAGCCGTCGGTGGAACAGGCACGAGGCCCCGGACCAGTGGTCCGGGGCCTCGCGGGATGCGTCATGCGTTCAACGCAAGTGGGGCTGGTGTCAGCCGATCTTGCCGTCGTTGTCGCGATCCAGCTTGTCCTTCACCTTGTCGGTCACGCTGCGGTCGTCGCGCACCTCGCCACGGCCGGCGCGGGCGTCGACGTCGCCCTCAACCTCGATGCGCTCCTTGGCGACATTCTCGGTAACGGTCTGGTTGTCGGTCACGGTCTCCTTGCCGACGCTGACCTTCTCGACGCCAACGGTCTCCTTGGAGACGACGGGGCGCTCCTCGTGCAGCACGACCTCGGTATCACCCTCCTCCAGGCGGCCACCGGCGACGCGCTCACCGTCGGCGATCGGGGTGCGCTCGACGCGCAGCTCCTCGCGGCTGACGGGCACCTGCACGCTCTGCTGCTCGTTGACGACGTGCTTGCGGATGTGGACGCGGCCGGTCTCCACCTGCTCCTTGCCCACGTTCAGGCGCTCCTCGTGACGCACGATGTCGCCGTCGGCGAGGTTGGCGTCGCGGTCGACGTCGGCGCGGTCACGCTTGACGTCGGCGGTGCCAGCAGCGGCGGTACCGGCAGCGGCAGCCTGGGTGCGGTCGACGTCGACGCGGTCGGTGCGCTCGTCGCGATTCTGGTAGGCGCTGAGGTCCTGCTCGATGGAGTAGTAGCGGTAGAGCTCCGCCTCCTCGGCCTCGGTGATGTGACCCTCGGGATCGATGCTCGGGGCGCCCTTGATCTGGTCCTTGGTGTAGGGAACGTGGATCTCGCCGTTGGCCACGTTCTCGCCACGCAGTGGCACGAAGGTCTCCTTCATGCCGAACAGGCCGGTGCGCACGGTGACCCACTCGGGACGGCCGGTGGCGTCGTCCAGGTAGACCTGGCCCACGTCGCCAACCTTGTTGCCTTCGGAATCCACCACGACGCCGTAGTAGCGGTCGTAGTCGTAGGTGCCCTGGTTGATGTTCTCAGTCATGATTCACTCCGTTTCCCGGCCGTTGTGGCCTGAATTGGGTTTCGTGCTCTGACGTCTTCGACGCTAATCAGCCGCAAGTCCAGTTGACAACTGATTTCGCCCAGAGAGTGTTTCCTGTGCTCACAGCGAAACGAGTCGGGAGCCACGGTGGCTTCACTACCGCCGAAGGGGTGTGGCGACGGTGCTGGTGGATGCGCCTTCCAGCGGGGCGATGCCCGCTGCGGGGAGCGCTCGCGGGTAGGCGCTGGGGCGTGCGCGGGAGAGGTAGTATCTACTGGCCCTCGGAGGGGCCATCAGGATTTCAAGGGGAGCAGATGCCGGTACATGACAGTGGAGACTTCGTCGATCAGGTGAGTGCGGTCAAGGCCTGGGCCCAGGCCGCACACGAGGTGCTGCTGGAGGCGGCGGCACAGCAGACCACGGTGGAGTACGCCGCGCTGGCTCGCAAGGTGCAGCAGATCTCGGGGATCCAGACCAAGCAACCCACCTCCAAGTGGATCGGCCCCTTGCTGGGAATGATCGCCCGCAAGTGCCATGCCGAGGGGCTGCCCCTGCTGAGCGCCCTCGCGGTGCGTCGAGACGGATCGGTGGGCTCCGCCTATGACGAGATCCTGCGTTTTGCCCAGGTGCACGAGGTCTTCGACGATCGTGAGGAGCACGCGCTGGAGCAGCGGAGGCTGTGCTACCAGCAGTGGGCGGGAAGCCGCGTGAAGCCGGCTGCCGCGCCGCGCAGCACCACCGTGGTGGGCAAGGTGCCCGCCCCACGCAAGACCGCCGCCCCCAAGCGCGCGGCCAAGGCCGAGCCGCTGCAGGGCAATGTGTGTCCCCGTTGTTTCATGCAGATGTCGCTGACCGGGGTGTGCGACAACTGCGACTGATCGCGCGGGCGGTGGTCAGCTCGGGGCTGCCACCGGCAGCCAGCGGCCCCCGGCACGTCGCAGGATCCAGTACCGTCCGATCACGGCGATCCGGTCGACGGCCTCGTGGGCGGCAGCCGTGGCCATCTGGGCCAGCTCCTGCTCCTCCTTGTCGGAGGAGTCCGGCACCGTGAAGCGCACGGTGATGCGGGCCGTGCCCGCCACCACGTCCACCTGCCGGTCGTCGACGTGGAAGTTCTCGGCAATCGCGGTGACGGCATCGTCGAGGACCGCCTCGGGGCGGTTGCCGGGACGAAGCCCCAGGATCTCCATCTGCACACGGTAAGAAGGCACGACCCCACTCTAGGAGCCGGTGCTGACAATCCCGCGGAGCCTGACTTCACAGGTCGGTGCGCTCACCCCACAGCCCCACCACCAGCAGGACGACGATGCTGGCCACCAGCAGGACGAAGCTGAGCCCCACCGCCAACCCCAGGTTGGACTCGAAGCCGATGAAGATGGCCAGCGGCATCGTCTGCGTCACGCCCTCCCGGTTGCCGGCGAAGAAGATGGTGGCCCCGAACTCGCCGAGCGCTCGCGCCCACGCCAGCACGAGCCCCGTGAACAGGCCCCGACGGGCCACCGGCACCATGACGTGCCAGAACAGGCGCGCCTCGCCGGCGCCATCCACGCGCGCCGCTTCCTGCACCGGCTGCTCCACCGAGGCGAAGCCGACGCGGGCCGCGCGGACGAAGAAGGGGCCCGCGACGAAGACCTGGCTGAGCACGACCGCCGTCGTGGTGAAGGGCAGGGTGATGCCCAACTCGGCCAGCGGGCGCCCAATCCAGCCCTGGCGGCCGAAGACCTCCAACATGGCGATCCCGGCCACCATCGGAGGCAGGACGATGGGCAGGTCCACCAGCATCTGCACGATGCGCCTGCCGGGAAAGTCGACCCGTGCCAACAGATAGGCCAACGGGGTGCCGCACACGATCACTGCGAGCATGCTGACCACGGTGGTCACCAGCGACAGTCGGATCGCGGAGTGGACCGAGGGGTCGGAGAGCTGGGTGGCCAGATCCCCCTCCAACGCCTGCCAGGTCAAGCCCGCCACCGGCACGGCCAGCAGGAGCAGCAGCGCCGAGGCGGGTAGGACGAAGGGCCACAGCCCGCGATGGCGGGTCACGTGGCAGGCGGCAGGTAGCCAGCCTCGTCGAGGACCTGCTTGCCCTCACCCGTGGTCATGAAGTCGATGAAGCTGGCGGCGCCCTGCTGGTTCTTGCCGGCGGTCACCGGGGCGATCGAGAGCGGCAGCATCGCATTCTGCGCTTGGGGGATCTCCACCGTGCTGAGGCCCTTCTTCTCGGCCGGCACGTCGGTGATGAAGACGATGCCCGCATCGGCCTCACCCAGCTGCACCTTGTTGACGATGGGTTGTACCCCCATCTCGCGCGAGACGGTGTTGGCCAAGACCTTGCGGCTGAAGCCCGGCTGCTGCTTGTCCATCTTGGCGAAGGACTTTGCGGTCAACTTCCAGATCGGCAGGGTCTCGGCTCCCAGCAAGACCTTGGTGCCGGGCTTGGCCAGATCGGTGATGCTCGTCACCTTGCCCGGGTTCTTGGGCGCCACCACGACGACCAGCGAGGTACGAGCCAGCTGCGCCACACCGTCCTTGGCCACCAGGCCCTTCTGTGCGGTGGTCTTCATGTCGTCGGGATTGGCGGCGATCCACACATCGGGAGTGGCTCCCTTGGCGAGCTGTTCACGCTGGATCGGGGTGTGGCCCACCTCGAAGGTGGCCTTGCCCAGGCCGGCCTCCTGATACGCGGCGGCGAGCTGCTTGGTGTGGGCCGCCAGTGCTCCGGGCGCGTAGACGACGACCTCCTGCGTCGCCGTCTGCGAGGACTGCTGCATCGAGGGGGAGGCAGTGCCACCACCGCCGGCGCCTGCGGAACAGGCAACGAGGGGAAGGACGGCCAGTGCGGCGACGATACCGCGGCGATTCACCATGACTTGCACAACTCCTGTGTCTGGAACAAGTGGTTCAGACAGAAGTCGTGCGGAGCAGGCCGAAGGTTCCCGTGAGAATTCTCACAGGCTTGGTGGGTCGTCGATCAGGATGCGCGCAGCTCGCTGCGCAGGTCCTCGTCGCTGCAGGCAGCCACCAGGGTCTCGCGGGCGCGGGCGACGCGGGAACGGATGGTGCCGATGCGCACCCCACACACCTCGGCCGCCTGCTCGTAGGTGAAGCCCAGCAGCTGTGTCAGCACGAAGGCCTCGCGTCGTTCGGTGCCGAGCATGGCGATCAGCGACGTGAGTTCGACAGTGCCGCTGGAGTCCTGGGAGGCGGCGTCATGACTGGCCATCCATTCCGGGCCCCGGGGAGTCTGCGGCCGGGCCATCTCATGGCGAACCTGGTCGGCGACGACTCGTCGCGCGACGGTGAGCAGCCAGGCCCGGGCGGGTGCTCGGCCCTCGAAGGAGGGCAGTGAGTCCATGGCCCGCAGATAGGTGTCTTGGGTGAGGTCGTCGGCCTGCTGCTGACCCGCGAGGTGGGCGATGAAACGCCACACATCGGCCTGCGTGAGACGGATGAATTCACCCAGGGCCGGTCGATCACCTTCGGCGGCGGCGAGGGCCAACTCGGTGACGCGCGCATCCAGGGCGGCGCGTCCTGCCGGTTTCACTCGCTGGACCATGCGGCCGATGCTACCGCGACCGGTGCCGGTGGGTTACGCTGCGGGCATGAGGTGCTGCCAGATGGAACAGTGGCGAGCCGCCCTGTCCGCGATGCTGGATGGCGAGGATCCGCCGATCCCGCGCGTCGACGTCGAGGCCCATCTGGACGACTGTGCCGACTGTTCGGCGTGGTATCGCACGGCCCAGGAACAGGCGTCGGGCCTGCGGCAGATGCCGGCGCCGCCGCGTGACCTGACGCAGATGCTGATCGGAGTGACCGAGGCGCACATCTGCAGCTGCCACACCGGCGGGGAGTGTGAGTGCACCAACTGTGCCTGCCCCACGTGTACCTGCCACGAGGCAGCCAGCTGAATCCTTCGCCGTCGGGATGAGGGTCACAGCCCCAGCAGTTCCTCCACCACCTGCATCACGCCGGACTCGGCGCCGCTGGGGGCGCGGTGCGTGGCATTGGCCAAGGCGGCGGGCTGGGCGTCGGCCATCGCATAACTGATCCCGGCCGCGGCCAGCATCTCCTGGTCATTGGCGCTGTCACCAAAGGCGAGCAGTTCGTCGAAGCTGCGCCCCCAGCGCTCCAGCAACAAGGACAGCCCGAAGGCCTTGTGGCGGCCGGGAACGATCAGGTCCATGCCTTGGTGGCCGGTGGTGACCGGAACCAAGGCACCATCCAGCTGTTCGGACAGTTCGGCTGCGAGCCGGTCAGCCTGGCCGTCCCGGGTCACCAGGGCGAACTTGCTGACCGGGCCGTCGATCTGGTGGAGGCTCTCGACGCTCACCAGGTTCTCGTAGGCACTGCTCATCAGCACCCGCATCCGGTCGGGAACCACGCCGGCCATCCAGCCGCCCTCGGGGCCGCTGGCCACGGCGCGGATCTCGGGGTGGTCGTCGATCAGCGCCACCACCTTGTCCACCACCGACTGCTCCAGGACGGCGGCATGCACGCGCTCATGATTGCGATCAACCACCATCGAGCCGTTGTCGCCGACGAAGGCGAGACGCTCAGGGGCGTCGAACATGCTGCGCATGCTCAGGTACTGGCGTCCACTGGCGATCACCACTCGGATGTCGCGGGCCTCGCAGGCCTCGAGCATGCGCGCGAACCGGGGCCGGTCGTAGTCGCGCTGCGGGGTGAACAGGGTGCCGTCCAGATCGATCGCGACGGTGGAGAAGGACTTCACTGGACGGCTCCCTGCTGTTGGGGTGAGGCTGGTTTCGACTGGCTTCAGGCTACCGGTCGGTCAGGCCTTGGGCTTCTTGACGACCGGCTCACCCAGCTCGACGGCCACGGTGGTGGGCCCATCGGTCTTCACCCATGAGACCTCGCCAGTGATGCGCCCCACGGCCCGCAGGTCGCCCTCGGCGCCCTTGAGCTCGTCGAGCACGTGGGCAGTGCCGCTGAACTGGGCCCGCTCGATGGGGGTCTTCATGCTCACCTTGGCCTCGCTCTTGGCGCCGCGAAGCCCGATCAGCACCGTGGCGAGTTCGTCGAGCAGCTCCGCGGTGCCACCGGTGGGCAGCTCATCGACCGTGGGCCACGACGCCTGGTGGACGGAACCCTGCTGGAACCAACTCCACACCTCTTCGGTGACGAAGGGCAGGAAGGGGGCGAACAGGCGCAGCATGACGTCGAGGGCCAGACGCAGCGCCGCCTGGGCCGAGCTCGCGGCCTCCTCGCCCTGCGCACCGTAGGCGCGCTCCTTGACCGTCTCGAGGTAGTCGTCGCAGAAGCCCCAGAAGAAGGCCTCGGTGGCCTCGAGGGCACCGGTGTAGTCGAATCGCTCGAAGCTGTCCGTGGCGGTCTTGACCACCTCGGCTAGCGCCGCGAGCATGGCCAGGTCGAGGGGATTGGTGATGGGCGCCTCGCCAGGGGTCGAGCTCATGCCGAGCACGAACTTGGAGGCGTTGAGCACCTTCATCGCCAGGCGGCGACCCACCTTCATCTGGGTCTCGTCGAAGGGCGAATCCATGCCCGGACGAGCCATCGCGGCACGCCAGCGCACGGCGTCGGCACCGAACTTGTCGAGGATCTCGGTGGGGACCACGACATTGCCCTTGGACTTGCTCATCTTCTTGCGGTCGGGGTCGGTGACGAAGCCACTGATCGAGGCCCGCTTCCACGGCAGCTTGCCGTGCTCCAGTTCGGCGCGCACGACGCGGCTGAACAGCCAGGTGCGGATGATGTCGTGGGCCTGGGGCGCCAGGTCCATCGGGAAGGTCAGGTCGAACAGTTCCTGGTCACGTTCCCAGCCGCAGACGATCTGCGGGCTCAACGAACTGGTCGCCCAGGTGTCCATCACGTCCGGGTCGGCGATGAAGCCACCGGCCTGACCGCGCTGGGACTCGTCGAAGCCGGGCGGGCACTGGCTGGCCGGGTCGACCGGCAGGCTCGCGGCATCGGCGACGATCGGCTCATCGGTCATCGGTTCGCCCTCGTGGTCCAGCTTGTACCAGACGGGGAAGGGCACGCCGAAGAAGCGCTGGCGGCTGATCAGCCAGTCGCCGTTGAGGCCGTTGACCCAGTTGGTGTAGCGGTGCTTCATGTGCTCCGGCACCCAGGCCAGCTCCTCGCCGCGGGCCAGCAGACGCGCCTTGAGGTCTTCGTCACGTCCGCCATTGGTGATGTACCACTGGCGGGTGGAGACGATCTCCAAGGGCTTGTCGCCCTTCTCGTAGAAGTTCGCCATGCGCTGCGTGGGCTTGGGTTCACCGTCCATGTCGCCGGTCTCCGCCAGCTTCTCGACGATGTTCTTGCGGGCCGTGAAGGTGGTCTTGGTGGCCATCTGCTCGGCGTAGAAGTCACCGTTGACCAGCCACTCGGGGGTCTCGGCCTGGAGGCGGCCATCACGGTTGATGATGGTGCGCATCGGCAGCTGCAGCTCGCGCCACCAGATCACGTCGGTCAGGTCGCCGAAGGTGCAGCACATCGCAATGCCGGCACCCTTGTCCTTCTCGGCGGCCGAGTGCGCCAGCACGGGGATCTCGACACCGAAGATGGGCGAGGTGACGGTCTTGCCGAACAGGTGCTGGTAGCGCTCGTCGTCGGGGTGCGCGATCAGGGCGCAGACCGCCGGGAGCAGCTCCGGCCGGGTGGTCTCGATCCAGACCTTGCCGTCGGCGAAGAGGTCTTCTGACGTGGCTTCGACAGGCTCGCCCGCCGTCACCGAGGTGGCTTCGACAGGCTCACCCACCGTCACCGAGGTGGGTTCAAGGGGCTCGCCCCCCTTGCTGTTGAGCGCGAAACCGATCCGGTGGTAGGCGCCGGGGTATTCGCGGGCCTCCAGCTCGGCCTGGGCGACGGCGGTCTGGAAGGTGACGTCCCACATGGTGGGGGCCTCGGAGAGGTAGGCCTCGCCGCGCTCCAGGTTCTTGACGAAGGCGAGCTGGGCGACGCGCTGGGCGTCGTCGCTGATGGTGGCGTAGAGGGTGTCCCAGTCCACCGACAGGCCGAGGCGTCGCCACAGGTCCTCGAAGACCTGCTCGTCGACGGCGGTCAGTTCGTGGCACAGCTCCACGAAGTTGCGGCGGCTGATCGGCACCTGCTTCTTGGGGTCCGGCTTGGCCGGGGGAGTGAAGTCGGGGTCATAGGCGATGCTCGGGTCGCAGCGCACGCCGTAGTAGTTCTGCACGCGACGCTCGGTGGGAAGACCGTTGTCGTCCCAACCCATCGGGTAGAAGACCTGCTTGCCGCACATCCGCTGGTAACGGGCGATGGTGTCGGTGTGGGTGTAGCTGAACACATGGCCCACGTGCAGCGAGCCGGAGACCGTCGGCGGCGGGGTGTCGATGGAGAAGACCTGCTGGCGGGCGGCCGCCTTGCTGGCAGGGTCGGCCGCATCCAGCTGCGGCCGCTGGAAGGCGTAGGTCTTGCCCTGCTGCCACGCCGCGGCCCACTTGCTCTCGAGCCCCTCGAGCACGGGCTTGTCCGGTACCAGTCCAGGTTCGGGGATCGGCGCGGACGTGGTGCTGGAAGGCTCATTAGTCATGGGCGTGATTCTAGTGAGTGGCACCGACACTCTGCGAACCGGCGAGCCCGCCACCTCCTAGCATGCGGCCATGGCAGTGCAGCGCCCCGGACATCCGCCCCGACGCCAGCCTCGCCACCGTGCGTCGAGCCAGGCGACGACATGGCAGGTCTGGGTCTGGTGGGCGTCCGCACCGATGCTCTTGCTCGTGCCCCTGTGGTTCGTTCTGGGGCGGCTAGTGATGGGCGCCGTTGGTGTGCTGACCGGGGTGGCCGTCATCACGGTGGTGCCGGTCCTGCTGCTCTTGCAGCTGGTGGCCATGGTTCCGGTGTTGCTTCGGGGCGCGCGGGTCTCACCCGCGGCTGCGGGGCGTCGCACCACCGCCTGCAGCCTGTCCTACTGGGGCTGTGTGCTGCTGCTGGGGGTCAGCATGGGAGACCTGCGTGACACCAGCCGGCCGGCCGTGTCCGCACCGCTGGTGTCGCTGGGCATTCCCGTCGAACTGGCAAACCTGGTGGCCATTCTGGCCGCCGTCGGGGGTGCCATCAGCCTGATCGTGCTGGTGGTCGTCGCGTGGATCGAGCTGTGCAGACTGCCACCAACGGTTCAGGGCCCGCCGTTCCCCACGGGGAAGGACGGGCCCTGAAAGCAGCGTGCTGGGTCAGCTGGCGGCAAGATCCTTGATCGCCTTGAGCAGCGACTCGGAGCTCTGGCCGACGCTCTCCAGTTCGAGCTTCTTGCCGTTGACCGTGTAGGTGGGGGTGCTGGTCACCTTGGCCTCGGCGGCCTTGTCGTTGACGGTCTCGACGAAGGGCTCGGTGGTCTTCTCGTCGAAGCAGGACTGGAATTGCGTCAGCTTGTCACCGGTGATCCCGACACTGGCGGGCAGCTCGTCGCGCAGCAGGGCATCGGGGTAGGCATCGTCACCGCGCACCTCGGAGGTGGGCTGCTTGGCGTAGACCGCATCGTGGTAGGCCTTGTAGGCACCGGCCTGGTCGGCGCAGGCGGCGGCGACGGCCGGCTTGGTGGAGTCGTCATTGCCCAGGTTGTCCTCCATGAAGGTCATGGTGCGGTACTCCAGGCTGACCTCGCCCTTCTCGACCAGCGGATCCAGCAGCGGGGCCAGCTGCATCCCCACCGACTTGCAGGCGGGGCACTGGTAGTCCTGGTAGACCGCCAGCACGGGTGCACCTTCCTTCGCCTTGCCGGGGTTGACCACGATGCCCGTGTCGTCGGCAGCGGCGTTGGCCGGACGCCCGGCGCTGGACAACTGCTCCGACTTGTTCTTGTTCTCCTGGATCAGGACCGTGGCGACGAGGGCGATCAGGGCCACCGCGAGCACGGCGGCGGCGATGCCGATGATCCGCATCGTGCGTTGGCGCTTGGCCTCGGCCTCCTGCTGCTGGCGAAGCTGTTCCCGGCGATTGGCCGCGCCACCGGCGGCGGTGGCGCCGGTGCTCTTCTTCTTGCTCATCGGGGGGTGTCCTCTCCGACGAGGGCATCCTCGTCAGTGTCGAAGTCGTCGTTGTGGGCAAAGTGGTCGGGGTCGTGCGGGATGGTGGAGGGGCGGAAGAGCCAATTGTCCACCGAGAAAGGGGTCTTGGGGCGCCAGGCCAGCCACGCGCCGCAGGCGAAGAAGGCTGCGTCGCGAAGGATCTCCTGCAGGTACTTGGGGTCCTCCGTCTCGCCGCCCTGGCTGAAGCAGCCGCAGTCGATGCTCAGGCCACGCGCCCAGGCGCTGCCGATGGCGGCGATGAAGGCGAGCATCGTCAGGGCGCCCACCAGGGCACTGACACGCGTGAACAGGCCCGCGAGCAGCAACAGGCCCAGGATGATCTCGAGGATCGGCAGCGAGTAGCCGATCATTCGCTCCATCGAATACGGCAGCCATTCGATCTGGTAGGCGCGCACGGAGAGCACATTGCCCTCCAGGTTGCCGATCTTCACCGCGCCGGCGTAGAGCAGCACTCCACCCAGCACCAGGCGGCACGCCAGGCCCACCCAGTCCTTCCGGGTGCGTCGCGACGATGGCGACGCCACCGTGGAAGTTCCACTTTCAATCACCGGGTCATCATACCTTCCATGCGGGGCGCCGTCGGTGGCGGAGCCGCCACGGGCCCGCGCGCCGCGGCGTGACGAAGTCATCGGGCCTGCTCCACGGCCGCGGCCAGTTCATCGGCATCGAGGCGCTGGTCAGCGAAGAGCGCCTGCAGGTCGAGGGGCTCGCTCAGCTGCCCCTCGCGGAGCACGCGGTACTGGGGTGTGCTGTTGATCTTGTCCTTGGCGGCCCGCTCGGAGATCTCGTGCACCACGTCGTGGGTGCGGCTCTCGTCGTAGCAGAGCTGGAAGGCGGGCAGGTCAGGTACGTCCGCGGCACGAGCGAATTGGTCGCGCAACTGGTCGTCGCCGTATCCCACGCCCTTCTTGCTGGACTGGTTGGCGAAGACCTCGTCGCGGTAGGCGGTGTAGCGGCCCTGCACGTCGGCGCAGGCCGCGGCTACGTTCGCGCGGGTGGAGGCGTCATTGCCCAGCCGCTCGTCCATGAAGTCCAGGCTGCGGACCTCGACGCCGAGCTTCTTCTGCTCCACCAGCTCCTCGATGGCAGGGGCCATGGCGTCGTGGGCGGTGCGGCACCCGGGGCACTGGTAGTCCTCGTAGACCACCAGGGTCGGTGCCTCGGCGGGGGTCGGCGCGGCGCTGATCCCGGCGCCTCCCGAAGCACGGTGGGGGACGTCCACCTGCGACCCCATCTTCGCCACCGGCGTCCGGTCACGCTGTGACAGGGTCCAGCCCACCAGGGCGGCCACCAGCACCAGCGCGAGCACCCCGATCGTCGTGCCCAGTCGCACGCGACGGCGTCGTTCCTCCTGGCGCATCCTCTCGGCCGCCTCTTCGGCGGCGCGACGGCTGGCTGCCGCACGTCTTGCCATCACTTCTCCTGGGTCCAGTGAGCCTCGCAACCGGGCCGGGTCCGGCTGCGCTACCCAGACTGCCACGACGGCCAAGGCCAGGACGCAAGCACCCGGTAGGCTGGCGCGCACCATGAACATGCCTGCAGCCCCCAGTAGTCACGAGCAGATCGTCGAAGAACTCATTGGCCGCTGGCCCGAGCACCGGATCGCCCCATCGCTGGGACGGGTGCAGGCGCTGTGCGACCTGTTGGGAAGCCCCGAGAAGTCTGCGCCCGTGATCCAGATCGCCGGCACCAATGGCAAGGGCAGCACCGCGATCATGGTCGACGCCCTGCTGCGGGCCAATGGGCTGCGCACCGGACGCTTCAGCAGCCCCCACCTCAGCGACCTCACCGAACGCATCTGCATCGACGGCGAACCCATCAGCCACGACCGCTTCGACGAACTGTGGGAAGACGTGCGTCCCTATGTGGAGATGGTCGATGCCCAGCAGATCGACGGGGTGAGCATGACCTTCTTCGAGGTCATCACCTGCCTGGCCTATGCGGCCTTCGCCGATGCGCCCGTGGACGTGATGGTCATCGAGGTGGGGCTGGGCGGCACCTGGGACGCGACCAGCGTGTGCAGTCCGCAGGTCAGCGTGGTGTGTCCGATCGACCTGGACCACACGCACATCCTGGGTGACACCCTGCGCGACATCGCGCTGGAGAAGGCCGGCATCATCAAGCCGGGAAGCACCGCCGTGCTGGCCAGCCAGCAGCCCGAGGCCGCGGAGGTGCTCACCGAACGAGCCACCGAGGTCGGCGCCCGCATGGTGCTCGAGGGACGTGACTTCGCCCTGCTGGAACGCACCCGCGCCGTGGGCGGGCAGTTGCTTCGCCTGCAGGGGGCCGAGGGGCCGGTCGGGGACGTGCACCTGCCGCTGTTCGGGGTGCACATGGCCCACAATGCGGTCTTGGCCATGGCCGCCGTCGAGGCGCTGCTGGGTGGTCGTGCCCTGGGCCCAGAGGTCGTCGTCGACGGTTTCGCGGCCGTCGAGGCACCGGCTCGGCTGGAACTGGTGCGCACCTCTCCGCCGGTGCTGCTGGACACGTGCCACAATCCGCACGGCGCGAGGGCGACGATGGCCGCCTTCACCGAGAACTTCTCCTTCACCCCCACCATCGGCGTGGTCGCGATGATGGGGGACAAGGACGTCGACTCCGTCCTGCGGATCCTGGGGGAGCAGCTGAACACCATCATCTGCACCCGCGTGAAGTCCACCGACCGAGGTCTCGAGGCCGAGACCTTGGCCGAGCGCGCCGCGGGCATCGTCGGCGAGGATCGCGTGCGGACCGCTCCCGACGTGGCGCAGGCCCTGGAGCTGGCCGTGGCACTGGCCGACGAGCAGCCGGGCGGGGGAGTGCTGATCGCCGGATCGGTGATCCTTGCCGGAGAGGCACGTACCATCCTCAAGTCGAGCGAACAGCCCGAGCCCGAACTGGACCGGGCCAGCCTTCGTACCCCCTTTGACCTGGACGGAGACAACCAGTGGTGAACCTGCGCCTCGGACCCCAGAACCCGATGAACAAGACGATGGTGATGATCCTGGCCTTCGAGGTGATCGTCTTCGGGCTCGGCTTCCCCGGCATGATCATGATCACCAAGTCTCCGTTGGGCGTCTCCCTGGCGGCCACCATCGGCGCCTGCCTGCTGGCGATCGTCGCGGCAGGCACCCTCAAGCGTCCGCTCGGCTATCCGCTGGGGTGGCTCACCCAGCTGGCGGGCATCCTGCTCGGACTGCTGACCCCGTGGATGTATGCGATGGGCGGGATCTTCGCCGCCATCTGGGTGGTCTCCTTCCTGATGGGACGCCGCCTGGAGACCAACGCCACGGCCTGACCGGAGGGCCGGGGCGTGGTGGTGCGGCTGCTTGTAGGCTGACGCCATGACGACTGAACGCACCCTGGTCCTGCTCAAGCCCGACGCCGTCGAGCGCGGCCTGATCGGCGAGATCATCCGCCGCTACGAGGCCAAGGGCCTGAGCGTGGCGGCGATGGAGCTGCGCACCGCCTCCGCCGAGACCGCCCAGCAGCACTACGCCGAACACGTGGGACGCCCCTACTACCCGGGCTTGGAGGAGTTCATCACCTCCGGTCCGCTGGTGGCCCTGGTGCTCGAGGGTGAGCGCGCCATCGAGGCCGTGCGCAGCATCAACGGCACCACCGACTCCGCCGTCGCCGCACCGGGAACCATCCGGGGCGACCTCTCGCTGTTCAAGAACCGCAACCTCGTGCACGCCTCGGATGCGCCGGAGAGCGCCGCGCGGGAGATCGGCATCTGGTTCCCCGAGCTGGCTGCGCAGTGACCCAGCAGCACGCATCCATCCCGTCGGGAGCGCCCCACCAGGCGCTCCCGATGCCGTCGGTGCCCATGCCACGGGTGCCCCTGCCGATCCAGGCGCGGGAGTACCACCACTTCTGGCGCACCCCCTTGCTTCGCTGGTGGCGGCCGGTCGTGGCCGTCGTGCTGGGACTGTTCGCCTTCATCGTGGTGACCATCGCGGCCACCACGGTCGCCATGGGGCTGGACGTGGCCAGTGGCCGCATCGACACCTCGGTGCTGGAGAGCATGGGCCCCGATGACATCAAGGCCACGCCGGCGCTCTTCCTGGCCAACAACGTGGCCCTGGCACTGTTGATCCCGATCTCGATGCTGCTCTCACGATGGATCTTCCGGCAGGGGCCGGGCTGGCTCGCCAGCGTGACCGGACGGATGCGCTGGGGCTGGATGGGCCGCTGCTTCCTCGTCCTCACCCCGCTGTGGGCCATCTGGCTGGGCCTGGAAGCCGTCCTGGTCTCCCGCTTCGGTGAGGGGATGGACCTGGCGGTGAACGACGACACCTGGCTCCTGCTGGTGGGAATCCTGCTCACGACGCCCTTCCAGGCGGCGGGTGAGGAGTACGCCTTCCGAGGAGTGCTGAACCGCAGTGCGGCCTCCTTCTTCGGCAACCGCTGGGTGGCAGTGGTGGTGGGTGCGCTGTTCAGCTCGACGCTGTTCATGTTCGCCCACGGCGCCGGGGACATGTGGCTCAACATCTTCTACTTCTGCTTCGGCCTGATCGCCTGCGCCATGACCGTGCGCACCGGCGGTATCGAGGCCGCCATCGCCATGCACGTGGTCAACAACGTGCTGAGCGAGCTGACGATGCCCTTCAGCGACATCTCCGGCATCTTCGACCGGCAGGCCGGGACGGCCGACGCGACGGTGCTCATCGGCGTGGTGGTGCCCCTGATCGGATGGGCCCTGGTGGAGTGGATGGCTCGCAAGCATCGTCCCCAGGTGAGCTCGGCCCCGGGACGTGAGCACCAGCAGATGCTGGACGAGCAGCTGGCGAACTGGCAGCGCCAGGTGCTGGAGTGGGAGGGCCGTCAGGCCGCAGCCTCGCAGCAGTACCCCCAGCAGCAGTACCCGCAGTAGTGGGGTGGGCGGTCACCGCTCGTTTCAGCCTTGCGGCGCCGCTCAACTACGCTTGTCGCATCATGAGCAATGACCTCAGCAGCAGTGCGCCCGCAGCCCCCGAGAGCCTCTTCGGCCGTCTCGAACCGCTCCTGGCCCAGGTGAACAAGCCCATCCAGTACGTCGGTGGGGAGCACAACAGCGTCGTCAAGGACTGGGACGAGGCGGACGTTCGCTGGTGCCTGATGTACCCCGACGCCTACGAGGTTGGCCAGCCCAACCAGGGCGTCGCGATCCTCTACGAGATCCTCAACGAGCGTGACTGGATCCTGGCCGAGCGCAGCTATGCCATCTGGCCGGATCTGGAGAAGCTGATGCGTGAGCGGCAGATCCCGCAGTTCACACTGGATGCCCATCGTCCGGTGGCCTCCTTCGACGTGCTGGGGCTCAGCTTCTCGACCGAGTTGACCTACACCAACATGCTGAACTCGCTGGACTTGGCGGGCATCCCGGTCTACAGCAGCGAGCGTCGTGAACACGATCCGATCGTGCTGGCCGGTGGCCACGCGGCCTTCAACCCGGAGCCGATCGCCGACTTCATCGACGCCGCAATCCTGGGCGACGGCGAGGAGGCCTCCCTGCTGGTCAGCGAGCTGATCCGCGACTGGAAGGCCGAAGGCCGTCCCGGTGGCCGCGACGGGCTGCTGCTGCGGCTGGCCGCCACCGGTGAGGTCTACGTGCCCCGATTCTACGACGTGACCTACCTCGACGACGGCCGCATCCAGCGGGTGGCACCCAACCGCCCAGGCGTGCCCTTCCAGGTGCGCAAGCACACGTTGATGGACCTCGACCAGTGGCCCTACCCGGCCAAGCCGCTGGTGCCGCTGGCCGAGACGGTGCACGAGCGCTACTCGGTGGAGATCTTCCGGGGCTGCACCCGTGGCTGCCGCTTCTGCCAGGCGGGCATGATCACCCGCCCGGTACGCGAGCGCAACATCGAGACCATCGGCAAGATGGTGGCCGGCGGGCTGGAGGCGACCGGTCTGGAAGAGGTGGGTCTGCTGAGCCTGAGCTCGGCCGACCACTCCGAGATCGGCGAGGTCACCAAGCAGCTGGCCGACCGCTACGAGGGCAGCAATGTCTCGCTCAGCCTGCCCAGCACACGGGTGGATGCCTTCAACATCGACCTCGCCAACGAGCTCTCGCGCAATGGCCGCCGTTCCGGTCTGACCTTCGCCCCGGAGGGGGGCAGCGAGCGGATGCGCCGGGTGATCAACAAGCAGGTCAGCGAGGACGACCTGATCAATACCGTCGCCACCGCCTTCGGCAATGGGTGGCGCCAGGTGAAGCTGTACTTCATGTGCGGGTTGCCCACCGAGACCGACGAGGATGTGCTGGCGATCGCGGGCATGGCTCGACGGGTGATCGAGACCGGCCGCAAGGTGGCCGGCACCCGCGACATCCGCTGCACCATCTCCATCGGCGGTTTCGTGCCCAAGAGCCACACCCCCTTCCAGTGGGCGGGCCAGGCATCGCCCGAGACCATCGACCACCGACTGCAGCTGCTGCGTGAGGCAGTGCGAGGCGACAAGCAGTTCGGCAAGGCCATCGGCATGCGTTACCACGACGGCAAGCCCGGCCAGATCGAGGGCCTGCTGAGCCGCGGCGATCGCCGTGTCGGCAAGATCATCGAGGCGGTGTGGCGCGACGGCGGCCACTTCGACGGCTGGAGCGAGCACTTCTCCTATGACCGGTGGGTGGCCTGCGCCGACGCTGCCCTGGCCGATGAGCCCGTCGACCTGGCCTGGTACACCACGCGTGAGCGCGACTACGACGAGGTGTTGCCCTGGGACCACCTCGATTCCGGACTGGACCGCGACTGGCTGTGGGAGGACTGGCAGGACGCCCTCGACGGCGGTGACGTCGAGGACTGCCGTTGGACTCCCTGCTACGACTGCGGTGTGTGCCCACAGATGGACACCGAGATCCAGATCGGCCCCACGGGCCGCAGCCTGATCCCGCTGCAGGTGGTGCACTAGCCACGGCTGACCGTGGCCACGCGATGGCATGACGAGAGCCCGTCGGGCCCGGTGAGTCCCGGGCCCGACGGGCTGCGTCGTCCTTGCACCACCACACCGCGGTGAACCGTGGCCGGGGATCAGCGGGTCCGGTCGAGCACGACAGCCGAGGTGACCCGCATGCCCCGATTGGCAGTGCCACCCGCCAGCAGGATGCTGCGGCCGGTACCCAGGTCGTAGCTGTGCAGCGCCAACAGGTCGCCGCCACAGTGGGTCGCGGTGAGATAGGTGATTGACCTGCCGGTGATGGCGATCGCCCCGGACTTGTCACCACCCACCGGCAGCCAGCTGAGCCTGCTGCCCCGGACACGGGCCAGCGACGGTGAGCCGCAACCGTTGATCTTGGCGACCACGGTGCCCTTGGGAGTGCGCCAGTGGTCCTGGTAGCCCAAGGAGTACTGCACGGGCTTGGTCGGCAGCGCGGTGGTGAGCGCCACCGGGGCCGTGCCGCGGACGTCGAAGCGGAAGACCTGGCCGGTCCCCGGGCTCGTCCGAAGGAAGCAGACGCCCGTCAGCTGGGTCCTGCTGGTCCAGTGACCGGGCATGCAGTTTCGGTACCCCTTCGGTGTTGGCAGCGTGCGCACCAGCGCGCCCTTGTTCCCGTTCACCTGAAGTCGTGACGTGGAGCTCTGGCTCACGACGAACAGGCCGTCGGGTGACTGGGTGGCGAAGGAGGAGCCCTTGGTGCCCGCGTAGCGTGCCTGCAGGCTGCCGCCGAGCGTGGTGCGCAGCAGGCCTCGGCCGTAGGTGTTGACCAGTAGGGCGGTGCCGGACGGGTTGCTGAAGCGAACCTCGGCAGGATCGGTGGCCGCTCCGGCCACGGCGGTGACCCTGCGCGTGCGCAGGTCGAAGATGCGGTACACGGCCTTGCCGCTGGCGTGATCCACATAGAGGACCCGACGTCCGTCCCTGCTGAGGTCGACGATGGAGGCCAGGGCGCCGACCCGGGCCACGCGATATTGCTTGCCGGTGGGGGAGAGCAGCACCATCTGTTGGGCGGCACCCCGTCGTGCGGACGGCTGGAGGGTGGTGACGGCCCATCCGTCGGTGGGGGTCGGGGTGGCGGCGACGGCGGGTTGGGTGGACAGGGCCGTGCTGGTCAGCAGGGCGGTGCCCAGGGCGAGGGTGGCTGCGTTCCGAGTGATGTGCATGGTGGCCTCCGAGTGCGTGGGTGGTGCTGTGTGCACCGCCCTCACCCTCATGTACGAAGTGGGGTCGGGGCGGGTTGCGCCGTCGCCATGAGAGTTGCGTGAGAAGTAGCTGTGAGCTGTGCCGCTAGGCTTCCGCCCATGGCACGACAGCAACCCGAACAGCAGGCTCCTCCGGCGCAGTGGCTCCGCGTCCAGTACGCGAAGCGTGGCCCGGCCCGGTTCACCAGTACGCGCGACTTCGGGCGCGCCTTCGAACGTGCCCTGCGCCGCGCTCACATCCCGATGGCCTATTCGTCGGGCTTCAATCCGCATCCGCGCCTGTCCTATGCCAATGCCTCGCCCACCGGGGCTGCCACGGAGGGGGAGTACCTGGAGATCGGGCTGAACCAGGTGTGCGACCCCACGGAGATCCGTGACCGGCTGCGAGCCGTGATGCCGCCCGGTCTCGAGATCGTCGACGTGGTGGTCTCCGACCGCCGTTCGCTGTCGGAGGTGCTCACCGCCTCGCAGTGGTTGGTCGAACTGGATCCGGTGGGGGAGGGTGACATTGCCCAGGATGCCCTCGAGTCCGCAGTCGCCGACCTGCTGGGACGTGAGACCTTCGAGGTGAGCCGGATGACCAAGACGGGTCTGCGCACCTTCGACGTGCGTCAAGCGGTCGCCGAGCTGGAGGTTTGTGGGTCTGCGACGCTGCGACTGTTGAGCCACCACACCACCCCCTTGGTGCGGCCAGACGACTTGGTGCGGGCACTGCGACAGATCGAACCTGCGCTGGAGACCGAGCGTCCTGCCATGCTCACCCGACTGGCCCAGGGCACCTTGGTGGACGGCGAACTGCGCTCGGTGATGACCAGCCAAGGCTGAGCTCCACGGCCCGGGAAGCCCGGGCCGGAGCAAACTTTCCCCGGGACGCTCCGGCGCAAAAGGGCGATGTCGCGGCCGGGTGTGTCATACTTGCGGGCAGGTAAGCAGTCGATGTGATGACTGCTCACTCGGACTGGTGAGCACTGCCGACCGCGACGATGGACTCGACCGCGGGGCTGGGCCGGCTGGTCCGACATCCGCCAGCTTTTCGGTCGCGGCCCCGTTCGGTCGCGGCTGACGAACCGCACCCTTGTGGTGCCTAGGAGCGCACATGCTCGATGAGAATTCAGTGGAACAGGACAATTCCAGCGAATCGTCCGAGACCTCCCAAGCCCAGCCGCCGCGTCGTCGGCGGGCTGCCGGACGGCCCGCCGGGCCCCCGAAGGCCGTTGAGAGCACCGAGGCCGCGGTCCCGGTGACCAAGGCCGCCGGCACCGCCAGCGTCGTGGACAGCTCCGCGCAGGTCGGCGACGAGAATGCGGAGCCCACGCAGAAGCCCAAGCGTCGCCGTGCCACCCGCAAGGCCGCCGCACCTGCGCCCGTCGAGGCGCCGCAGGTCACGGTGCAGACGCTGCCCGCCTTCGAGGCGGCGGCGCTGGTAGAGACCGAGCAGCCGAGTGAGGCCACGGAGCCGGAACAGGCCGAGGCGAGCCAGGCCGAGCCTGACGAGACGCCTGAGGCTGAGGAGTCCGAGGCTGAGGAGCTCGAGGCCGAGGCCGAGGCCGAGGAGGCCGCGGCTGGGGAAACCGAGGACGAGCCCGCCGAGGAGGAGCCGCAGCAGAGTGCGCCGCGGACGCGTCGCAGCCGCAGCCGTCGCACCTCGCGCCGCGACACGACCCAGACCGAGACTCCGGACGAGGATGCCGACGGCCAGCCGACCCAGGACGAGACGGGCCAGAACGAGGCAGCCCAGCAGTCGGAGGGCGAGCAGTCGGAAGACCAGGAGCAGGCCCCGGCACCCACGCGTCGTCGTCGTACGCGCAAGTCGGCCGCAGCCGCCGAGAAGAACGACGAGCAGCCCGCCGACGTCGACGCGGCATTGGCAGCGGTGAGCGCCGCCGCGGCGGAGCGTCCGCGCCGTGCCCGCAAGGTCGCCAAGGCCGTGGCCAACCCCTTCGTGACCCCCACTCTTCCCGTCGACGAGAACGGTGAGGTGGACACCCAGGCTGTGTTGAATTCGCTGGCGGCCTCCATCGCCGGCAAGGAGGGCGATTCCGCCCCCGAACGCGAACAGCTGGCCCAGGACCCCGAAGAGGTCGAGAAGGACCAGATCGCAGCCGACGACGAGTCGGCCTCCACCGTCGCGACCACTGCCTCGCCGAGCGAGCAGGACGCCTCCGACGATGACGACAAGTCCACTGACGATTCGGACGAGAATGGCGAATCGGGCGAGAACGACGAGGACCAGTCGCAGGACGAGCAGGAGGGCGGATCGCGTCGCCGTCGCCGTCGCCGCGGTGGACGTCGCCGTCGCCGTTCGTCTGACTCCGATCAGTCCGACCAGGACAACAACGACGATTCGAACGAGGACGAGGGGTCGTCGGGATCCGATGACGACCAGTCCGACGACTCCGATGGTGATTCCGAGGAGCAGTCCAGCAGTGGCACCCGTCGTCGCCGCCGTCGTCGCCGTCGCCGCGGTGAGGACACCGGGGGAGCCGACGACGATCCGAGCGATGTCGTGGTGCGCGTGCGCGAACCGCGTCGAATCCGTACCGCGGCCCAGGCCGCTGACGAGGTCACCGGAATCGACGGTTCGACCCGCATGGAGGCCAAGAAGCAGCGTCGCCGCGAGGGGCGGGCGGCTGGTCGCCGTCGCACCCCGATCCTGTCCGAGGCGGAATTCCTGGCACGCCGGGAGTCCGTCACCCGCCGAATGGTGATTCGCCAGGGCGAGGACTACACCCAGCTGGCGGTGCTCGAGGACGACATCTTGGTGGAGCACTACGTCGATCGTGCTTCGGCCGCCAGCCTCATTGGCAACATCTACCTGGGCCGCGTGCAGAACGTGCTGCCCAGCATGGAGGCCGCCTTCATCGACATCGGCCGTGGCCGCAATGCGGTCCTCTACGCCGGTGAGATCGACTGGTCGCAGTACGGGGCCGCCGGTGAGCAGAAGAAGGTCGAGCAGGTCCTCAAGAGTGGCCAGACGGTCCTGGTGCAGGTCTCCAAGGATCCGGTGGGTGCCAAGGGTGCCCGCCTGACCGGTCACATCTCGCTGCCGGGGCGCTACGTGGTCTACTCGCCGGGCGGTCACCTGTCCGGCATCAGCCGCAAGCTGGCCGATTCCGAGAGGCACCGCCTCAAGGAGATCCTCGGCGACCTGATCGACGACGACTCCTCTGTCATCGTGCGCACCGCCGCCGAAGGGGCCAGCGAGGAGGAGCTGGTCCGCGACGTGAACCGGCTCAAGGCCCAGTGGGAGATCATCGAGAAGAAGTCCAAGCAGGGCAGTGCGCCGCAGCAGTTGTACGCGGAGCCCGACCTGACGGTCCGCATCGTGCGAGACCTGTTCACCGAGGACTTCGCCGAGCTCGTGGTGGCCGGCAATGGTGGCCAGGAGGACGCCTACGAGGCCATCAACGGTTACGTCACCCACGTCGCCCCGCACCTGGCCGAACGCCTCACCAAGTGGGACACGGCCGAGCAGGGGGACCCCTTCGCCAAGTACAAGATCGACGAGCAGATCGCCAAGGCGCTGGAACGCAAGGTCTTCCTGCCCAGCGGTGGATCGCTGGTCATCGACCGTACCGAGGCGATGACGGTCATCGACGTCAACACGGGCAAGTTCACCGGCACCGGTGGCAACCTGGAGGCGACGGTCACCAGCAACAACCTGGAGGCGGCCGAGGAGGTCGTGCGCCAGCTGCGGCTGCGTGACATCGGCGGCATCATCGTCATCGACTTCATCGACATGGTGCTGCCCAGCAACCGTGAGTTGCTGCTGCGACGCCTGGTCGAGTGCCTGGGACGAGACCGCACCCGCCACCAGGTGGCGGAGGTGACCAGCCTGGGCCTGGTCCAGATGACCCGCAAGAAGATTGGCACCGGGCTCGCGGAAGCCTTCACCGAGGAGTGCAGCGGCTGTGGCGGACGGGGTTACATCCGCCACGACCACCCGGTGGAGAGCCAGGCGCCGGCCGACGGTGGCGACCGTCACCACGGTGGCGGACGTCGCGGACGCCGGGGCAACAACCACTGATCTTCCCCTCGACAGGCTCGGGGACCGGTTGGGGCACGTGGCTCGGGACTGGTTCCGGGTAAGTGGCTCGGGATCGGTTCCGGGGCCAAGGCTCGGGACTGGTTCCGGGGCCAAGGCTGGGGACTGGTTCTGGGGCCAAGGCTCGGGACTGGTTCCGGGGCCAAGGCTGGGGACTGGTTCTGGGGCCAAGGCTCGGGACTGGTTCCGGGGCCAAGGCTGGGGACTGGTTCTGGGGCCAAGGCTCGCGGACCGGATGCGGCTGGGAGGCCTGGGGTGGGCCCCGAGCCTTCCTTCTCTAGCCCCGAGCCTCCCTTGCTCGGCGCCCGAGCCTGTCGAGGGCCCGCCAGTTTGACCGTGCAGGACGACGGCGGTAAAGTTGGCGGTCGGTCCGGGTTGCGGGCGTGATGCAGTTGATGTGTCCGCCAGGTGCCCACCGAATGACTTCCAGCCGGCCCGTGCCGGTGGGATTTTTTCTTCACGACATCGAACGAGAGTAGGTCAGGCGTGTACGCGATCGTGCGCAGTGGCGGCCGCCAGCACAAGGTTGCCGTTGGCGACGTTGTCGAGATCGACAAGGTGACTGACAAGGTGGGCGACAGCGTCGAGCTGACCCCCCTGCTGTTGGTTGACGGCGAGACCGTCACCTCTGACAAGGGCGCCCTTGAGAAGGCTTCGGTTTCCGCCGAGGTGCTGGCTGAGACCAAGGGTCCCAAGATCCGCATCATGAAGTACAAGAACAAGACCGGTTACAAGAAGCGCCAGGGGCACCGTCAGAAGTACACCCAGGTGAAGATCACCGGCATCAAGGCCTGAGGGGGCTGACATGGCAACAAAGAAGGGCGCATCGTCGTCCAAGAACGGCCGCGATTCGAACGCACAGCGCCTCGGCGTGAAGCGCTTCGGCGGCGAGCTCGTCAACGCTGGTGAGATCATCGTCCGCCAGCGCGGAACCCACTTCCACCCCGGTGAGGGCGTCGGTCGCGGTGGCGACGACACCCTGTTCGCCCTGGTGGGTGGCAATGTCCAGTTCGGCACCCGTCGTGGTCGCCGCGTCGTCAACATCCTGCCCGCCGAGGTTGCGGCCAGCTGACGTCGACCAACTGGTCAAGCAAGACATTCACAGGAGGGTGACCCCAATCGGGGTCACCCTCCTGTCTTGCGTTCCAGACGAGATCTTTGGATCACTGTCCTTTCTTGGCAGGTGCTGAGGAAGGGAACACGCACCGCTGAGACGACCCTTTCGGTCTCTAGTCTGGTGCCGCCCAATCAGACGAGGCCCCTGTTCGGGCCACCTTCCCGAGGATTGAACAATGACCGAGAACCACCCGTCCGATTTCACCCCTCCCGCCTCCAATTCGGCAGACGCCCCCGTGGCGGCCGCTCCCGGCCAGTTCGAGCCCGCCCCGGCCAAGAAGTCGATGGGCAAGGGCACCAAGGCGGGGCTGGCCGGTCTGGCCCTGCTGCTGGCTGCCGGCGGTGGCATTGCCATTGCCGACCCCTTCGACCTGCGCAAGGACGGCGCAGAGAGCGCCGCGGCCGTGCTTCCCGCCGACGCGGTGGGCTATGCCGAGTTCAACTCCAATCCCGAGCTCAGCCAGAAGGCCGAGATGGTGCGCTTCGCCATGAAGTTCCCAGGCCTGAAGAAGAAGGTCTCGCTCACGGAGGATGGCGACCTCAAGCAGGAGCTGTGGGATTCGCTGAGCAAGGACGGCAAGTGCTCCTCGATCAACTACGAGGCCGACATCAAGCCGTGGATTGGTGACCGGGTGGCCGTCGCGGTGCGCGACGGGGCCAAGGACCCGATCGTGGCCATCCAGGCCAAGGACGAGCAGCAGGCCCGTGATGGTGTGAAGAAGATCAACGAGTGCTCGGACAACAAGCAGGAAGGTGTCGCCTGGGCTGACGGCTTCCTCCTGATGGCCAAGACCCAGGCAGAGGCCGACAAGGCCGTCACCGATGCCGAGAGCGCCCCGCTGGCGGACAAGGCCGAGTTCACCGAGGACATGGAGAAGGTCGGCAAGCTCGGACTGGTCAACTTCTGGGGCACCAAGGAGGGTCTGGTCCAGTTGTCCAAGGAGAACGACGTGCCCAACGGCCTCGGCCAGGCCGGCGGCGCCGCGTCCAAGGCCGACGTCAAGAAGCAGCTGGAGGACGCCACTGTGCGAAGTGGTGCCGGAACGCTCCGCTTCGCCGACGGCAACCCCGAGATGAAGGTGGTGGCCAAGAACACCAAGGACGTCAAGACCAGCACCTCATCCACCGCCCTCAGCGACCTGCCCGCCGACACCACCGTGGCCCTGGGCATCAGCAATGGCGCCCAGCTGCTGGACGAGAACTGGGCCGAGATCGAGAAGGCCCTGGAGCAGGCCGACGTCAAGGTGGCCGACGTGGAGAAGCAGATGGGCATCAGCCTGCCCGAGGACCTCAAGACGCTGCTGGGCGAGGACATGCGCGTGGCGGTGGGCCCGCTGGACAAGCAGACCCTGCAGAACATGCAGAATCCCTCGGAGCTGCCGGTCGCCATCGCCAGCAAGACCGACAAGACCAAGCTGACCAGCCTGGTTGACAAGATCGGTCTGGCCGACGCCGGCGCCAAGGTGACCGGTGACGACGTCGCGGTGGTGGCGCTGAACGACGAGTGGTCGGGCAAGCTGGCCAAGCCCTCCGAGACGCTCGAGAAGGATGCCGCCTTCAAGGCCGCCTTCGCGATGCCGGAGCAGGCCCAGAGCGGCATCTACGTCAACGTCGACAAGCTCAAGCCGCTGTTCACCGACTCGATGGATGCCAAGACCCGCGAGAACGTCGAGCCGCTGCAGGCCGTCGGCATCACCAGCCACGTGGAGGATGCCAACTACTCGGTCTCCACAGCGCGAGTGAGCGCCAAGTGAGTCATCACTGAGTGGTGTGCCACACCCGAGGCGCCCCGGCCAATGCCTGGCCGGGGCGCCTCGGCGTCCTGCGGAATCCTCGATCCCCGACGCAATGGGGCAGCCAGCTAGACTTGCACAGCTGACGAATGCCATCTGCGGCTCGTCGCACCAATCGATTCCTGCAGGAGAGACGTACCCATGGCCATTCCTTCCTTCGTCGACCGCGTGACGTTGACCGTCATCGCTGGCAACGGCGGCCACGGCTGCGCCTCCGTGCACCGCGAGAAGTTCAAGCCCTTGGGCGGCCCCGACGGCGGCAACGGCGGCGACGGCGGATCGATCGTGCTGCGCGCCGATCCGCAGGTGACCACCCTGGTGGAATACCACCGCCAAAGCGTCCGCAAGGCCAGCAATGGTGAGCCCGGCATGGGCGACCACAAGAACGGAGCCAGGGGAGAGGACACGGTGCTGGGGGTGCCCGAGGGCACGATCATCACCGATGCCGATACCGGCGAGGTGCTGGCAGACCTGACCGGTGACAACGTCGAGGCGGTGGTGGCCGCCGGTGGCCGCGGCGGGCTGGGCAATGCAGCCCTCGCCAGTGCGGCACGCAAGGCGCCCGGTTTCGCCCTGCTCGGTGAGGAGGGCGAAAGCCGCAAGATCGTGCTGGAGCTCAAGGTGGTGGCCGACGTCGGCCTGGTGGGCTTCCCCAGCGCCGGCAAGAGCTCCCTGATCGCCGCCATCAGCCGTGCCCGGCCCAAGATCGCCGACTACCCCTTCACCACGCTGGTTCCCAACCTGGGCGTGGTGGTGGCCGGCGACGTCACCTACACCGTCGCCGATGTACCCGGCCTGATCGAGGGGGCGAGCCTGGGCAAGGGCCTGGGCTTCGACTTCCTGCGCCACATCGAGCGTTGCCAGGCGATCGTGCACGTCGTCGACTGTGCCACCTTCGAACCCGGTCGGGACCCGTTGAGCGACCTGGACATCATCGAGGGCGAGTTGAGCGCGCACGGCGGGCTCGAGGACCGGCCTCGGCTGGTGGCCCTGAACAAGGTGGACATCCCCGATGCCGCGGAGATCGCGGAGATGGTCAAGGCCGACGTCGAGGCACGCGGTTACAAGACCTTCGTCATCTCCACCAAGTCGGGGGAGGGGCTCAACGGGCTCACCTTCGCCATGGCAGAACTGGTCGAGCAGCGTCGCGCCATGCTGCCGCCGCCGGCACCCAAGAAGATCGTGATCCGTCCCAAGGCCGTCGCCGAGAAGGAGGCCTTCACCATCAAGAAGATGGGTGATGGCGAAGGCGGCTTCGTCTGGCGCGTGCGCGGTGACAAGCCGGAGCGTTGGGTGCGGCAGACCGACTTCAACAACGGTGAGGCGGTAGGCTACCTGGCCGACCGGCTCAACCGGTTGGGTGTGGAGGACAAGCTGCTCGAGATCGGTGCCCGGCCCGGTGATGCCGTGGCCATCGGTGGTGGCGACGATCCCGTGGTCTTCGACTTCGCCCCGCAGGTGGAAAGCGGTGCCGAGCTGCTGTCGCGTCGCGGTGAGGACCAGCGCTTTGAGGAACAGCGCCCGGCCGTGGCCCGCCGTCGCGAGAGGGATGCTGAGTACCAGGAGCTTCGAGGCGGGATGCACCGCGACGCCTGGCGCGTGGTCAATGCGGCCACCGACGGCTATCTGTCCGACGACGAGGACGACAACGGCTTCGAGGCGGACTACCGCGCGGTGGGCCAGGAGCCCGACGACGACGGTGAGGACCGCTGAGCATGCGTGAGGCGCTGCGCCGCGCAGAACGAATCGTGGTGAAGGTCGGATCCTCGTCGTTGACCACTGCGGCAGGCGGGATCGATCCGCAACGAGTGCAGAACCTGGTGGACGCGGTGGTGGACGTGCGTGCCCACGGCACCCAGGTGGTGCTGATCAGTTCCGGCGCGATCGCGGCCGGGCTGGCGCCCTTGGGGCTGTTGCGCCGCCCGCGTGACCTGGCCACCCAGCAGGCCGCCGCCTCGGTGGGGCAGGGTCTGCTGATGCAGGAGTACACCGAACGCTTCGGGATGCACGGTCTGCGCGTGGGCCAGGTCTTGCTGACCGTGGACGACCTGACCCGTCAGACCACCTACAAGAATGCGCTGCGCACCCTGGGCAAGTTGTTGAGCCTGCAGGCCGTACCGGTGGTCAACGAGAACGACACCGTGGCCACGCACGAGATCCGCTTCGGTGACAATGACCGGCTCGCCGCCCTGGTGGCCCAGCAGGTGCGCGCGGATGCCCTGGTGCTGTTGAGCGACGTGGACGGGCTCTACACGGCCCACCCCGATGAGCCAGGATCGCAACGCATCGTGCATGTCAGCGACGTCGACATGCTCGAGGTGGACACCCACAAGGCGGGCAGCGCCATTGGCAGCGGTGGCATGACCACCAAGCTGCAGGCCGCCCACATCGCGACCAGCGCCGGCATCCCCGTGGTGCTCGCCCGGGCCGACCAGGCGCTGGCAGCCATGACTGGGCAGGAGGTCGGCACCGGCTTCGCGCCCATCGGCAAGCGCCGTCCACGGCGCCTGCTGTGGCTGGCCCACGCCACCAATGCCCGCGGTCGGCTGCTCCTGGACGAGGGTGCGGTGCGGGCCGTGGTGGAGCGCAAGGCCTCCTTGCTGGCGGCCGGGGTCACTGGGCTGGAGGGAGACTTCGTCGCCGGCGATCCGGTGGACCTGGTTGGACCCACCGGCAAGGTGGTGGCTCGCGGGCTGGTGGGCTTCGGCTCCGACGAGCTGCCCGAGATGCTGGGCCGCAACTCCCACGAACTGTCCCAGCGCCTGGGCCAGCAGTACGAGCGTGAAGTGGTGCACCGCGACGCCCTGGTGGTGCTGGCACGCCGTCCCCGCGCCGGACGTTCCTGACGCCCCTCGCGTCTGCAGGGGCGGACAATGATCCGTCCCGGCGGATGGTGGCCGTAGTCTTGGGGACCATGAGCAGCCCCTTCATCACCCAGGCCACTGCCGCCCGCGACGCCGCCCGCGCCCTGGCCGTCCTGCCGCGAGGCCGCAAGGATGCCGCCCTGCATGCCATGGCCGATGCCCTGTTGGCCGCCCAGACCCAGGTGCTCGTCGCCAATCGCGAGGACGTGGCGGCAGCAGAGGAGGCGGGCACGGCGCGAGCCATGATCGACCGTCTCACCCTCAGCGAGGACCGTATTGCCGCAATGGCGCAGGGACTTCGCGATCTCGCCTCACTTCCCGACCCGGTCGGCGACGTGCTGCGCGGCTTCACCACCGCGGACGGGCTTCGCATCACGCAGGTGCGGGTGCCCTTCGGCGTGGTGGGCATCATCTACGAGGCGCGGCCGAATGTGACTGCCGATGCGGCCGGCATCTGCCTGAAGTCGGGCAATGCCGCGCTGCTTCGTGGCTCATCCTCGGCGCTGAAGTCCAACCGTGCCGTCGTCGCTGCCCTGCGCGAAGGCCTGCAGGGTCAGGGAATCGACCCCAATGCGGTCTGCCTGGTGGAGGGAGGCCGCGAGGTGACCACCGAGATGATGACCGCCCGTGGTCTGGTCGACGTGCTGATCCCGCGTGGCGGGGCCGGGTTGATCAATGCCGTGGTGACCGGTTCCACCGTGCCCGTGATCGAGACCGGCACCGGCAACTGCCACTTGTTCGTCGACGCCGAGGCAGACCAGCAGATGGCGCTCGACATCATCCTCAACGCCAAGACCCAGCGTCCCAGTGTCTGCAATGCGCTGGAGACCCTGTTGGTGCACGAGGCCATCGCCGAGGAGTTCGTGCCCAAGGTCCTCGACGTGCTCACCGGGGCAGGGGTCACCGTGCACGGCGACGAGTCCATGACCTCCCTCTCTGGCCGGGTGGTTCCGGCCGCCGAGGACGAGTTCGACGCGGAATACCTGTCGCTGGACCTGGCCGCGCGGCTGGTGAAGGACGTCGACGACGCCGTCGCCCACATCCGGGCCCACAGCTCGGGGCATTCGGAGACCATCATTACCAAGAACCTCGCCACCGCGAACCGGTTCACCTCGCAGGTGGACGCTGCGGCGGTCCTGGTGAATGCGTCCAGCCGGTTCGTCGACGGAGGAGAGTTCGGTTTCGGGGCAGAGATCGGCATCTCGACGCAGAAGCTGCACGCGCGCGGTCCGATGGCCTTGCCCGAGATGACCTCGACCAAGTACGTCATCGTGGGAGATGGGCACACCCGGGCCTGATTCCGCTAGGCTGCGGCCATGTCTCTGGTGCTTCTTGAATCGTCCATCCCGACCATCACGATCGGGGTCGTCTTCGTGCTCGTGGCGCTGGCCGCGCTGGCCTTCGTCATGAATGTCGGTGCCGGTCGTCCCCACAGCTGATCGCGGACCGCGATGAGTTCTGACGCCTCGGAAAAGGCGATGGGAATCGTCCATTCCGAGAATGGGCGCCGTTGGCGTTTGGGCGTCATGGGTGGAACCTTCGACCCGATCCACCACGGACACCTGGTGGCTGCCAGCGAGGTCGCTGCGCGCTTCGGGCTCGACGAGGTGGCCTTCGTGCCCACCGGCGTCCCGTGGCAGAAGGCGGGACGCAAGGTGTCGATGGCCGAGGACCGCTACCTGATGACGGTCATCGCCACCGCCTCCAACCCGCGCTTCAGCGTCTCCAGGGTCGACATCGATCGCCCCGGGGACACCTACACCGTCGACACGCTGAAGGACCTGCGCCGCAATCGTGGTGACGACGTCGACCTGTTCTTCATCACCGGTGCCGATGCGCTGGCCAAGATCCTCACTTGGCGTGGGGCCGAGGAATTGTTCGACCTGGCGCACTTCGTCGGAGTGAGCCGTCCCGGGGTGCCCTTGGGGGAGGAGGACATCGCCCACCTGCCCGACGACAAGGTGACCCTGCTCGAGGTGCCGGCCATGGCGATCTCGTCCACCGACTGCCGCAATCGGACGCAGGAAGGTCTGCCCATCTGGTACCTGGTGCCCGACGGCATCGTGCAGTACATCGCCAAGCGTGGGCTCTACGGTGCTGGCCAGGTGGCCCCCGAACCGGTCGACGTGACCGCTTCGCCCGATGAGCTGGCCGCCATCGCGGCGATGGAGAACGAACGGCTTCGTGCCAATCCGAGTGACAACCCCGAACCCAATCCAAAGGACTCTGCGTGAGCGCAACCGACAATGCCATCTCCGTCGCACAGGCGGCTGCCCAGGCGGCCGCGGACAAGATGGGAACCGACATCGTGGCCTTCGACGTGAGCGAGCAGCTCGCGATCACCGACATCTTCCTGGTGGTCAGTGCCGCCAGCGAACGTCAGGTGGGGGCCGTCGTGGACGGCGTCGAGGAGGCACTGCTGAAGCAGAAGCTGAAGCCGACGCGTCGTGAGGGCGATCGGGAGAATCGCTGGGTGCTGCTGGACTACGTCGATGTGGTGGTCCACGTGCAGCATGAGGAGGAACGCTCGATGTACTCCCTGGAGCGTCTGTGGAAGGACTGCCCGAGGATCGAGCTCAACCTGCAGGAACCCGCCGAGGAGCAGGGGAAGGACGCCTGAGCTGACATGAGCAGCAAGGTCGCAGCATCAACAGCACCAGCCACCCGGCTGGTGTTGTTGCGTCACGGACAGACCGACTGGAATGTGGAGGGTCGCTTCCAGGGGCAGCTCGACGTGGGTCTCAATGACGTGGGCCGATCCCAGGCACGCTTGGCGGCGCCCCATGTGGCGGCACTGCAGCCCGACGCACTGGTCTCCTCGAACCTCTCGCGGGCCAGTGAGACGGCCTCCTTCGTCGCCGCGGAGACCGGGCTTGTGGCGAACCTGGATGAGCGGGTGCAGGAGATCAATGTCGGATCCTGGGGCGGACTGACCGGGTTCGAGATGGCCGAGCGGGATCCGGGCTTTGCCGATGCCCTGCGCAGCGGGCGGGACTTTCGTCGCTCCCCGGAGGGGGAGACGGCCGACGAGGTGGGCGTGCGAATGCGGATGGCGCTGACCGATATCGCGGGACTGCACGAGGGCCTGACCACCGTGGTGGTCTCGCACGGCCTGGCGATTCGGATGGCGTGTGGCTACCTGCTGGGCTGGGACTTCGCGCACAGCTGGCAGCTGGGGCCAATGGGCAATTGTGCCTGGTCGATCCTGGTGCGCACCCACGACCGTCCGTGGCGGCTCGAGGCCTACAACCGCATCGCTTCGTGAGGCTTGTGGGGGTTCCTTCCGAGGTCACCCGATTTGCCAGTGGGGCAGTGCTCTGTGTAATGTTCTCTGAGTCGCAACGAGCGGTTCGCTCGAAACGGCAGTGCACGGGGCTATGGCGCAGTTGGTAGCGCGCTTCCATGGCATGGAAGAGGCCAGGGGTTCGAATCCCCTTAGCTCCACCGGATTGGATATTTCAGAACACCTGACGTCGTTGGGTGCGAGGACGGCGATCGGCTCCTTGGGCTGGGGCGCCGTTTTTTCGTCCTCGGTCGTGCTCGCTTCTCCCCGTCTGGCGTTTCTAGCGCTGCGCTGCACGCGTCTCGGTCGTCTCGGGACGAAAGAGCCAGATGGCCAAGCCGACGGTGATGGGCACGAAGGTGAGCAGGAATACGGCGAAGAACAGGGAGAAGCCGGGGCTCTCGGCGCGGGCGACCGTACCCAACCATGGTTCGGACATGACCTGCTGCGTCTGGCCGACATACTTCGCGCGACGCTCGTGTTCCTTCAGACACAAAGAGTACGAGCCGCTAGCGGATTCGGGTTCGGACCACTGCACATGAATCTCGTAGCGCCGCTGCCGTTTGTCGGGATCGCAGAAGTCTTTGAACCATGGCCCGTCAGAGATGGCGGTGATGCGAGCACTGTGCACGGAAGTCTGCCCCGTCGCATTCGCCACCTGGAGGGCCACATGGCCTCGCAGCGTGAACGCGAAGGCAAGGGCGGCGAGCAGGATGATCACCGTCGCCAGGTTCAGCCGCTTCGGACGTCGGGGAGCCGTCTCGGCAAGTCGTGAATTCACCAAGGCAGGATAACGACGCCGGGGTCACGCGGGGGAGTCCTTCGCAGGCCAGCTGGGGCGCTCCGGGACGGGGCCAGACGCTGCCTCGGCCTGATTTGCGTCCCGAGTCACAGTGGAGTAATTTCTTGTCGTCGCCTCGGCGATGAGGGGCTATGGCGCAGTTGGTAGCGCGCTTCCATGGCATGGAAGAGGTCAGGGGTTCGAATCCCCTTAGCTCCACGTAAGATGAGAAAATCGAAACTTGCCTCGCCTGCTGGCGAGGCAGTCTTGTTTCTGCGGTGACGTGGGTGGACCAATCGGATCGAGCGCGGGCCAACCTCACCTCATCGCGGCCACCGCGGGGGGGCGAAGCACCCTAGGTGATCACGACCTCGAGGCGGGATGATCGCCCTCGGCGTTGTCTGATGAAGAGGAAGGCTGCCCAGCCCAGCACGATGTGCACCCAGACGAGGATTGCCGCCTCAGGGGAAGTCAGGTCGACCTCCACACCAGCCGGCAACCAGTCGAGCCCGCCCATCACCAGACGGGTCACCGTGAGTTGACCGAGGTGGAAGCCGATCGCGGCCAGCAGCCCGTCCGGGCCGGTGCGCCGAGCTGCCGCCAAGGCGAACCCGAACAGAACCAGGTGGACGACATAGACCACCAGATCACCGCGCGGTGGTGCGGCAGGTGCGCCCGCCAATCGGGCCACCCAGTCGCTGACTGGAGGGGCGAGCAGGGCGCCCACCACGAACAGGGCGGTCGTGATCGCGGATGCCCAGCGTTCGCCCAGCCCATCGCCAAGATTCGTCCACGCATACCCGCGCAAGGCCAACTCTTCGGGAATCGCCTCGAAGCAGGTCAACAGCAGTGTGTTGAGCATCAGGAACTCCCCAAGGACCACCAGGTCGACCGACCGTACGTTGGCCGCCCCCAGTGCGATGGCACTGAACCACGTCACCGCGCCTGTTGCCAACGCGACGCCAATCCCCAGCATCAACCCCTGCACCCGATGCCCAGACAGCCCCAGCGTGTGGATGGGTCGCCGATCGACTCGTCGTCGCAGCAGTGAAACCGCCGCCACGACCAACAGCAGCATCAGGGCCCCCTGGGTTAGCTGAGTGACCAGCGGTGGGTGGCCGAGGTGAGTCACGATTCGTCCGGCTCCGCTGGCGAGGCCCAGTGACAGAGCCAGCACCAGCATGCCCACGAGGGCACGCCCCAGCACACCTGCGCGGTTCATGGGGCTCCCTCGGTGAACAGCTCGAGGAAGCTCTCGAGATCGGCCAAGGCCTTCGACGGGTCGTCGTGGCTGAGGGCGCGCACTGTGAAGCCGTCCACTGAGGCAAGCAGCATTGACGCGGCCGCCTCGGGCGGAATGCGTAACGCCAACTCGTTGCGGTGGGCATCCAGCCAGTCGCCCAGCAACTGCAGTGTGGCGGTGTCGTTGTCGATGACCAGTGTCCTCAGGCGGGGATCCGTGGCCGCGGCAGCGGAGAAGGCCAGCCACGCGCTGGCATCTGCCCGGCGCTGCTCATCGAGCGGGAACCAAGCCAGCAGCAGGTCAAGCAGCACTCTGCGAGGTTCGCCCGAGAGCCCGACCTCCGACAGGCGTTGCTCCATCCGGTCGTTGACGTGTTCGAGTGCTGCGGTGAGCAAGTCGCTTTTCGTCCTGAACCAGTACTGGACGGTTGCTGGCGAAACCCCCGCCTCGGCGGCCACGCTGCGAACCGAGACGGCGCTGACGCCCCCGCGGGCCATCACGGCGAGCAGAGCGTCAAGGACGGCAGTGCGGGATGTCATGAGTCCGTAATACACTCGTACCATGCGAATGTACAGGGACGCTGTGAACCACCGGCGATGAGTTTCGACAAGCCTTCCGCCAACTCCACAGCGAAGTGAGATGGGAACCCGTCGGGCCGTGTGGCCCGACGGGTTCTTTGCTGCCGGCTCAGGGAAGGGGAGGCCTCAGAGCTGGACCAGGGCCTGCACCGGAGCATGGTCGGAGGGATAGCGGCCGTTCTTGTCACGGAAGACGTTGATGGCGGCGCGCTTGACCCGTACGTCCTTGCTGCTCAGCACCCAGTCGATGCGGTCATTGCCGGCCACCGGGTCCTTGTAGCCAGGGAAGGTGTTCCAGGCCGGGGTGAGCTGGTCTTCTGCGACATCCCAGGTGTCGAGCAGCGGTCCGGCGCCGACCAGGGTTTCGTAGGCGCCCGAGCGGTGGACGGAGGAGTTGAAGTCGCCCGTCACGAGCAGGGGGAGTCCGGCCAATTCATCGGTGGCGAGGGCCAGGATTGCATCCGCGCTCTTGATCCGCGCCGGTTCGGACTGGTGGTCGAAGTGGGTGTTCACCATCGCGAACTCGGTGCCACGACGCACGTCGCGCAGTCTGGCCCAGACGACGATCCGGGTCACCGTGTTGCCCCAGGTTGCGGAGCCGATCACCTGGGGAGTGTCCGACAGCCAGAACTGGTCCCACTCGAGAACCTCGTAGCGTGTGCTGTCGTAGAAGATCGCGGAGTACTCGTCCTTGCTCCCGCCCTTGCGGCCGTACCCGAGCATCTTGTGCTGCGGCAAGGCGTCCTCGATGGCACCGAGCTGGCCGAACTGGGCCTCCTGCACACCCAGCAGCGTGGGACGCTCGGTCTCGAGCAGCTGGGTCACCAGCGGGCGACGCTCGGGCCAGTGGTCGGGCTCGCCGGGCTTGGTGGAGCTGGAACGGTCGAGCCGAATGTTGAAGCTCATCACGTGGATCTCGTGGCGCTTGGCCTTGCCGATCAGGGCGCGGCCACCTCGTGAGGCAGCCTGCGCGGGGGCAGCGGAGTGGCCGAGGGCACCGGCGACGGCCACGGCTCCGGAACCGGCCAGCACGCCACGGCGGGTCAGTGCGTTCATTTCCTTGTCTCCTTGGGTTCGGGGGTGTCCCCACGAGCCTAGGAAGGCACCATGCACCCCGCGGTGACAGCGGAGTGAACAGTTCGCGACAAGGGCGGACCGGGATCGGCGTCCAAGCTCACCACAGACCGAGGAAGTGGGTCGCCCAGGGGCCCAGCATCAGCAGCCAACCCACGGGCAGGTAGCTCCACAGGGTCGTGGCCCAGTCGGGATCGTTGCGGTATTCCTTGATGCCCGACCAGGTGAACACGACGGTGTAGAGGACGAGCACAACCAAGGACAGACCCGCCACGAGCTGCCAACCAACCAGCAGCAGGGGTGCGGAGGCGAGGACGGCGAAGACACACAAGGCGACCATGACGAGCACGAGTGTCAGACCGGTGAGAAGCGTGTGCCGATACAAAAGGTGCGGGGGAAGCTGGGTCAACAGCAGCACGACGGCGAGCATTCCCAGCGGTCCCAAGACCGCTCCAACGGTGACGGTGATGTGGTCCTGCCCCCGTGCCATCGCCGCCACGCTGAGGAAGGAGGCCAGGCAGCTCATCACCATCAGGAAGACCATCAGGATTCCGAGAACATGGACGCGGGTGGCTCCCAGGGCCCGTGCCAGGGCGTGGCCCGGGCTGGTCTGGACGGGGTCGAGGGGGAATTCCAGACGGTCGGCAAAGGCCACCGGATCACCGAACTGGGCCTTGGGTCCGGTGCGAACGCGGCGACAGACGTCCTGTACGTATCCATAGGCGTCGTTGACCTCGCGGGCGCCCACGCCACGCGCCTCCAGTCGGTGGACCATGGCCTGGATCCATGCGGCGTCGGCTCCCGTGAATTCACCAGCTGTGCGCATGTCGGCAGGATAATGGGTCGCCAGTCCAAGATTTCCTGCGGCCGTGCCCGGGCAGTACGTCATGGGCGAAATGACTTGTCCCAGTCGGGTGCCTTTCGCCAATGTGAAGGGCATGAGCACCGACGATCTTGGAAATGCCGAAACCATGCGCGACGACCTGGACCGAGACCTGGACGGTCTGGAAGACCTCGAATCGCTGGAGGAGAGCGCCGATGCCAACCGCCCTTACGGCGAGGTGACCGCACAGGACCTTGGCACCCAGGACCTCGTCGACGATGGCGCCGACTTGGCGCGCAGCTTGGACGACGACGAACAGATCGCCCACCGGGCCGATGCCGTGGTGCCCGTCGACGAGGCCGTCACGGTTGACGACATGGCGCATCAGGAGTCCATCGAGGAGCGAATCCAACAGGAGATTCCCGACGAGGCAAGCGACATCGTGCCGCCGGACGCGGGAAACCGCTTCTGATCCCATCCAGCGTCATGGGGCGCTGACTGGGATCAGGCTTCGGCCTTGGTGCCCAACAGCTCTGCGGCTGCTTCCATGTGCTCGCTCAAGACTGGGCGAACCCGGTCTGGGTCGCCGGTCCGCAGGGCATCAATGATGGGCTGGTGATGGGCGCTGGTCATGAGGGAAGCGGCTCCTTCATCAACCCATGCGAGCGCGGCAATACGCATCAAGTCCTTGATGCCGCACCACATGTTCAACAACATCGTGTTTCCAGCGGAAGCAACGAGGATCTGGTGGAAGTCGAGATCGATCTCGAAGCGCTGCGCGTAGCTCATCCCCTCCCCGGACTCGGGGAGTTGCGTGGCCATCTGGCTCACGATTTCTTGGGCGTCTGGCCGTTTCAAAAACAGCGTCACGGCCCGCCCTTCGAGCGCGTCGCGAACTTGGAAGAGTTCCTCGATGTCGCGCTTGGACAGCTTTCTCACATAGAGGCTGTTGCGCTCCTTGCCCTCCAGCAGCCCACTGTTCTGCAGGATTCGCAGCGCCTCCCTCACAGTTCCGCGACTGACCCCGAACTGGCTGGAGAGTTCGACCTCCGCCATCCGGGATCCCGGGGGAAATGTTCCGTCCAGGATCCCTTCGCGCAGTCGGTCCAGCAACTGCTCGCGCAGCGTGCTCCGGTTCAGTGCTGCAAGGGACACGAGGGCCTCTCCGTTTCTCGGGTACGAGCGAATCCTACGCCCCTTCTATCACGCCCGGAGCGTGGTGAGGCTCCAGAAGCGGTCGCTCATGAGGCGGAGGGACGCGAAAAATCCGCCTCATGAGCGACGCTTGGGTTCAACGACCCTGCGGCTTCACTCCTACCGAGCCGTGTGCAGGAGTCAGGGTGAGCAGTTCGTGGGCCGTAGCGATGATGTTCGCAGTCGTGATGCCGTTGAGCTCGAGTAGCTCGTCGTAGGTGGCCGACTGACCGAACTGATCTTGCACTCCGATCCGGCGCACCACGGCACCCCCCTCTTCGGCGACCACCTCACTCACGGCGCCGCCCAAGCCGCCGAGGACGGTGTGGTCCTCGACAGTGATGATGCGGCCCTGGCACTGCATGCTGCGCATGACCTCATCTCGGTCCAGCGGCTTGATCGTGTGCATGTCGACCACGCGAGGATTGATGCCGCTCGCATTGAGCTGCTCAGCCGCCTCCAGAGCGAGACGTACGGTGTCGCCGTTGGCGATGATGGCCAGATCATCGCCTTCCCGCAGGACCTTCGCCTTGCCGATCTCGAACTCCTCATCCGGTCCGTAGATGGAGGGCATTGCGTCGCGGGTGAAGCGCAGGAAGAGGGGCCCCTGCCATTCGGCCGCTGCGCGAGTGAGCTTTCGGGTGGAGTGGTAGTCGGCGGGCATCACGACGGTCATCCCGGGGAAGGTGCGCAAGACCCCCATGTCCTCGATCGCTTGGTGGCTACCGCCGTCATTGCCCGGGGTGAGCCCACCGTGGCTGCACGCGATCTTCACGTTGAGCTTCGGGTAGCAGATGGACTGACGGATCTGTTCGCCCATGCGAAGTGAGCCGAAGACCGCATAGGTGGCCACGAAGGGGATCTTGCCGGTGGTGGCCAGGCCCGCCGCCAGACCCGCCGCATTCTGCTCGGCAATGCCGACGTTGACGTGCTGCTGGGGGAGCTCCTTGGCGAAGGCGTCGGTCTTGCAGGACTTCGCGATGTCCACGTCGATCACGTAGATGTCAGGGTTTTGCTTGCCCAAGGCCACGATCTCGTCGCCGAAGGCGGCGCGGGTGGGCTTCTTGTTGTCGTGGTCAACGGTGTACGTCATCGGTCCAGCCCTTCCTCGATGTCCTCGATTGCTTCCTCGTACTGCTCACGGTCTGGCGGCGAATCCAGCTCTTGCAGGGCCTGGTTCCACTGTTCCTCGTTGGGCGCGGTGCCGTGCCATGAGGCGACATCCTCCATGTAGGAGACGCCCTTGCCCTTGATGGTGTGCAGGACGATTCCCTTGGGGCGGCCATCCTTCTTGTTGCGCAGCTGGTCGAAGAGATCCGCAATGGCCTCCATGTCGTGGCCATCGACCTCGTGGGCGTCGTAGCCGAAGGCCTCCAACTTCTTGACGAAGTCGAGGTTGGGGCTGACTTCGTCGGTGTGCCCGTCAATCTGCAGGTTGTTCTGGTCGATGATTGCGAAGAAGTTGTCGAGCTTGTAGGTGTGGGCGCACTGGAGCGCCTCCCAGACCTGCCCCTCCTGGCACTCCCCGTCGCCCAACAGGCAGAAGACGCGGTAGTCCTTGTCATCGCGCTTGCCGGCCAAAGCCATGCCCACCGCCGGCGAGATCCCCTGGCCCAGTGATCCGGTCGAGATCTCCACACCCGGGCACTTCTTGCTGTCCGGGTGGCCCTGGAAGGGGGAGCCCTTCTTGCGCAGGGTGTGGATGGTCTCCATCGGCACATAGCCCGTCATGGCGAGGGCCGAATAGAGGATGGGGGCCACATGGCCCTTGGACAGGACGAATCGGTCGCGGTCGGACCAGTCCGGTTCCTGAGGGCGGTGGTTCATCTCGTGGAAGTAGAGGTAGGAGACGAGGTCGGCTGCCGAGAGCGATCCTCCCGGATGACCGGACTGGGCTTCGTAGACCATGGTCACGGCCGTCTTGCGGAGCTCCTTGGCGTAATCCTTGAGTTGCTCGATATTGGTGTTCTGCACTGTTCTCACCTTCTGTCGTGGTCGCCCGTCAGGCGATGTAGGTGCCGCCGTTGATTGAATGGGTGCAACCGGTGATGTAGGCCGAGTCCTCGCTGGACAGCCAGCACACCAAGGCGGCGATCTCCCACGGCTGCGCCTGACGCTTCAGCGGGACGGCTGCCGCCAGAGCCTGTTCGGTTTCGTCGGAGGACCCGATTCGGATTTCGGTGTCCACCACGCCGGGGGCCACCGCATTCACCGTGATTCCGTGCTCGGCCAGCTCACGCGCCATGCCTCGAGTCAGCCCCAGTACGCCGGCCTTGGCAGCGGCATACGAGGTCTTGCTGAAGACCCCGCCCCCGTGCTGTGCGGTGACCGACGACATGTTGACCACGCGGCCGTAGCCGCCCTCGATCATCTGGGGGACCAGCGCCTGGCTGAGCAGGAAGCTTCCGGTCAGGTTCACGGCGATGACGCGGTTCCATTCCTCCAGACCGATCTCGAGGAAGCCCTTGGGGGAGGGGATGCCGGCAATGTTGGCCAAGGCGCCCACCGGGGGCAGCGCGGATTCCAGGATCGCCGTGGCAACTTGTTCGACCGATGCCGCGTCGGCCACGTTTGCAGTGAAGCACTCGATAGCCGCGCCGGGCACCTCGTCGCGCACGGTCTGCGCAGCCTGACGCACGCCATCCTCGTTGATGTCCAGCATGGCGACCGCCCAACCTTCCCGCGCGAAGCGGAGGGCGGTGTTGTAGCCGATGCCCTTGAGAGATGAGGCCCCTGTGACGACCGCCGTCCGGGTACCCACACCAGTTCCGTAGCCCATGTCGACTCTTCCTCCTTGACGGCGCGCCTTTGCTGCCGTCCTTTTGTTGAGTGTTGACAGTCAACCTCGGGGTGCAGTGGATCGTCAAGGGTGGGGGGTGTGAAAAGATCAATAGAAGTTGACTGTTGACACTCGACTGTCGAAACGCTTAGCGTCGGCACATCGCACCGGCTCACGGTGATGCTCTTCGCGGCCAACGCGGCCCGTCGGTCGTCAGGGAATCGGTTCGACACCAGGTCCAGAACAATGTCGTTCATCGATCGGAGACACCCGTGGATCTCGCAATCCTCATTCACCTCGCCATAGCCATCGTCGGCATCGTGGCACTCATCGTCGGCGGGAAGATCAATCCCGTCATTTCGCTGGTCGTCGGCGCCCTCTATCTGGGTATTGCCGGTGGACTCGGCCCCACCGACTCGGTGACGGCAGTCAGCGAGGGTTTCGGCAACCTGATGTTCGAAGTCGGCTTGATCATCGGATTCGGAGTGATGATCGGCGCCATCCTGTCAGCAAACGGCACCATGAAGCGCGTGGTCGACGGCCTGCTGAGGATGGGTGGGCCAAAGGCATCGTCCTACATCCTGGGCCTGTCCTCGGGAATCATCTTCCCCGCCATCTACTTTGACGTGGCACTCGTGATCATGGCCCCGATCGCCAAGGCGATCGCCGTGCGCAGCCGAAGGAATGTCGCCCCCATTGCGGGAGCGCTGGCCATCGGTCTGGAGGTTGCCCTGCTCATGGTGATCCCTGGCGCTGCGGCGCTGGCCATGGCCGCATCACTCAAGATCGACATGGGGACCATGCTGATGTGGGGCATCCCATCGGGCATCATCCTCATCGTCAGCAGCATCTTCGTGCACACGTTGGTGACGGACCGCACGTGGAAGCCCGAGAAGGACGAGCTGCCGGAGGCGGGTTATCTCCACGACGAATTGGATCCCCATCAGGCAGAGCTCCAAGCCCGGTTCGAGGCTGGTGACACTGTGGGCACCGATCTGCGGGCCGCGAGTGACTCGCTGGACAGCATTGACATCGTGGCCGCCTCACTGGTTGACGATGCTGCGGACGCAGGGAACGATGCAAAGACGCTGGACCTTCCAATCGTCGTGGCCATGCTGCCGGTCATTGTGCCGATCGCCCTCATCATCGTCGACACCGCATGCCGACTCCTGATGGGCAGTTCGCCGGGCGTCGTGCAGTTTCTTGGCAATCCTGTCGTGGCACTGCTCATCGGGCTTGGTATTGGCATCCTTGAGACCATCCCGTTGGTCACTCGCGATGGAGTGGAGGACATCATCACTCGCGGTGCCCAGACCTCAGGCTCCATCCTGTTGTTCACCGGCGTGGCTGGCTCGCTCGGGCAGGTCATCACGGAGGTGGGGATCGGTGACATGCTCGCCAAGCTCTTCGAGGCCAATGCTGGAATCCCCATCCTGCTGGCTTGGCTGGTGGCTGCCATCCTGCGCATCGCGCAGGGTTCGGGATCCGTGGCAGCCATGACGGGCGCGAGTATCCTGGCACCCGTGGTGGCAGCAACGGGGCTTCCCCCTGTGTTGATTCTGATGGCGGCCGCTTGTGGTGCTGCCTTCGGGGGCAACGTCACCGACAACACCTTCTGGATCTTCAAGCAGATGTTGGGCTTGACCACACGTGGAGCCTTTCAGGTCTACACGCTGGCTCAGTCCATCCTTGCAGTGATCGGTCTGGCCTATTGCAGTCTGTTGGCGCTGCTCTTCTGAGGCTTCCAGTTCTTCAGTGGCGTGCCTGCTGAGCGACTCTCAACGGACGGAGTTGCTTCGGCAGTCACGCCACTGTCACGGGTTGAGGAGATCAGGCCGTCACCAGCTCCAGGCCCAAGGCACGCGCCATGGGGCCGGCCAACTCGAGGACATCCGAGACTTGGATCGACGCACCTCGAAGCCCGTCGATGCCGCGCAGGCCCGCCAAGGCACCCCCATTGATCTCGACTCGGTCGCATCGGGCCTCGGTGAAGTTTGCCTCATCCAGTAGGCAGTCGATGAAGCGCACCTCCGTCAGACGGGCACTGGTGAAATCGGCGCCGCGAAGGTCGCAGCCGACGAACTCCACCCGGTTCAGGTTGGCGAAGCGCAGGTTGGCCATCGAGAGCAGGCAGTCGCGGTGCGCCACGTCGGTCAGTGTGCAGCCACTGAGTGTCAACCCCACAAGGCGGCACTCCTGCCACGTCACTCGCTTGAGGGTGGACTCGTGGAAGGCGGTGTTGGCCGCGTCGGCTTGGCGGAGAGCCAGGTCGACCCAGTTGGTGCGGTACCAGCGTGATCCGGCCAATGACCCACCGTCGATGCGCAGGCTGACCAGTTCTGCGTAGTGCGACGTGTGGTCGGGCAGGGCGATGGCGGACAGGTGCAGATCGGTCACGAGGTCGTCGTCGCCCACGTCGGCAGGTCCCAATTCCTCCCGGGGCGTCAGGGTGACGTGGTCGGGGGCAAGGCGGGGCTCCGTTGCCGGCCTGGGAATCAGGTGCATGCGCGCCACCCTAGCCGTCGCGAAGTCCTGCCCGGTCGGGTGTCCACGTTCGTTGGGTTAGACTGATGTGCCGGACTCTCGGCACAGCGCATTGAAAGGGAAGTACGTGGTTTCCACCAACGATTTCAAGAACGGCATGGTGCTCGACCTGGACGGGCAGCTCTGGCAGATCACCTGGTTCCAGCACCACAAGCCGGGCAAGGGCAACACCGTCGTACGCTCCAAGCTCAAGCACGTGCTGACGGGCAAGGTTGTCGACAAGACCTTCAACTCCGACACGAAGGTGGACACCGCCACCGTCGACCGTCGTGACATGCAGTACCTGTACCACGACGGCGAGGCCTTCGTCTTCATGGACAACACCACCTACGACCAGATGGCCCTGGGCGAGGAGATCGTCGGCGACGCGAAGGACTACCTCCTGGAGAACATGGAGGCCACCGTCGCGATCCACGAGGGCAACCCGCTGTTCATCGAGATGCCCGCCTCCGTCGAGCTCGAGGTCACCTACACCGAGCCGGGCCTGCAGGGCGATCGCTCCACGGGTGGCACCAAGCCCGCCACCCTGGAGACCGGCAAGCAGGTGCAGGTGCCGCTGTTCATCACCACTGGCGAGAAGATCAAGGTCGACACCCGCACCGGTGAGTACCTGTCGCGCGTCAGCAACTGATGACCGACGACATCGTGGGCACGCCGGTGCCGGGGCGTCCTGATCTGTTGAAGATCTCCAAGGAACCCGTGCCGGTGGTGCCGAATCCGCACCACAGCAGCCGAACCAAGGCGCGCAAGCAGGCCCTCGACATCCTGTTCGAGGCCGAGCTGCGCGACCGCGACCTGCTGACCACGCTGGACGAACACATCGCCGAGGCCACCCCGGCCGTGCGCCCCTTCGCCCAGGAGATCGTGCGTGGCATCGACGCGCACATGGGAAGCATCGACCAGCGGATCGCCGAGTGCTGCAGCGCGGAGTGGACCCTGGAGCGCATGCCCCGCGTGGACCGCAACCTGGCCCGCGTCGCGATGTGGGAGATCGACCACAGCGACGTGGCGGACGAGGCCGTGATCAGTGAGGCAGTGTCGCTGGCCACCGAGTACTCCACCGAGGACTCGGCGGGCTTCCTGAACGGCCTGCTCGCCCAGGCGGTGCGCACCAAGCAGTGACGGTGTCCGCCGATTGACCGAATCATGACAAGGGTCCCTCCTCCGGGAGGGGCCCTTGCCGTGTGTCGGCACACCTGCGCGGCCGTGCTTCCCTCGTGCGTCGGCCTCCGGCAGGATGTGCCGGGTGAATTCCCCGGCAGTGAGCCAACAGCGGCCCCGCACCGACGTGGCGGTGGTGCAGCGCCGTACCGTGCGCGTGCTCTTTGCCGCCCAGGTGATGGCCGGCCTGGGGATGGGCGCGGGGATGTCCATTGGATCATTGCTGGCCTATGAGGTGACCAGTGACGAGGGTCTGGCCGGCTTGTCCCGCCTGGTCTCGGGCCTGTCCGTGGCGGTGATCGCCTCACCCCTGGCGCGACTGGCCACCCAGCGCGGTCGCCGCATCGCCCTGGGCTCGGGGTGGCTCGTGGCCACGCTCGGCGCTCTCCTCCTGGTGGCTGCGGTGGCTCGACACGAGATCGTGCTGCTGATGGTGGGGATGTTCCTCTTCTCGGCCGGCAGTGCGGCCGGGCTGCAAGCCCGATTCGCGGCCACCGACCTGGCCGCTGCGCACCATCGTGCTCGCACCCTCTCGCTGGTCGTCTGGGCCACCACCGTCGGATCGGTCCTTGGCCCGAACCTGGCCGGCCCCGGCGCAATCCTGGGAGGTCGGCTGGGCCTGCCAGGCATTGCGGGGGCCTACCTGATCGCCGCGGCCGGCACCCTGCTCAGCGCCCTGTTCGTCTGGCTGGCGTTGCGTCCCGATCCGCTGCTCCTGGCTCGCGGGGGATCCCCCGCGGTTCGACCCCGTGGTCTGCAGCTGGTGCGCCGGGCCTGGCACAGCGATGCGATGCGCCTGGCCCTGGTCTCGGCTGCCTGCGCGCAGTTCGTGATGGCCTCGGTGATGGTCCTCACCCCGGTGCACATGACGATGCACGGACATGCCCTGCGGGGTGTCGGGTTGATCATGAGCCTGCACATCGCCGGCATGTATGCCTTCTCGCCCGTGGTCGGTTGGCTGGTCGACCGGCTGGGGGAGCGGGCGGTGCTGTGGCAGGGCCTGTCCACGCTGGGTGTTTCGCTGCTGGTGGCCTGGCTTGCCGATGCCAGCATGGCCTGGTTGGCAGCGGCCCTGTTCCTGTTGGGTGTCGGGTGGAGCCTGGCATCGGTGGCGGCCGCCGCTCTGGTGACTCGTGTGGCCAGCGACGACGACCGCCCCGCAATGCAGGGGGCCGTGGACACGGTGGCGAACCTGGCGGCGGCCCTGGCCGCCGCCCTCAGCGGGGTCGTGATGGGTGCGCTGGGTTACCGCGGGTTGGCCGTCTTCGCCGCCGTGGCCCTGGCACCGATGGTCGTCGGCTTGCTCACCACGAGGGGAAGACCCCCGGCTTGACCTCCCTTGGCATGAACTCAGCGCCGTGCCAAAAATCTGGAATCTGGGCAGTTGCGGTCCGACGGTGCTGATAGGGTTCCCGACGATCACTCACCCGCAAGGCCTTGCCCGGCTCGGGCAGGGGAGGATGGCCATGACCTCGTCCCAGTTCGTCTCGCAATCGTCGGTTCCCGCGATTCTGGTTCTGGAGGATGGCCGCCATTTCCGCGGCACCTCCTACGGAGCCCAGGGAACCACCTTTGGTGAAGCGGTCTTCACCACCGGAATGTCCGGCTACCAGGAGACCCTCACCGATCCGAGCTTCCACCGCCAGGTGATCGTCGCCACGGCGCCGCACATCGGCAACACCGGGTGGAACGACGAGGACGGCGAGTCGAAGCAGATCTGGGCCGCCGGCTATGTGGTGCGCGATCCAGCGCGTGTGGCCTCCAACTGGCGCAGCCGCCGCAGTCTGGACGAGGAGCTGCAGGCCCAGGGCATCGTCGGCATCAGCCACCTCGACACTCGTGCCCTGACCCGCCACCTGCGAGAGTGCGGCGTGATGCGGGTAGCCATCAGCACCGAGGTGCTCGACCCGGAGAAGCTGCGCGAGCAGGTGCTACAGCAGCCCGCCATGGCCGGGGCCAGCCTGGTCGACGACGTGACCACCCCCGAGGCCCATGTCGTGCCGGCCGAGGGCGAGAAGAAGTACACCGCGGTGGTTCTCGACCTGGGCATCAAGGCCAGCACCCCGGTGCGTTTGGCCGCCCGCGGGATCGAGCAGCACGTGCTCCCCGCCACCGCGAGCTTCGAGGAGATCGATCGCATCAAGCCCGACGGGGTCTTCTTCTCCAACGGCCCGGGTGACCCGTCGACGGCTGACGGTCCCGTGGAGGTGCTGCGGCAGGTGCTGCAGGCCGGTTACCCCTACTTCGGCATCTGCTTCGGCAACCAGCTCTTCGGCCGTGCCCTGGGCTTCGAGACCTACAAGCTGAAGTACGGTCACCGCGGCGCCAACCAGCCCGTGATGGACCGCACCACCGGCAAGGTGGAGATCACCGCGCAGAACCACGGCTTCGCCGTCGACGCGCCCCTCGACCGGGCCACCGAGACCGACTTCGGCACCGCCACCGTGAGCCACGTGTGCCTCAACGACGACGTGGTGGAAGGTCTCGAACTGCGCCGCGACGGCCGGTTGGTGGGCTTCAGCGTCCAGTACCACCCCGAGGCCGCGGCCGGTCCCCATGACTCGGCCTACCTCTTCGACCGCTTCGTCGAGATGCTCGACGCCTCCAAGAACCAGCAGAACCCGGAAGGCACCCACTGATGCCCAAGCGCACTGACATCTCCTCGATCCTGGTCATCGGCTCCGGCCCGATCGTGATCGGCCAGGCAGCCGAGTTCGACTACTCGGGCACCCAGGCCTGCCGCGTGCTGCGCGACGAGGGCTACCGGGTGATCCTGGTCAACTCCAACCCGGCCACGATCATGACCGATCCGGAGTTCGCCGACGCCACCTATGTGGAACCGATCACCCCGGAATTCGTCGAGAAGGTCATCGTCAAGGAACGCCCCGACGCGATCCTGCCCACCCTGGGGGGACAGACCGCACTCAACGCCGCCGTCGCCCTGCACGAGAACGGGGTGCTGGCCAAGTACGGCGTCGAGATGATCGGCGCGAACTTCGACGCGATCCAGCGCGGCGAGGACCGGCAGAAGTTCAACGACATCGTGACCTCGCTGGACGTTCCCGGGGGTACCGCCGAGGTGGCCCGCTCCGAGATCTGCCACAGCATCGAGGAAGTCGTGGCCGCCGCCGACGAGCTCGGCTACCCCGTGGTGGTCCGCCCCAGCTTCACCATGGGCGGCGCTGGGTCGGGCTTTGCCCACGACGAGGCCGAGCTGCGACGCATCGCCGGCACCGGCCTGGACCTGAGCCCCGTCACCGAGGTGCTGATCGAGGAGTCGATCCTGGGGTGGAAGGAATACGAGCTGGAGGTGATGCGCGACAAGGCCGACAACGTCGTCATCATCTGCTCGATCGAGAACCTCGACCCGATGGGCGTGCACACCGGTGACTCGATCACCGTGGCCCCGGCGATGACGTTGACCGACCGCGAGTACCAGTTCATGCGCGACGTCGGCATCGAGATCATCCGCCGCGTCGGGGTGGACACCGGCGGCTGCAACATCCAGTTCGCCATCAATCCCGACAACGGACGCATGGTCGTCATCGAGATGAACCCGCGTGTCTCGCGCTCGTCGGCGCTGGCCTCGAAGGCCACCGGCTTCCCGATCGCCAAGATCGCCGCGAAGGTGGCCATCGGGTATACGTTGGACGAGATCACCAATGACATCACCCAGGAGACACCCGCCAGCTTCGAGCCGGCGCTGGACTACGTCGTGGTGAAGGTCCCTCGTTTCGCCTTCGAGAAGTTCCCGCAGGCCGACGACACCCTCACCACCCACATGAAGAGCGTCGGCGAGGCGATGAGCCTGGGGCGCAACTTCACAGAGGCGCTGGGCAAGGCGCTTCGTTCCCTCGAGGACCCCAAGGCCCCCTTCGTGCTCACCATGCCCGAGCGCAGCAAGGAGGAACTGCTCGAGCTCGTCAAGCGTCCCCACGACGGACGCCTCGGTGAGGTCTTCCAGGCGCTGATGGCCGGGGCGACGCCCGAGGAGGTCTTCGAGGCCACCCGCATCGATCCCTGGTTCATCGACCAGCTGGTGATCCTGGTGGAGGTAGCCCGTGAGGTGGCCGAGGCCAAGGAGCTGACCCCCGAGCTGCTGCGCAAGGCCAAGCGTCACGGCTTCTCCGACGCCCAGATCGCGGCGGCCAGCAACATGAGCACCGACGTGGTGCGAGGGGTGCGCTGGGCGCTGGGCATCCGCCCGGTCTACAAGACCGTCGACACCTGCGCCGCCGAGTTCGCCGCCAAGACCCCCTACCACTACTCCTCCTACGACGAGGAGACCGAGGTGGCGCCCCGCACCAAGCCCGCGGTGCTGATCCTGGGATCGGGCCCCAACCGCATCGGCCAGGGCATCGAGTTCGACTACTCGTGTGTGCATGCCGCCATGGCGCTGACCGAGGCCGGCTACGAGTCGATCATGGTCAACTGCAATCCCGAGACCGTCTCCACCGACTACGACACCTCCGACCGGCTCTACTTCGAGCCGCTGACGCTGGAGGACGTGCTGGAGATCTACCACGCCGAGTGCCAGGCCGGTCCGGTGGTGGGCGTGATCGTGCAGCTGGGTGGCCAGACGCCGCTCAAGCTCGCCCAGCAGCTCAAGGACGCCGGGGTGCCGATCGTGGGCACCAGCCCCGAGGCGATCCACCTGGCGGAGGAGCGCGGCGCCTTCGAGGCGGTGCTGGCCGACGCGGGACTGCGAGCCCCGGCCCACGGCATGGCCGTCAGCTTCGAGCAGGCCCGCACGGTGGCCCAGAACATCGGCTACCCGGTGCTGGTGCGCCCCAGCTATGTGCTGGGTGGGCGCGGTATGGAGATCGTCTACGACGAGGCCAGCCTGCAGCGCTACATCGCCAGTTCGACGCTCATCAGCCCCACCACACCGGTGCTGGTGGACCGCTTTCTGCAGGACGCCATCGAGATCGACATCGACGCCCTCTACGACGGAACCGAGCTGTACCTGGGCGGCGTGATGGAGCACATCGAGGAGGCCGGCGTCCACTCGGGCGACTCCGCCTGCTCCCTGCCTCCCATCACGCTCGGCCAGGAGATCATCGACGAGATCCGTCGCTCCACCGAGGCCATTGCCAGGGGCGTCGGGGTGCGGGGCCTGATCAACATCCAGTTCGCCCTGGCCGGCGGTGACACCCTCTACGTGCTGGAGGCCAACCCGCGCGCCAGCCGCACCGTCCCCTTCGTGAGCAAGGCGACCGCGACGCCGCTGGCCAAGGCCGCCACGCTGATCATGATGGGCTCCAGCATCGCCGAGCTGCGCGAACAGGGCGTGCTGCGTGCCGAGGTGGACGGTGACTACACCTGGTCCGGTGCGCCGGTGGCGGTGAAGGAGGCCGTGCTGCCCTTCAACCGTTTCCGCACCGAGACGGGTCAGAACGTCGACACCATCCTGGGCCCGGAGATGCGCTCCACGGGCGAGGTGATGGGCCTGAGCAATACCTTCGGCGTCGCCTTCGCCAAGGGCCAGATCGCGGCCGGTCAGTTCCTGCCCACCTCGGGCACCTTCTTCGTCGCGATGGCCAACCGTGACAAGCGCCACGCCATCTTCCCGGTCAAGCGGCTGGCAGACCTGGGATTCACCATCCTCGCCACCCAGGGCACGGCGGCCGTGTTGGCTCGCCAGGGCGTGGAGTCGACGATCGTGCGCAAGCACTCCGAAGGCAAGGGACCCAATGGCGAGCCGACCATCGTCGACCTAATCCGCGACGGCAAGGTGGACGTGGTCTTCAACACACCCGGCCAGGCCGGCGGCAGTGAACGCGCCGACGGCTACGAGATCCGCAGCTCCGCCGTGCGGCTCAATGCCCCCTGCATCACCACCGGCCAGGGGCTGGCGGCGGCGGTGCAGGGCGTCGAGGCGCTGTGTGCCCAGGAGGCTCGTCGGGCCGGGGCCGAGGCGGGCGATGCCGTCGAGGACGCCATTGGCGTGAAGTCGCTGCAGGAGTGGGCGGCCGACGTCGAGAACGCGATCGTGAAGCAGTCATGAGCGCTGCGGAACAGGCCCGGACCAAGGGCCAGGAGCTGGTGAATCGCGGACTGTTGGCGGGCTACCAGCAGGTGCTGCGGCCCGGCCTGTTCCGGCTTCGTGGCGGCGATGCCGAGGCCATCCACGAGGACATGATTCGTGCGCTGGGCGCGGCGGGGCGCCTCCCGGCACCGGCCCAGCGGCTGGCTGGGGCGGCCCTGGGCCGACGCGGCGGCGCCACCGTGGCCGGCATCCAGTTCCCCGGCCGGGTGGGTGTGGCAGCGGGCCTCGACAAGAACGGCATCGCGGCGCGTGCCTGGGCCGGGCTCGGTTTTGGTTTCGCCGAGCTGGGCACGGTCACCGCGCAGGCCCAGCCGGGCAATCCGAAGCCACGACTGTTCCGTGCCAAGCAGTCCGAGGCCATCATCAACCGGATGGGCTTCAACAACGAGGGTGCACAGGCCTTGGCCTCGCGGCTCGAGGAATGGGGCGTCCAGCGGGGCAACCGCGCCTTGGGGATCCCGCTGGGCATCAGCCTGGGCAAGACCAAGGTGACACCCCTCGACGGGGCCGTCGAGGACTACCTCACCAGCCTGAGACTGCTGGCCGACAAGGCCGACTACGTCGCGGTGAACATCTCCAGCCCCAACACCCCCGGGCTGCGCAGCCTGCAGGACGGAGACGCCCTGCGCGAGCTGACCAAGGCCCTGGTCACCGAGGCCAGGGTGCTCAACGAGGTCAGCCCGGTGCCGATCTTCGTCAAGGTGGCGCCCGACCTCACCTGGGAGGCCCTCGACGAGGTCCTGGAGACCTGCGAGCAGGCGGGGGTCAGCGGCCTGATCGCCACCAACACCACCCTGGGCCGCGACGGCCTCAAGGGCAGCGACGTGCGGCTCGCCGCCGAGGCAGGTGGCCTGTCGGGTGCCCCGCTCACCGTGCGTTCGCGCGAGGTGGTGGCGCGTATCGTCGAACGCTCCGCGCTGCCGGTGATGGGAGTGGGCGGCATCATGACCCCCGCCGACGCCCAGGCGATGTTCGACGCCGGGGCCCGCTTGGTGCAGGTCTATTCCGGTTTCATCTACAACGGCCCCGCCCTGGTGCGTGGCATCAACTCCCTGCCACACTGACCACCCCTCGACAGGCTCGAGGAACGTGGTCGGGACAGGCCCGGGAATCGTAGGACGCCGATCACGACGGCCGAGCCTGGCCACCAGAACCGATCACGACGGCCGAGCTTGTCGAGGCCCGAAGGAGACACCATGGCCACCTATGCGGAACGACTCAAGGCCCTCACCGCCGAGCGCAGTGCGCTGTGCGTCGGCATCGACCCCCACCCGCAGATCCTGGCGTCGTGGGGGCTGGACGACGACGTGAAGGGGCTGGAGAGCTGCGCCCGCACCATGGTCGCGGCCCTGGGGGAGAAGGTGGCGGTCTTCAAGCCGCAATCGGCCTTCTACGAGGTCTACGGCTCGGCAGGCATCGCGGTGCTGGAGCGGGTGCTCGACGACATCCGGCAGGCCGGGGCGCTGAGCATCCTCGACGTGAAGCGCGGCGACATCGGATCCACGATGGCCGGCTATGCCCGCGCCTACCTGGCCTCGGACTCCTCCCTGCGCGCCGACGCGGTGACGCTGAGCCCCTACCTGGGCTTCGAGTCGCTGCGCCCCGCCATCGACCTGGCACACCAGGAGGGCAGGGGGATCTATCTCCTGGCCCGCACCAGCAATCCGGAAGGCGGGGACGTGCAGCTGGCACGAACCGGCTCGGGCAGCAGCGTGTCGCAGTTCATGGTGGATGCCGCCGCCGCGGAGAACGAGCGCTCCGGTCAATACGCCCTGGGCCTGGTGGTGGGGGGAACCCATGCCGATCCGGGGTGCGACGTGAGCCGCTTCAACGGATCCATCCTGGTTCCCGGCATCGGTGCGCAGGGTGGCACCGTCGAGGGATTGCGGGAGATCTTCGGAGAGGCCACGGCCAGGCTGCTGCCCTCGGCCAGCCGCCAGGTCATGCGGGGCGGCCCGAGCCACGACGGACTGTCCAAGGCACTGGCCTCGATCGTGTGATCCCAAGCGGGTCGTCCCCGGGTGGCCGCGGGGCCCGTGAAAGAGTGCTGCAAGTCACACCGTCTGTGGTGGGGAATTGCGGCCCCACCACGGTAGATTCGGCTGCGGCAAGCACTTTTCGACGGTAGCTTGGTAGTGACGAACCGGGCGGTGGGCATGCCCGAGCACAGAGGAATGGAGACCTGTCGTGGCGATTCCAACACTTTCACCGGAGCAACTTCAGGCGGCCCGCGAGGCTGCCACCCAGGCCCGTCGCGCACGGGCCGACCTCAAGGAGCGGGTGCGCAATGGTTCCCTGAGCCTGAACCAGGCGCTCGACATCGCCGCCGAGGACGACGTGCTGGCGCACGTCAAGGTGGTCGACCTGCTCAAGGCCCTGCCCCGGGTGGGTGACAAGCGGGCGACCGAGATCATGGAGCGACTCGAGATCGCCGCGAACCGCCGGGTGCGCGGTCTTGGCCGTCACCAGGTGGCGGGTCTGAAGGCCGAATTCGAGTAGTCATCGGGGGCCAGACCCCACCAGAGCAAGGAGATGCCGGCAGCGTGACCGAGCAGCAGCAACCAGCGGGCACGCCGCGGGTGAGTGTGATCAGTGGACCCACCGCAGTGGGCAAGGGCACCGTCGTGGCCCGACTGCAGGAACGGCACCCCGAGGTCTTCGTGTCGATCTCGGCCACCACCCGGCCGCCTCGGGTGGGGGAGATCGACGGGGTCCACTACCACTTCCTCAGCGAGCAGGACTTCGACCGGCTCGTCGCCCAGGACGGTCTGCTGGAATGGGCGGTGGTCCATGGCAAGCATCGCTACGGCACCTTGCGTGCCCCCGTCGACGAGGCGGTGGGGCAGGGGCGGGCCGTCGTGCTGGAGATCGACCTGCAGGGGGCACGCCAGGTGCGCAAGACCTACCCGCAGGCGCAGCACATCTTCATCGAGCCTCCCACCTGGGAGGAACTGGTGCGCCGACTGGCCGGGCGTGGCACCGAGACGCCCGAGCAGCAGGAGCGGCGTCTGGCCACGGCGCAGCAGGAATTGGCCTGCGTCGGAGAGTTCGACCACGTCGTGGTGAATCGTGAAATCGATCAAACGGTGGAGGATTTGGTAGGCTTGCTGGGCTTGTGACCTCTGGCCACACACCCGACGTTGCCAACACCGTCGGGCTTCCGGACAAGAACGAAGGTTCACCTTGACCACAAACATTCCCGAGGGCGTCACCAACCCTCCGATCGACGAGCTGCTCGACAAGGTCGACTCCAAGTACCGCCTGGTGCTGTTCGCCGCCAAGCGCGCCCGCCAGATCAATGCCTACTACTCCCAGCTGGGCGAAGGCCTGCTGGAGAATGTCGGCCCCCTGGTGGAGACCGGAGTGCAGGAGAAGCCGCTGTCCATCGCCATGCGCGAGATCCAGGCGGACGTGCTCGAGTGCAACGACATCGACCCGGAGGCAGAGGCTGCCGCGCGCGCCGCGGCCGCGGCCGATCCGGAGTTCACGATGGTCCCCGATCCCTTCGGCGACATCGACCCCGCCTGAGACCAGGCAGATCGTGGTTGACACCGATGCCACCGCGCGCCGAGTGATCCTCGGCGTCGCCGGTGGCATCGCCGCGTACAAGGCCTGTGAGGTCCTGCGACGACTGCGCGAGGCCGGCTGTGATGTCACGGTGGTGCCAACCGCCAATGCCCTCAAGTTCGTGGGCGAGACCACGTGGTCCGCGCTGAGCGGCAAGGCGGTGGACTCCGATGTGTGGAGCAACATCACCGAGGTGCCCCATGTGCGCCTCGGGCAGACCGCAGACCTGGTGATGGTGGTCCCGGCCACGGCCGACCTGCTGTCGCGTGCCGCCACTGGCCGTGCCGACGACCTGCTGACCAATGTGCTGCTGACCGCACACTGTCCGGTGGCGATGTTCCCGGCCATGCACACCGAGATGTGGCAGCACCCGGCGACGATGCAGAATGTTGCGACGCTGCGTGGCCGCGGCGTGGTGGTGAAGGATCCCGATTCGGGGCGGCTCACCGGAGCGGACTCCGGGCCCGGCCGTCTGCCGGAACCCGCCGAGATCGTCGAGGTGGCGCTGCAGCTGATGGATGGCGCAGCGGAGACCCTTGGAACCTGGAGCGAGCGCGACCTGGTGGGACGCCACGTGGTGGTCTCGGCTGGGGGAACCCATGAAGCCCTGGACCCGGTCCGCTTCCTGGGCAATTCCTCCAGTGGGCTGATGGGCGTGGCGATCGCGCGTGAGGCGGCGATGCGTGGCGCGTCGGTCACCCTGGTCGCCGCGAACATGCAGGCGGCGGTGCCGTCGGGGGTGGACCTGTGCACCGTCACCTCCACCGGAGACCTGCATCGCGAGATGCATCGGTTGGCACCCGAGGCCGACGTCGTGGTGATGGCCGCCGCTCCGGCGGACTTCACCCCCGCCGAGCCCAGCGGCAGCAAGATCAAGAAGGATGGCGACGGGGGGATGACCTTGCACCTGGTGCAGACGCCCGACGTCCTCAAGTCACTCACCGAGGCCCGCGCACAGGACGCGTCGCGCGCCGGGCAGGTGATCGTCGGCTTTGCCGCGGAGACCGCCCCGGACCGTGCCGAGCTGGTGCGCATCGGTGCCCAGAAACTCGCCCGCAAGGGCTGCGACCTGCTGGTGCTCAACGACGTCTCGGCCGGCAAGGTCTTTGGCCACAGCACCACCCACGTCACGGTGATCGACTCCGACGGTGAGCTGGGCGAGGTGGCAGGCAGCAAGTCGCAGGCCGCGGCGCTGATCGTCAGCCAGGCCGCCGCGCGGCTAGTCTGAAGGATGCCCCCACCACAGCGTGGGGTCCGTGGCTGGGCATGTGGCCCGGCATCACAACACGTCAGGGGCCGGGCTTGTCGCCCGGACAGATTGGAGTATCCATGAGCAGGCTCTTCACCTCGGAGTCCGTCACCGAAGGCCATCCGGACAAGGTGGCCGATGCCATCAGCGATGCGGTGCTGGACGCCATGTTGGAGAAGGACCGGGGTTCCCGCGTTGCGGTCGAGACCCTGGTCACCACAGGACTCGTCGTGGTTGCCGGAGAGGTGACCACCGAGGCCTATGCAGACATCTCGGGCCTGGCGCGCAAGACCGTGCTGGACATCGGCTACGACTCCTCGGACAAGGGCTTCGACGGCCGCTCCTGCGGAGTCAGCGTCGCCATTGGGTCGCAGTCACCCGACATCGCCCAGGGCGTCGACAAGGCCTTCGAGAACCGTACCGGCGTCTCCGGCGACGAGCTCGACCGGCAGGGGGCCGGCGACCAGGGCCTGATGTTCGGCTACGCATGCAGCGAGACGCCCTCCTTCATGCCATTGCCGATCGACCTGGCGCACCGGCTCTCGGAGCGCCTGAGCACCGTGCGCAAGGACGGCATCCTCGACTACCTGCGGCCCGACGGCAAGACGCAGGTGACCATCGAGTACGACGACAAGGGGCGTCCGGTGGGGGTGGACACCATCGTGGTGAGCACCCAGCACGCCGAGGGTGTCAGCATCGACAAGACCATCGAGCCCGACCTGGTCAAGCACGTCATCACCCCGGTGCTGGCCCGCTACGACCTGCGCACCGAAGGCATGAAGACCTTCGTGAACCCCACCGGGAAGTTCGTGATCGGTGGCCCGATGGGCGATGCGGGTGTGACCGGACGCAAGATCATCGTCGACACCTACGGCGGCATGGCCCGCCACGGTGGTGGCGCCTTCAGCGGCAAGGACCCGTCGAAGGTGGACCGTTCCGCCGCTTACGCGCTGCGCTGGGTGGCCAAGAACGTGGTGGCCGCCGAACTGGCGGAAAAGTGTGAGGTGCAGGTGGCCTACGCCATCGGCAAGGCCCACCCGGTGGGCTTCTACGTCGACACCTTCGGGACCGGCAAGGTTCCCGAGGAGAGCATCCGTGAGGCCGTGCTGGAGGTCTTCGACCTGCGCCCTGCCGCCATCGTGCGTGACCTGGGGCTGCTGGACGTCAAGTACTCCACCTTCACCGCCTATGGCCACTTCGGCCGGCAGCTGCCCGGCATGGCCTGGGAGAAGCTCGACCGCGTCGACGAGCTGAAGGCAGCGATTCGCTGACTGGACGCCACAGGGGCGCTGCACCACCACCGGTGGTGCAGCGCCCCTGACATTTCCCCCTCCGGATCGGAGCCCTGCGGCTGGGGCGGCGGGGTGCGTCAGTGACGTCGGCGGTGGAAGCGTCGGGCGATGCGTCGCAAGGGCAGCGCCAAGGCCGAGCCGACCAGCAGGCCCAGCGCGATCGCCGCGACGAAGGAGATGACTCCGTAGACGGCGTCGGCCTGGCCGGTGCCGAGACCCACCGTCGTCACGCCCATCAGGCCCAGCGTGCCGGGCACCAGCAGCCAGAAGCTGGGCAGGAAGGTGACCAGACGGGGCACATTGCTGCGGGTGGACTCGATGGCGGTGGACAGGAAGCTGGCCACCACGGCTCCGCAGAAGGCGCCAACCGGCATGGAGCCGCCGTAGGTCTGGCCACTCATCTGGGTGACGAAGGTGCACACCAGCACCAATGAGGTCCAGCCGAACAGGCGCCAGGGCACCGACTCCGAGAGGGTGATGCCCACCGCGATCAACGACAGGCCCAAGGGGAAGGTCCACCACCCGAGGTCTTGCAGGCGGGTATTGGTCAGCTCGCTGGTGGGAATCCCCAGCAGCAGGCTGGCGGACACCACGCCGAGGGCGAAGAGCAGCAACTGGACGATGCCGTGGAAGAAGCGGGCGGTGCCCGAGACGATGGCCCCGGTGGCGAGCTCGGCAATACCGGTGCTGAGCAGCGCACCGGGCAGCAGGACGGCGATGGGACAGATCAAGGTGCGCAGCGGCCCGTCGATGATCCCCGCGCGGTGCGCGGAGAGCATCACCAGCGAGACCACCAGTGCGGCGACGCTGGGAAGCAGGGCGGCCAGCAGCGCGTGGCGGCTCGAGGCGCGCATCAGGAAGCTGACCATCAAGGAGCACAGCCCAGCCAGCAGCACGTTGAGCGGGGAGGGCTGCATGATCAGGCAGATGCCCATCGACACCAGGACCAGGCCACCGTAGAAACCGGGGCGGCCATAGAGGTGGCGCAGCCCGCGGGCCGCGCCGAGCCCGGCCACTGCCTGGGCGATGTCGATCCGGCCGGCCAGCAGGTCTCGTCGCACCTCACCCACGTGCAGCGACTGGTCCAGCCGCATGCCGCCCTCCACGCGCTCCACCGTGGCCGGCTCTCCCGAGTCCAGGGCCAGCGTGATCGCGGTGGGGGTGGCGGAGACCTGGACATTGCGGTGGCCCAGATGGCTCCCGAGCCGACGCACCTCGTTCTCGGCGTCGGTGACCGTGGCACCTCCTGCCACCAGGCCGGCGCCGACGTAGGTCAACAGGCGTCTGGCGGTGACGTCGTCAGGCGGATCGAGGGGAGCGTTCACCCCGACACAGTAGCGACAGGCGGGCTGGAGCTGTCAGTGCCAGCGCCTACCATCGGTGAGGTGATGGATCTGCCCGTGGCTCGCTGTGCCGTCGACGTGCCCTTGGCGCACCTTGATCGATTCTTCGACTACGAGGTGGGCGAGGCACTCGACGAGGCCGCGGTGCCGGGGGCCCGGGTGCGAGTGCGCTTCGCCGGCAAGCTGCGGGACGGTTTCGTCGTGGAGCGGCTGGCCTCCAGTGACTCGGGGGTGAAGCTGGCCAAGCTGGAGAAGGTCATCAGTTCCGAGCCCGTGCTGGGCCCCGAGCAGGTGGCGCTGGTCAGGGCGGTGGCCGACCACTGCGCCGGGACCTTCAGCGACGTGCTGCGGCTGGCCGTCCCGCCGCGTCATGCCGCCACCGAGAAGGCCGAACAAAAACCGTGGCCCGAACCGGACCTGCCCGAATCGGTCGAAGGCCCCCTGCCGGGATACCCGCTGGGCACGGACCTGCTCGACCGCTTGGCGCAGGGGCAGTCGCCGCGCACCTTCTGGCAGGTGGCCCCCAGCGCCGCGCAGGATCCGTGGCAGGGTCTGGCCCAGGCCACCGTCGCGACGCTGCGCTCCGGGCGAGGGGTGCTGCTGCTGGTACCCGACGTGAAGGATCTGGAGGCGCTGCGGGAGCGTGTCGCCACGGTGGTGGGCGGGGCCGCGATCGCCGTGCTGCACGCCGATCTGGGCCCCTCGGCGCGCTACCGCAACTTCCTGGCCATGTCCCGGGGGCAGGCCCAGGTGGTGATCGGCACCCGGGCCGCGGTCTTCGCGCCGGTCCACGAGCTGGGGCTGGTGGCCCTGTGGGATGACGGGGACGACCTGTGGTCGGAGCCCCGGGCCCCCTACTTCCATGCCCGGGACGTCGCAGCGATTCGGGCCACCCAACAGAAGTGTGCGCTGCTGCTGGCCGCTCGGGGCCGCAGTTGCGAGGTGCAGCAGTGGGTGGAGCGGCGCTGGCTCCTGCCCGTCGAACTGCCCGGTGCGCAGGCGCGTCAGCAGGCGCCCGCCGTCCGGGTGGCCGCCGACTCCGACCGCGCCCTGGAGCGCGACCCGATGGCCGCCCAGGTGCGCCTGCCCAACCTGGTCTTCGAGACCATCCGTCGCGGGCTGGTCTCCGGGCCGGTGCTCATCCAGGTGCCGCGGCAGGGCTACCTGGTGGCCCTGTCCTGCCAGACCTGCCGCACCTCGGTGCGGTGCCCCTCCTGCCAGGGGCCGGTGCAGGGGCAGCGGCGGGAGGGCACCCAGCAGTTGTCGTGCCGCTGGTGCGGGCACCTCGTGGTCGGGTGGCGTTGCCAGACCTGCGGTGACCACCGGCTGCGTGCCCCCGTGGTGGGCTCCACCCGCACCGGCGAGGAGTTGGGACGTGCCTTTCCCGGCACGACGGTGGTGGATTCCTCAGGTGACCACGTGCGCCAACAGGTGGGCAGCACGCCCGCGCTGGTGATCGCCACGCCCGGAGCCGAACCGGTCGCCGAGGGCGGCTACTCGGCGGCGGTGCTCTTGGACACCCTGATGCAGCTGTCGCGGCCAGACCTGAGGGTCTCCGAGGAGGCACTGCGCAGGTGGTGCAACGTGCTCGGTCTGGTGCGCCCGGGCCTCGACGGCGGCACCGTGGCCGTGGTGGGGCCCAGTGATGACCGCACCGTGCAGGCCCTGGTGAGGGTGGACCCGCCAGGCTTCGCCGCGCGGGAGCTGGCGGATCGCTTCGAGGCCCGCTTCCCGCCGGCGGTCAAGTTCGTGACGCTGGAGGGCACGGCCGCGGCCGTGGAGGAGATGGTGCAGCAGGCCACCTTGCCGGAGGTGGTCGACGTGCTCGGACCGGTGCCGGTGGGCACCGTGGGCGAGGCGGAGGTCTCACGCCTGACCCTGCGCACGCCCCTGCCCCTTGGTCGTGAGCTGGTGGCCGCGGTGAAGGCGGCCAGTGCCGTGCGATCGGCCAAGAAGGCCCCCGGTGCGGTGCGGGTGCGAGTCGACCCTGTGGAGTTGCAGTAGCGGCCACGGACTCACAGGAGCCTCTAGGGCGATCAGGATAGGTTGGCCGCGTGAAGATCGTCTTTGCCGGAACACCGGAGGTTGCAGTCCCCACTCTCGACGCACTCGTCGAAGCAGGTCACGAGGTGCTGGGGGTGGTCACCCGTCCGGATGCGCCGGCCGGCCGCGGCAAGAAGCTCACCGCCTCTCCGGTGGCCGTGCGGGCCCAGGAACTGGGCCTGGAGGTGGTCAAGCCCCAGCACCCCCGTGACGAGGACTTCGTCGGCTGGCTGACGGCCAAGCAGCCGGAGGCATGCCCGGTGGTGGCCTACGGCGCCCTGGTGCCCGAACACGTCCTGGCGATTCCCACCCACGGTTGGGTGAACCTGCACTTCTCCCTGCTGCCCGCCTGGCGCGGCGCAGCGCCGGTGCAGCGCAGCATCATGGCGGGGGAGAGCCTGACCGGCGCCACCACCTTCCGCCTCGTGCCGGAGTTGGATGCCGGCCCGGTCTACGGAAGCATCACCGAGCCCATCGGTGAACTGGACACTTCGGCCGATCTGCTCGCGCGTCTGGCCGGACGTGGGGCTGGCCTGATGGTGGACACGCTGGCAAGCATCGCCTCCGGTGCCCAGCCGCAGCCACAACCGGCCGAAGGCATCAGCCTGGCGCCCAAGATCACCGTCGCCGAGACGCGGATCGACTGGAGCCAACCGGCCCAACAGATCGCTGCCATGGTTCGGGGAGCCCACCCCAGCCCCGGGGCGTGGACCACGCTGGAGGGCCAGCGCTTCAAGGTATCGCTGGCGCGTGTGGCCAGCCTCCCCGACGCAGTGGACGTGCTGCGGCCCGGTCAGCTGCACGCCACCAAGCGGCAGCTGCTGGTGGGCACCGGCGACCATCCCCTCGAACTGCTGCAGGTGCAGGCCTTCGGCAAGAAGCAGATGGCCGGAGCGGACTGGGCCCGTGGTGTGCACCAGCTGCCCGAGGCCTTCGACACGGACGGAGCCCAGGCATGAGCCCCCGCGACCAGCGTCGTCAGCCCGACCGCTTCATCGACCTGGCCCGGATGGCCGCCTTCGACACGCTGCGTGACGTGCACGCCAGCGGTGCCTACGCCAATCTGGCCCTGGCCGAGCAGCAACGTGCCCACGACCTGACCTCGCAGGAAGCGGCGCTGTGCACCGAGCTGGTCAACGGCACCTGCCGCTGGGAGGGCACCTACGACCGCATCATCGAAGCGGCCGGTGGCCGTGCTTTGGGCACCCTCCAACCGGCGATCGTCGACGTACTGCGCCTGGGCACCCACCAGTTGATGGCCATGCGCACCCCCACCCATGCGGCCGTCTCCACGTCGGTCGACCTGGCCGGGATCGCCCTGGGGGAGCGCACCACCGGAGTGGTCAACGCGATCATCCGCAAGGTTGCCGCCCGCAGCTTCGACGAGTGGCTCGACGAACTCACCGCCGGGATGGGCGAACGGGGCGCCCTGGCGCTGCGCACCGGTCATCCCCGCTGGATCGTCGACGCCTGGGCGGCCGTACTGCCCGAGGACGAGCTGGAGGCAGCGCTGCAGGCAGACAATGTGCCGCCGGTGCCCACCCTGGTGGTGCGGCCCGGCCTGGCCGAGCGCGACGAGCTGCTGGGCGAGTCGGCGTCGCCCACCCCCTATTCGCCCTTCGGCGTGATCCGGGAGGGCAACCCCTCGGAACTTGCCGCGGTACGCCAGCGCCGGGCGGGCGTGCAGGACGAGGGTTCGCAGCTGGTGGCCCTGGCCCTGACACGCGTCGAGGACCACAGCCCCACCCAGCAGCAGAAGCGCTGGCTCGACCTGTGCGCTGGCCCCGGCGGGAAGGCCGCGCTGCTGACCGGCCTGGCCCAGCAGGACGGCGCCACGCTGCTGGCCAACGAGGCACACCAGCACCGGGCAGACCTGGTGCGCAAGGCGCTGATGGCCTACCCGGTGAACCAGTGGCAGGTGGTGGTGGGTGACGGCACCAAGCCGCAGTGGCAGCCCGGCTCCTTCAACCGGGTGATGGCCGACGTGCCCTGTTCGGGGCTCGGTTCGCTGCGCCGACGCCCCGAGTCCCGGTGGCGTCGCACTCCGGATGAGGTCCACGAGCTGCACCAGCTGCAGCGAGACCTGCTCGAGTCGGCGATCGAGTCGACCGCACCCGGTGGGGTGATCGCCTATGTCACGTGCTCCCCGCATCGGGCCGAGACCAGCGCGGTGGTCACCGCGGTGGCCGACGACCGCGTCGAGATCCTGGACGCGCCGGCCCACCTTCCCGAGGTGCCCGAGCCCCGGGCCCTGACCGACGAGCGTTTCGTCCAGCTGTGGCCACACCGTCACGGCACCGACGCGATGTTCCTGGCACTGTTGAGACGTCGATGAGCGCCCCCGGCTCAGAGGGTGAGTTCGCTCGCCGACTCACCCAGGCGATCCAGCAGCGGGGTCTGTCCTTGGCCAGGCTGCGGCACCGACTGCAGGAACGCGGTCTGTCGGTCTCGGAGGCGAGCCTGAGCTACTGGTGCACCGGGCGCTCCCGCCCCGCCAGGAATCGCTCTCGTGAGATCGTGCGAGCGCTGGAGGAGATCCTGGAGACCGAGGCCGGCTGGCTGGTCTCGCACATGCCGCAACCAGGTGGCAGCCATACGCTGGCCAAGGTGCTCAACCGGCGCGAACTGCTGGAACAGGCAAGACAGGAATTCCAGTTGGCGAGCTCCGTCGACTGGCGCTTCCTGTCGGTTCACTACCGGGCGGTGATCGACGAGCAACGTCGCAGGCACACCACCCAGACCTGGGCCATGGTTCAGGCGATCTCGGCGCACGCACGCGGCTGGTCAGTGGTGGTGGAGGGCAACGACGGGTACTCGCGTGCCACGGCGTTGGGCCTGGCCCGCATCAATCGTGAGGTGAGGGTGGCCGAGGACCTGACTGTCGTCGAGTTCCAGCTGGACCATTCGGTGGAACGCGGCGGGCGTGTGCTGCTCGGACACGAGATGGCCTTCGACGGGGACAGTCCGCAGAGCAATGCCATGGGCTACGCGTTGAAGCAGCAGATAGACCAGCTGGTGCTGGAGGTCACCTTCGAGGGGGAGATGCCCCGGGAGATCGGCCTCAGCACCCATCACCCCGTGGACCAGTCCGTGACGCTGCACCCGGACCTGCTCTACCGCGGGGAGCACGGGGTGCAGGCCGTGCTGCGCAATGCCGTGGCCGGGCTGCACGAGATCAGCTGGCAGTGGTGAGCCGCCCGGGGCGCAGCGCTCCGGGGATGCCGGGCCGGGTTCGCGTCAGTGGACCCTTGCGTCAGTGGACCTTCGCGTCGAGGGTGAAGCCGCGCGCCCGCAGTCGCTGGGCATAGGGCTGGCCCAGGGCCACCGCCGGTGTGGTGACTCCCGTGGCGAGCCCCTCGTCGTGGGCCAGGGCCAGTGCCGCCTCGCCGATCATCACCGCCGTTCCCTGGTAGCCCGGGTCACGTTGGTCGGCCACCGTCGCGACTACCCGTCGGCCCGAGGTGGTGTCGGCGTGCACCTCCATCGTGAAGTGGCCGCGTTCCCGCGAGCGTTCACTGGGGCCCTCGCCGGGGGAGGGCAGCACCCGGTCGGCCACGTGCCGCAGGCCCGGCGTGGCGAGGCTGGCGACGAAGGCCGGTAGAGCCGCGGCGATCCCGACGCCCTTGGCAAGGCCCGGCAGGCCGCGGCCCGTGTCGTGCATCTCGCGGTAGCGGAAGCCGCGACCATAGCGCCAGCCCAGCAGCGCATTGCTGCGCCGCACGACCTGCTCGTTGTAGCGGGCCATGAAGAAGGGGGCGGCGAACTCGCGGGTGTCGGCGGAGCTCTCCAGCCAGACGAAGGAGTTGCGACGCCCGCGGGGCTCGGGTTCGGCGTCGCGATCCGGGCTCAACGCATAGGGATCCGACGAGGAGCGTCCTGGGGTGCGCACACCGTGGCGCGACGCGTCGATCTGGGTGCGCAGCGCATCGATCGTGCCGCCGGACATGCCCCCGGAGAAGCTGCGCAGGTGCATGGTGGTGCCCAACAGCTCCCCGCCTCCGGCCGCGGCGCAGGCGTCGGCGGCCAGCAGGACCCCTAGGTCGGAGGGAACCGAGTCGAATCCGCAGGCGGTGACCAGGCTGGCGCCGCTGGCCCTGGCGGCCTGGTCGTAGGCGTCGATCATGTCGCGGGCAAAGAGCACCTCACCGTTGAGGTCCACGTAGTGGGTGCCGTGCTGGGCACAGGCACCGGCCGTCGCCATGCCGTACTTGGTGTAGGGCCCCACCACCGAAACCACCACGCGGCTGCGCCGTGCCATCTCTGACAGGGAGGCCGGATCGAAGGCATCGGCCACCAGCAGCGGGACCTCCGGCCGTCCCAGGCCGCCCGCCAAGTCCCGCAACCGATCGCGGTCCCGGCCGGCCAGCGCGATCGTGGTGCCCTGCGGCGCCTGGGCCAGCAGCTCGGCGGCGATCAGCCGGCCCACGAATCCGGTGGCGCCGAAGACGGTGATGTCGAGGTCACGTTCCATGGCCCCGAGCCTACGTCGATAGGCTTGCCGCATGGCCATGCGCATCACACCGTCCATCCTGAACGCCGACCTGTCGAACCTGACCGGGGAGATCTCCCGCATCCCCAGCGCGGATGCGGTCCATCTGGACGTGATGGACAACCACTTCGTCCCCAACCTGACGCTGGGCCTGCCGGTGGTGGAGTGCATCCGCAAGAACACCGAGAAGTTCCTCGACATCCACCTGATGATCGCCAATGCCGACCGGTGGGCCCCGGCCTATGCCGAGGCGGGTGCCGAGAGCGTCACCTTCCACGTGGAGGCCTCCGATGCGCCCATTCGGTTGGCACGCGAGATCCGTGCCCAGGGCGCGCGGGCGTCCATGGGCCTCAAGCCGGCCACCCCGATCGAGCCCTACGAGGACATGCTCGCCGAGCTGGACATGGTGCTATTGATGACGGTGGAGCCCGGCTTCGGAGGCCAGAAGTTCCTCGACCTGGTCCTGCCGAAGATCCGTCGCACCCGGGAGCTGGTCACCAAGACCGGCCAGGACATCTGGGTGCAGGTGGACGGCGGAGTCTCGCTGGAGACCATCGAGCGCTGCGCCGAGGCCGGCGCGGACACCTTCGTCGCCGGATCGGCCGTCTACCGGGCCGATGATCCCGACGCGATGGTCAACGACCTGCGCGACAAGGCGATCCAGGCCTGCAGGCACTGAGCATGACGACTCCGCTGCTGGTCGCCAGCCTGATGGTGGTGCTGGGATCGCTGCTGGGCGTCATCGCCTGGGCCGCGGGCGGACGTCGGCTGCATCCCAATTCCGCGCTGGGCATCCGGACGGCGAGCACCCAGGTCTCCGACGAGGCGTGGTACTCCGGTCAGGCGGCTGCCGCCAGCTGGACCGGCCGGGCTGCGGTCGTGCTGCTGCTGGGTGGTCTGGTCCTGCTGGCCCTGGTGGGTGCCGGAGCGACGCTGGTGGGCTTCAACCTGGTGGCGCTGCCGATCTTCGGCCTGGTCATCTGGCTCTTCGTGCGCAGCGTGCGCGCCGCCGACGAGGCCGCCGGCCGAGCACACGACTGAAGGAGCCCTGCCGGGGGCGCCGGGAGTCAGCGGCCCTGGTTGCGTCGCCTCAGGTAGCGCTGGAACTCGGCGGCGATCGAATCACCAGTGGCGGCGGGAAGGCTCTCCTCGTCCTGGGCGGCCTCGAGCCGAGCGATGTACTCGGCCACGTCGGGATCCTCACTGGCGAGCTCGTTGACCCCGCGCTCCCAGGCCTGCGCCTGGTCTGGCAGGTTGCCGAGGTCCAGCGGAGCCTCCAGCAGGTCCTCGATGCGCACCAGCAGTGCCAGCGTGGCCTTGGGATTGGGTGGATCCGAGACGTAGTGCGGCACCTGCGCCCACAGGGAGACCACCGGCATGCCGGCACTGCGGGCAGCCTCGGCGACCACGCCGACGATCCCGGTGGGGCCCTCGTAGTTGGACGGTTCCAGCCCCAGACGGCTCGCCAGCTCCGGGTCATTCGAGGTTCCCGTGACCGGCAGCGGGCGCGAATGGGGTGAGTCGGTGAGCATCGCGCCCAGCACCACCACCAGCTCGGGCCGCACGCTGCGCAGCGCCGAGACCAGGGCAGCGCTGAAGGAGCGCCACTTCAGGTTGGGCTCGGGACCGCTGACCAGCACCACGTCGCGTTCGGGCAGTTCGGCCACGGAGATCTGCACCGCCGGCCACTCGACCACACGCGGCTGGTCCCCGGTGCCACTGACGCGTGGCCGGTTCACCTGGAAGTCGTAGTAGTCCTCCCCGTCGATCTCGAAGATGACGTCGGCGTCATAGGCCAGGCCCAGGTGGTCCACCACGTGGGTGGCGGCGTCGGAGGCGTCGTTCCAGCCCTCGAAGGCCATCACGACCACCGGGTGGCGCAGGTGCGAGAGGGAATCAGCCATGCGCTCAACACTAGTCCGTCACCGCGCAGGGTGGGCCTGTGCTGCAATGGGCTGCATGCATGGAGCAGTGATTCACGGCGAGCGAGACGTCCGCTACGAGGAACGAACGGATCCGGTCATCCAGGAACCCACCGATGCGATCGTCCGGACGGTGGCCGCGTGCGTGTGCGGCTCGGACCTGTGGCGCTACCGGGGCATCAACGTGGTCGAGGCGCCCACCCCGATCGGGCACGAGTACGTGGGTGTCGTCGAGGCGGTTGGCGATGCCGTCACGCGTGTCTCGGTGGGCGACTTCGTGGTGGGCGGTTTCAAGTACAGCTGCAATGACTGTGCAACCTGCCGCAAGGGGGCTCACGCCAACTGCCCCAACGGCGGCGGTTACGACGGCTGCCAGGCCGAACTGATCCGCATCCCGCAGGCCGACGGCACGCTGGTCGCCACCCCGGGCCGGCCCGACGATGACCTGGTTCCCCACCTGCTGGCATTGTCGGACGTGATGTGCACCGGGTGGCATGCCGCGGTCTGCGCGGGGGTCGGGGCGGGCATGACGGTGGCCGTGGTCGGGGACGGGGCGGTGGGGCTGTCGGCCGTGCTGGCCAGCGTGCAACTGGGGGCCGAGCGGGTGATCGCGATGAGCCGCCACGCAGACCGGCAGGCGCTGGCGCGCGAATTCGGCGCCACTGACATCGTCGCCGAGCGGGGCAAGGAGGGTGTGACCCGCATCCAGCAGTTGACCGACGGCATCGGGGCCGATGCGGTGCTGGAGTGCGTGGGCACCGAGGATGCCCGCAACCAGGCGGCCGAGGCCCTGCGTCCCGGCGGGATGATGGGCGTGGTCGGACTGCCGCACGGTGGGGTGGACGTGGAGCAGATGTTCTGGCAGAACAAGGGCATCCACGGTGGGGTGGCCCCGGTGCGGGCCTATCTGGAGGACTTGCTGCAGCTGGTGTGGCAGCGCCGGATCGAACCCGGCAAGGTCTTCGACCTCGAGCTGCCACTCAGCGAGGTCGCCGCGGCCTACCGGGCGATGGACGAGCGACGTGCCACCAAGGTGATCTTGCGTCCCTGACGGCTCGGGGCCTGCACCGGGTGTGGTGCAGGCCCCGCGCGCTCGCCGCGTGCTTCAGGGCCGGTCGGGGTCCAGGGCGGAACCGGCGCGGGCCCAGACCAGTTCCGACTTGACCTCCTTGCCCTTCGACATGATCGGGGCCGTCGGGCCGAGCTTGAGGGTGTCCACCCATCGTCACCGGAGGGTGAGGATGTTCACACCAACGTAGTGTTGAAATCATGACTTCTTCTCTTCGCGACCTGTTGACCCGCCGAGTTCTCGTGGCCGACGGGGCGATGGGCACGATGTTGCAGGACGTCGAGCTGACCATGGATGACTTCGAGAACCTCGAAGGATGCAATGAGGTGCTCTCGGTCACTCGGCCGGATGTCATCGAGGGCATTCACCGCGCCTACCTGGAGGCCGGGGCCGACCTGGTGGAGACCAACACCTTTGGCACGAACCTCGCGGCGCTGGGGGAGTACGGCATCAGCGACCGGATCGAGGAACTGGCCGAGGCGAGCGCGCGGATCGCCCGCCGCGTGGCCGACGAGTTCACCACCCCCGACAAGCCCCGCTTCGTGCTGGGATCGATCGGGCCGGGCACCAAGCTGCCCACCCTGGGCCACATCACCTTCACCGCGATCCGCGACGCGTACCAGCGCCAGGTGACTGCCATGATCGCCGGCGGCATCGACGCGGTGCAGATCGAGACCTGCCAGGACTTGCTGCAGGCCAAGGCCGCCATCATCGCCACCAAGCGCGCCCGGGAAGAGGCGGGCGTCGACCTTCCCATCTTCGTCAACATCACGGTGGAGACCACCGGCACGATGCTGCTGGGCAGCGAGATCGGCGCCGCGCTCACCGCAATCCAACCGCTCGGGGTCGACGTGATCGGCATGAACTGCGCCACTGGCCCGGCCGAGATGAGCGAGCACCTGCGACACCTGGCCAAGCACTCCAGCGTCGGCGTGGGCTGCATGCCCAATGCCGGGCTGCCGGTGCTCGGCCCCAACGGCGCCACCTACCCGCTGGATGCCGAGGGATTGGCCACGGCCTTGGACCGCTATGCCACCGACTACGGCCTGAGCGTGGTGGGCGGCTGCTGTGGCACGACCCCCGAGCACATCCGGGTACTGGACCAGGCCATCGGGGGCCGGCCGGTCGCCCCGCGGCAGCCGGAGGAGGTCAACGCGGCCTCCAGCCTCTACACCGAGGTGCCCTTCGCCCAGGACGCCAGCTACCTGAGCATCGGCGAGCGCACCAATGCCAACGGGTCCAAGGCCTTCCGGGAGGCGATGCTGGCCGGCAACTTCGACGAGTGCGTCGAGATCGCCAAGGCGCAAATCCGCGACGGTGCGCACCTGCTGGATCTGTGCACCGACTACGTCGGGCGCGATGGCGCCGCCGACATGCGTGCCCTGGCCAGCCGCTTCACCACCGCCGTGACCCTGCCGATCATGCTCGACTCGACCGAACCGGAGGTCATCGAGGCCGGCCTGGAGACGCTGGCGGGGCGCTGCGTGATCAATTCTGTGAACTTCGAGGACGGTGACGGCCCCACCAGCCGCTATGCGCGCGTGATGCCCATCGTGCGCGAGCACGGAGCGGCGGTCGTCGCGCTGACCATCGACGAGGAGGGCCAGGCGCGCACCGCCGAGTGGAAGGTGCGCGTGGCCAGCCGGCTCATCGAGGACCTGACCCAGAACTGGGGCATGGATGTGGGCGACATCCTCGTCGACTGCCTGACCTTCCCGATCGCCACCGGCCAGGAGGAGACCCGCCGCGACGGCATCGAGACCATCGAGGCGATCCGTGAGCTCAAGCGACGCTACCCGGGAGTGCTGACCACCCTGGGCGTCTCGAACATCTCCTTCGGACTCAACCCGGCCGCCCGCATCGTGCTGAACTCGGTCTTCCTGCACGAGTGCGTGCAGGCGGGGCTCGATTCGGCCATCGTGCACGCCGCCAAGATCATGCCGATGGACCGGATCCCCGACGAGCAGCGCGAGGTCGCCCTCGACCTGGTCCACGACCGGCGTCGTGAGGGCTACGACCCCCTGCAGAAGTTCCTCGAGCTCTTCGAGGGCGTCAAGGCCGCAGACATGCGTGCTTCCCGAGCCGCAGAGCTGGCGGCACTGCCGCTGGCCGAACGGTTGCAGCGTCGCATCATCGACGGTGAGGCGAAGGGGCTGGAGGAAGACCTCGACGAGGCGATGCAGACCAAGCCGGCCCTGGACATCATCAACGAGGACCTGCTGGCCGGCATGAAGGTGGTGGGCGACCTGTTCGGTTCGGGCCAGATGCAGCTGCCCTTCGTGCTGCAGTCCGCTGAGGTGATGAAGACCGCGGTGGCCTACCTGGAACCCCACATGGAGGTCACCGACGACACCTCGGGCAAGGGCACGATCGTGCTGGCCACCGTGAAGGGCGATGTGCACGACATCGGCAAGAACCTCGTCGACATCATCGTGAGCAACAACGGCTATTCCGTGGTCAACCTGGGCATCAAGCAGCCGATCAGCGCCATCGTCGAGGCGGCCGAGGCCAACAATGCCGACGCGATCGGCATGAGCGGTCTGCTGGTGAAGTCCACCATGGTGATGAAGGACAACCTGGCCGAGCTCGACCAGCAGGGCCTGGGCACCAAGTACCCGGTGCTGCTGGGTGGTGCCGCGCTGACCCGCGCCTTCGTCGAGCACGACCTCAACGAGCAGTTCTCGGGTGAGGTGCGCTACGCCAAGGACGCCTTCGAGGGCCTGGCGTTGATGGATGCCGTGATGGCGGTCAAGCGCGGCGAGCCGGGCGCCAAGCTGCCCGACGTCAAGCCCCGTCGCGTCCCTCGCGGACCGAGCGTCGAGATCGCCGAGCCCGAACTGGGCGTGCGCAGCGACGTCGCCCGCCCCACGCCCGAGGGTGGCGTCGACGTGCCCACCCCGCCCTTCTGGGGCACCCGCGTGGTGAAGGGGATCCAGCTCGCCGAGGTGACCGAATGGCTCGACGAGCGGGCCACCTTCCTGGGCCAGTGGGGCCTCAAGGGCTTGCGGGACGGTGCCTCCTACGAGGAGCTGGTGGAGACCGAGGGACGCCCGCGCCTGCGGATGTGGCTGGACCGCATCAAGACCGAGGCCTTGGCGGAGTTCGCCGTGGTGCACGGATACTTCCCGTGCTATTCCGCCGACGAGACGCTGGTGGTGCTCGATCCCGACGACCACGGCCGCGAGGCGGCACGCTTCACCTTCCCGCGGCAGCGTCGCGACCGTCGACTCTGCCTGGCCGACTTCTTCCGCGACAAGGAGGAGTTCGACGCGCACGGCCCCGACGTGTTGCCGATGCAGCTGGTCACCATGGGCTCGGCGGTGGCGCGCGAGACGGCGAAGCTGTTCGAGGCGAACTCCTACCGCGACTACCTCGAGCTGCACGGGCTGAGCGTGCAGCTCACCGAGGCGCTGGCGGAGATGTGGCATGCCCGCACCCGTGAGGAACTGGGTTATGCCGCCACCAACTCCGACATCGACAAGGCCATCCAGAAGCAGGACTACCGCGGCTCTCGCTACTCCTTCGGTTACCCGGCCTGCCCGGAGCTGGAGGATCGCACCAAGCTGGTGGAGCTGCTTGAGCCGTGGCGCATCGGGGTGGAGCTGAGCGAGGAGCTGCAGCTGCACCCGGAGCAGTCCACCGACGCGATCGTGGTGCACCACCCGGAGGCCAAGTACTTCAACGCGAAGTAGGGCCTCGACAGGCTCGGCCGCCGGTTTGCCTCGACAGGCTCGGGGACGGGTTCGTTGCCCGAGCCTGTCGAGGGGGGCGTTGCCCGAGCCTGTCGAGGGGTGGTCAGCGGCCGCAGAACTGGGCGGTCGGCCCGTTCCACGCCAGGACCTGCGGCTGGCCGGAGCAGATGACGCTGGTCACCTGCAGCTTGCCCTGCTCGGCCTCCACGGCGGGGGCCTGGCCGGGGATGCGGGACTCGACGCCCAGCAGGCTGTCGAGGAAGCCGGGGACGGCCGCGGCCTCCAGCTTGGTGTCGGCCGGGTCGAGGCCGTTCATCTTCGCGGCCTCGCGGTAGGCGTTGTCGCGGTTCATCACGTCGTCGACCAGCTTCTTCTGCTTGGCCGTCTCGGGGTCGAAGATGTGTGCCCCCAGGTCGTCGCGGATCGTGGCCTCCGGGATGCCGCGGTACTTGCTCACCCAGCCGACGAAGCTGCCGTACTCCTTGGCCAGGCCGTCGCTCCAGGTCTTGCGCTCCTCGGCGGTCATGGCGCGGTAGGGATTGCCGAAGTCCTTGCCCTTGCCCTGGGTGATGTATTCGTTGGTGATGCCGCCCTCGGTGGTGACGCCCTCACCCAGCAGACCGCCGTCGATGGCCTTGACGTCCTTGTACTGCTGGAAGGGGCCCGAGATGACGCCGATGGAGCCCACCAGCGTGCCGTGGTCGGCGACGATCTTGTCGGCGGGCGCCATGGCGAACATGCCGCCCGAGGCGCTCATGCCCTCGACCACTGCCAGCACCTTCTTGCCGGTGCGCTTCTGGTAGCGCTCGATGGCCTCACCGATGGCGCGGGAACCGTTGATGGTGCCACCCGGGGTGTCGAGCCGCAGCACCAACCCGTCGACGTCGTCCTTGCCGATCTTGTCGATGGTGTCGGCCACCTCGTAGCCGTAGGTGGCGGCGGTCAGGCCCATGCCCTGGTCGGCGCCGGCCATGATCGGGCCGCGCACGTCGATGGCGCGCAGCGTCTTGCTGGCATCCTGCTCGCCCCAGACGGTCTCGTAGGTCTCGGAGCCGGCGGTCTTGCCGATCTCCGACAGGCCGGCCGTGGCGCCGGCGAGGATCGCCCCGGTCACCATGCTGCCGATGATCGACAGGGCCAGCAGCACACCACCGGCACCCAGCGCACCGCCCGCACCCAGCCCGAAGCCCTTCTTGAACCAGCCCGTCTGGCGCTGGGCCGGTGCCGGGTAGGGCTGGCCTCCAAAGGCCGGCGGAGCGGGCCTGGCGCCGGACCCCTGCGGTGCAGGCACGGCCGGAGCCGGGTAGTCCAAGGCGGGCCGCTCCTGCGGTTCGGGAGTGCCGGGCTGGTCGTTGCTCATGTAGGGATCCCCTCATGTGTGGTGGATGATGCACCCAATCCTTTCGCACCAACCGGGCCATGACCTGCTCCTTTGGTAGGAATCTGCTCCGTCGTGCGGAGGAAATCCACCCTGCAGCATGCGGCGTGCGCGTTGGCTTGGCCCGCTCTGGAAGAATGGCGGCCATCATGAACAAGACTGCCTACACCGCCGCGCGTCCCGCTGCCGTCCTGTGGGACTTCGACAGCACGATCGTGGACACCGAACCCATCTGGACCCAGTGCGAGATGGCCACGATGGCGCACTACGGGCAGGAGTGGACCGAACAGGACTCCGCTGCGTTGGTGGGCCAGTCCGTCTGGGCGCTCAGCCAGATCTTCGCCGAGCGGATCGGCGAGGGGGTCACCCAGGCCGACACGCTGGCGGTGCTGCAGCAGAAGGCCGTCGAGGCGATGACCACCCGCGGTGAGTCGCTCTTCCTGCCGGGTGCTCGCGAGCTGGTCGACGAGATGCGCGACCAGGGGGTGCGGATGGCCCTGGTGAGCTCCACCCCGCGCAACATCCTGGAGGCGGTGCTCGCCACCCTGCCCGAGTTGGGCTTCGAGGTGATCGTGGGGGGCGACGAGGTGACCGCCAACAAGCCCGATCCCGAGCCCTACCGTCGGGCCGCGGAACTGCTCGGCGTCGACATCACCAAGTGCCTGGTGGTGGAGGACTCACCCACCGGGGCCACGTCGGCCAACGCTGCCGGCGCAGTGGTGGTCGCGGTGCCCTCCACCGTTCCCATCCCCGACGCGCGTCGTCGCGTGGTCATCGACAGCCTGGACCAGGTCACCACCGGCCAGCTCTTCCAGCTCTACCGGCGCTGCATCGGCCAGCCCGCCAAGCTGGTGGCACCCCCGCCGCCGGTCACCCCGCACTACTCGGGTGTCACCGGGGGCCTCTTGCAGGCGGGGGAGCGGGTGACGCTCAGTGACACCAAGGGTCGGCGTCACTCGGTGCTGCTCACGCCCGGCAAGAGCTTCAACTCCTCCAAGGGCGGGGTGCGGCACGAGGAGATGATCGGCAAGCCGGAGGGCATCACCGTCACCGCCGGGAACATGACCTTCCTGGTGCTGCGCCCCTTGATGAGCGACTACATGGTGGCGATGCCGCGCGAGGCAGCGGTCATCTATCCCAAGGATGCCGCGCAGATCCTGATGTGGGGTGACATCTTCCCCGGGGCGCGCGTCCTGGAGGCCGGTGTGGGTTCGGGCGCCCTGAGCATCGCGATGTTGCGCGCCATCGGTCCAGAGGGTCAGCTCAACTCCTATGAGCGCCGGGAGGACTTCGCCGAGGTGGCCCGCAAGAACGTGGAGAACTTTCTGGGGCAGCCGCACCCGGCCTGGAACCTGACGGTGGGTGACCTGGTCGAGTCCATCCGCGACGAACCCATCGATCGCGCCGTGCTGGACATGCTTGCCCCCTGGGAGTGCATCGATGCGGTAGGCGACGTGCTGGTGCCCGGTGGCGTGCTGACCTGCTACGTCGCCACGGCCACGCAGCTCGGACGGGTGGCCGACACCCTGCGCACCCATGGCGGGTGGACCGAGCCGCAGGCCACCGAGACCACCACCCGCGAGTGGCATGCCGAGGGGCTGGCGATCCGCCCCGGCCACGGCAGCACCGGCCACACCGGCTTCCTGGTGCACAGCCGTCGCCTGGCCCCGGGAGTGGAGGCGCCGATGCGCAAGCGTCGCCCGGCACCGGGTGCCTACGGGCCCGACTACCACGGTCCGCGCCCCAAGAATGTCCCGATGAGCAACCAGCAGGTCCCCGAGCAGGAGAGCTGAGCCATGGTCGGCGTCGAGCAACCCTTCACCTCCGGTCAGGGGTACAACCATCGGCTGGAGATCGCCGAGCGACGCATGCAGGACGCCCGCTCCGATGCGCGCAGCCTGGCCGCGCAGAACGAGAAGCTCAACGCCACGCTGCGCGAGGCTCGCCAGAAACTGGTGACGCTGAAGGCCGAGGTGGATGCCCTCAGCGAACCGCCGCTGACCCGGGGCCTGGTGGTCGCCCTGCACGAGGCGCAGGAGGACTTTCCGGCCACCCTGGAGGTGGCGGCGCTGGGCCGGCTGCTGCGTGTGGCGGCGCTGCCACAGGTACTGGCGGAGGCGGCCCCGGGCGACGGGGTACTGCTCAACGAGTCCAGCGTGGCGGTACAACGCTGTGATCCGCAGCCGCGCGGCGACCTGGCCTCGGTGGTGGAGGCCGGGCCGGGTGGGGCCGTGGTGCAGACCAGCAGCGGGGACGAGGTGCTGCTGGGCCTGGTGCCCAGCCTGGACCCGAAGAGCCTCACCGTGGGTGACACGGTGCTGGTGGACCGTCAGGCCGGCCTGGTGCTGGGACGGGTGGCCCGCAGCCGCGTCGAGGAACTGGTGCTGGAGGAGGTGCCCGACGTCAGCTATGCCGACATCGGTGGCCTGGGCGCACAGATCGAACAGATCCGTGATGCCGTCGAGCTGCCCTTCCTGCACCGCGACGCGTACCGCCGCTACCAGCTCACCCCACCCAAGGGGATCCTGCTCTACGGCCCTCCCGGCTGCGGCAAGACGATGATCGCCAAGGCGGTGGCCAATTCCTTGGGCTCGGGGGCCGACGGCCGGGGCGGTTCCTGCTTCCTCAACATCAAGGGCCCCGAGCTGCTCAACAAGTACGTGGGGGAATCGGAACGCCAGGTGCGGGCGATCTTCGAGCGCGCCCGGGAACTCGCCAGTGAGGGCAGGCCGGTGATCGTCTTCTTCGACGAGATGGACTCGCTCTTTCGCACCCGCGGCTCCGGCGTGAGTTCCGACGTGGAGAACACCATCGTCCCGCAGCTGCTCAGCGAGATCGACGGCGTGGAGGGCATCGACAATGTCATCGTGATCGGCGCCTCCAACCGTGAGGACATGATCGATCCGGCGATCCTGCGTCCGGGCCGCCTGGACGTGAAGATCAAGCTGGAGCGCCCCACCCGTGAGGGCGCCGCGGAGATCTTCGCCAAGTACCTCACCGAGCAGACGCCCCTGCATCCGGAGGTGGCTGGAGTGCACGAGCTGATCGAGCTGGCCTGTGAGCAGATCTACGCGCACACCGACCAGAACCGCTTCCTGGAGGTGACCTATGCCAGCGAAGCCAAGGAGGTGCTGTGGTTCGGTGACTTCGCCTCCGGCGCGATGATCCGCAACATCGTCGACCGCGCCAAGAAGTCAGCCATCAAGGACGAGCTGGCCGGCGGGTCGGGAGGGGTCTCGGTGCAGGGGATCGTCGATGCCTGCCGCGCGGAGTACGTCGAGAACGAGGACCTTCCCAACACCACCAATCCCGACGACTGGGCACGCATCAGTGGCAGGCGAGGGGAGCGGATCGTCTTCCTGCGCACGCTGGTGGGGCAGTCCCACGGCCAAGCCCTTGACTGAGGTCAATCCCCGGCTGGTGGCTGAGTCAGCCGTGGGAGACGGCCGCGGGCTGGCGCAGCTTCTTGCGCAGCAGCAGTCGCCAGCCGATCAGGAAGAGGGCCAGGGTGACTGCGGTGACGATGATGAAGGCGGTCGCCGCGGTGCTGCCGGCGGCGACGCGCAGGCTGAGGCCACCCACCACGGTGACCAGCCAGACGAAGACACCCGAGGCCAGGCTCCCCACGTCGCGTCGACGCAACAGCAGGATTGCCCAGGCCACCATGCACGCGGTCAGGAAGGGCCAGGCCACGGGGATCAGGCGCTCGACCAGACTGCCGGAATGGCTGAGGACTCCCATGATGGAGAAGATGACGACCAGAACGAGGTCAACGGCCAGCACAACCTGTTTGCTCATGGCGCCGATGCTACCGAGCTGCCGCGGGGCCGCCGTCCAGCCGTGCCGGGCTAGGCTCCGTTCATGAGCGTGGTGGGTCTGGAAACCGAGTACGGCGTCTTCGTCACCGGGCTCGAGCCCGGCCAGCGCGTCCCCGATCCGATCAGCCTGTCCGAGGCGGTGGTGCAGGCGGTCGAGGCGCCGGGCACCACGTGGGACTATGCCGACGAGCACCCGCTGGTCGATGCCCGTGGCACGGTGCTCCCGCGACGCGTGGCCCATCCCGACCTGCTGACCGACGAGGTGCGCCAGGCCAACCGGTTGCTGGGCAATGGGGGACGAAGCTACGTCGACCACGCCCATCCCGAATGGTCGGGACCCGAGGTGTTGACGGCCAGTGACGCGGTGACCTGGGACCGTGCCGGCGACCGCATCCACACCCTGGCGGCCCAACGCGCGGCCGAGCGCACCGGCTTGCGGATCCACTTGGTGAAGAACACCACCGACAACAAGGGCCGCAGCTATGGCTGTCACGAGAACTACCTGCTGCCGCGCAGCCTGCCCTTCGAGCTGATCGTCGAGCAGTTCCCCGGACATCTGGCCAGCCGGGTGGTGGTTTGCGGCGCCGGACGGGTGGGTCTGGGGCAGCAAGGGCAGGATCCTGGTTTCCAGACGAGCCAGCGCGCGGACTTCTTCGAGCGCCTGGTGGGCCTGGAGACCACGGTGCGTCGACCCCTGGTGAACACCCGAGACGAGCCGCACGCCGACGAACGTGAGTACCGTCGGCTGCACGTCATCACCGGCGACGCCACCCTCAACCAGGTGGCCACCCTGGTGAAGGTGGGATCGGCGCAGTTGGTGCTGCAGGCGATCCGAGCCGGGGCCCGGGTCCCGCAGCCCAGCGACCCGGTGGCGGCCATGTGCACCTTCAGCCGTGATCCCAGCTGCCGCGTGCGGGTCCCGTGCACCGACGGGCAGGCGCGCACCGCCGTGGAGCTGCAAAGGCTGTGGTGGGAGCAGGCACAGCAGGTGGCAGGCAGTCCCGACACCATCGCGGATGCCAGCCTGGTGCTGGAGCACTGGGGCCGGATCCTCGACGACCTGGACGTCGATCCGATGCGCTGCGCCGATCGGGTGGACTGGGTGACCAAACTGCGCCTGCTCGAGGCTGTGCGCGCCCGGCATGGCTGCGGGTGGGATGACCCCCGGTTGTCTGCCCTCGACCTGCGCTACGCCGACCTGACGGAGGGGCTGTTCGACAGGTTGGAGACTGGCGGTGCCGTGCAGCGGCTGGTGGGCGACGACCAGGTATCGCGGGCCATGACCCAACCGCCCCGGCAGACCCGGGCCTGGCTGCGCGGCACCTTGCTGTCCCGATTCGCACCGCACGTGGTGGCCGCCAACTGGGACCGGATCAGCCTGGCGACGCCCACCGGGGTGGCAACCCTGCACCTCACCTCGCCGCTGGTGGGCGGCGAGCAGGAATGGCGCAGTCGGCTGGAGTCCGTGGACGGGCCACTGGCCCTGGTGGAGCTGTGGAAGTCGCTAGGCTGGGATTCCAGTTCCAGCATTTGAGAGGCGAGAGTCGTGAGTGAGCAGCAGCGGGTCAATCGCACCCGTACCGGCCACGAACAAGACGCCGTGGCGCAGCAGGGCCAGGGCGCACAGTCCACGTCGAGCTCCGACGAGGGCTTCGACGCCCTGCTCGACGAGATCGACACCCTGCTGGAGAGCAATGCCGACGACTATGTGCGCAGCTTCGTCCAGAAGGGTGGCCAGTGAGCCTGGTTCCCACCACGGGTGAGCTGGGTCCCGTGGTGGTGATCGGCGCCGGCCTGATCGGCGCCTCCATCGGCATGGCGCTGACCAGCGCCGGTGAACGCGTGCACCTGGTGGACGCCTCGAACGTGCACGCCGTGGTCGCGGCGGGCCTGGGGGCGGGGTTGATCGACTTCCCCCAGACCGAGACCATCCGTCTCGTGGTGGTCGCCACGCCGCCCTCGGCCGTGGTGCAGGAGGTGCTGGAGGCGCTGGAGTTGTCCCCGGACGCCGTGGTGACCGACGTCTCCTCGGTGAAGGGGCGCGTGCTGGACAAGCTGCGGGCCACTGGTGCCGACATCAGCCGCTACGTCGGTTCGCACCCGATGGCTGGTTCACAATTCGCCGGTCCGCTCACGGCCAGTGGCGAGTTGTTCGTCGACCGGACCTGGGTGGTCTGCCCCCGGCTCGACAACGCCCCCGAGCACGTGGAGCGGGTTCGGCAGCTGGCCCGCACCTGTGGCGCGCGCCTGGTGGAGATGGAGGCGGCCGACCATGACGAGGCGGTGGCTCGGGTGAGCCACGTCCCACAGCTGATGAGCAGCCTCACCGCCGGGAACCTGCGCGACGTCCCCGAGCGCCACCTGCAGTTGGCCGGCCAGGGGGTTCGCGACGTCACCCGCATCGCCGCCTCCGATCCCGTGTTGTGGCGCCAGATCATCCAGGCGAACTCGTCGGCCATCCGGCTGGAGCTGGAGGGGATTCGTCGCGACCTGGACGAGTTGTTCGTCGTACTGGACGATCCGACCGGCCTGGAGGGTTTCATGGCCCGCGGCCGCGACGGCGCCAGGACCTTGCCCGGCAAGCACGGCAGCGGCCCGGTGGAGTGGGAGTCCGTCGTCATCGAGATCCCCGACACCCCCGGTGCCCTGGCGCACCTGTTCGCGGACATCGGCGCCGAGGGCGTCAACGTCGAGGACCTCTCGATCGAACACGGCAGCACCCGCGAGGTGGGCTACCTCTCGGTGCAGGTCTCGCCCACCCAGGCCGAACACCTGCGCGAGGTCATGGCAGACAAGGGTTGGACCCTCCGCGTCGTCTGAACCCTTCACGTTGGCCGAGCTCGTCGAGGCCTCCCTCTCGTTGGCCGAGCTCGTCGAGGCCTCCCTCTCGTTGGCCGAGCTCGTCGAGGCCTCCCTCTCGTTGGCCGAGCTCGTCGAGGCCTCCCTCTCGTTGGCCGAGCTCGTCGAGGCCTCCCTCTCGTTGGCCGAGCTCGTCGAGGACCTCCTCTCGCTGGCCGAGCCTGTCGAGGACCTCCTCTCGCTGGCCGAGCCTGTCGAGGTCACGGGGATGTCGGCACGGCCCGCTAGCCTGTTGTCCGTGACCGACAGCCTTCTCATCGCCATCGACGGACCCAGTGGTTCCGGCAAGTCCAGCACCTCGCGCGGAGTGGCCCAGCGCCTCGGCCTGGCCTACCTCGACACCGGATCCCTGTACCGGGCGGCAGCGATCGCCTTCCTCGAATCCGGTCTGGAGGCCTCCCAGGCCGATGAGGTGGCGAAGCTGGTGCGTGGTGCCCGGATCGTGCCGGGCACCGATCCAACCAACCCGTCGATCAGTCTGGATGGACGCGACGTCACCGACGAGATCCGTGAGCCGCGCGTCAGCGCCAAGGTCTCGGCGATCGCCACCAACCTGGCGGTCCGCGAGGCGCTGACCCGTCAGTTCCGTCAGATCATCGCCGACCACGACCGTCGCATCGTCGTGGAGGGACGTGACATCACCACCGTCGTCGCGCCGGATGCCGACCTGCGCATCCTGCTGGTGGCAGACCCGGCAGCCCGCATCGCGCGTCGCCAGGCCGAGCTGGGCGGCGCGGTGGACACCGCCCAGGTCACCGACCAGGTGGTGCGCCGCGATCGTGAC